>JAUNLC010000002.1:30530-53649 GCA_030532465.1 Campylobacter sp. | reverse complement strand
AAAATTTTTGCGATTTTAACATAGCTTTCGTTATAGCCTGATAAAGCCGAATTTTAAATTTATTATTTATTTAGCCACTTTTGGGGATAATCTTTGTCAAATTATAAAGGATAAATCGTGCTTAAAAAATTTACGTTTATCGCGTTTGCGGCAAGCCTTGCTTTTGGCGCGCAGCAGCTTGCGGTTAAAAATGAAAGCGCTCCAAATTTAAGCAAAAGTGTGGTGGACGAATCAGAACTTAGAGTGCAAACATGCATAGATGCGGATAATTCGACTGCGGGCATGATAGAGTGCATCAATAAAGAGTTTGAAATTCAAGACAAAATTTTAAATGAAACCTACAAAAAAGCGATGAGTATACTAAATGACGAAAATAAAAAGAAGCTAAAAGACATCCAAAGAAAATGGGTAGCTTACAAAGAGGCTAAATGCCCTTTTGTGCCTCAAGGCACGATGTATATTGTCTCTTCGGCGAATTGTTATTTAAAGATGACAAAAGAGCGAACGAGAGAGCTTAAATACGTTATAGAAGAATTTGGGGCAAATCAGTGAAGCTGCTTGTTTCTTGTCTTGAAGCTTCTGCAAATTTGCACTTAGCGCAGGTGCTTGAGTATCTGCCAAATCACGAACTTAATGGTATATTTGACGATAAATTCGGCGAACCTTTTATGCGAAGTAGCGAATTTTCGGCGATGGGTTTTGTGGAGGTTTTGCCGCTTTATTTTAAGGCGAAACGAGCTATCAAAGAGATGATAAATTTGGCTCGCGAGTGCGATCACGTCTTGCTTATAGATAGCCCTGCCTTTAATCTGCCGCTTGCAAAAGCGATCAAAGAAGCGGGCATAAAAACGCCTATAACTTACTATATCTTGCCGCAGGTTTGGGCTTGGAAAGCTGGCAGGGTGGCAAAAGTTGAGAAGTATTGCGATAACTTAGCTTCGATTTTGCCTTTTGATAAGATGTTTTATAACCGCGCTACTTACGTGGGACATCCTTTGATGGATGAGCTTAGAGTGCGTAAAAATACTCTTATGAATAGCGGTAAGATAGCCTTTTTACCGGGCTCCAGAAAGGCTGAGATAACTAGGCTTATGCCTGTTTTTCGCGAAGTTGCCAAGCGGATTGAGGGCGAAAAACTGCTTTGCGTGCCTGAGTTTTTGATGAAAGATATCGAAATTTACGGCGATATCAGCGAATTTAAAGTAGTAAACAACACGCCAAGAGCGCTTTTGCAAAGCGAATTTGCATTTATCTGCTCGGGAACCGCCACGCTTCAATCAGCACTTATCGCAACCCCTTTTGTGCTTGCTTACAAGGCAAAAGCTATCGATATGTTTATCGCTAGAAGGCTTGTGAAGGTGAAATTTGCAGGACTTGCCAATATCATCTTTGACTTTTTAGGCAAAGAGCCGCTTCACACCGAGCTTTTGCAAGATGAAGTAAGCGCTGAAAATTTATTAAAAGCTTACCGCGAATGCGATAGACAGAAATTTATAAACGGCTGCGTGGAGCTTAGAGAGTATCTAAAGCACGGCTCTGCAAGCGCAGTTGCAAAGATGATAACAAACCATAAAGGATAGAGATGACCGAACCGATGACTATATTTGGATATGAAAAAATCACAAGCGAACTTAAAAATTTAAAGAGTGTAGAAAGACCGCGCATAGTTGAAGAGATCGATATCGCGCGAAGCCACGGCGACTTAAAAGAAAACGCCGAGTATCACGCGGCACGCGAGAAACAATCCTTCATCGAAAGCAGGATTGCCGAGCTTAGCGATATCTTAAGCAGAGCTAAGGTGATAGATCCAAGCGAATACGAGCACGACAAGGTGAAATTTGGCTCAACCGTCGTCATAATGGATGTTGAAACCGAGATAGAAAAGTCTTATACCCTAGTAGGAACTCCCGAAAGCAACTTAGAGCACGGGCTAATCTCGATAAATTCGCCTCTTGCACGCCAACTTATCGGCAAAAGCGAAGGCGAAGAGGTGACTTTAAATTTGCCAAACGGCGTTAGAGAGGTGGAGATAGTTTCCGTGACTTATAAACCTATAAAATTTGGAGAATAGATGATAAACGTAGGGATCATAGGAGTTAGCGGCTATACGGGATTTGAGCTTATAAAGCTACTTTTAAACCATCCTAAATTTAAAATTTCTTATCTTGCCGCAAGCTCAGCCTCAAAGATAGAGGAAATTTTCCCCTCTTTAAAAGGAGTTTTTGAGTTTGAAGTAAGCGCGGCGGATGCGAGCGAAGCGGCTAAAAAGTGTGAACTTGTCTTTTTAGCCTTGCCGCACGAAGAGGCGATGAAGTATGCAAAAGAGCTTTTAAAATTTGGCGTTAAAGTGGTGGATTTTTCGGCGGATTACCGCTTGAGTCTTGAACTTTACGAGAAAAATTACTGCAAGCACTTAGACCCCCAAAATTTAGCCCAAGCCGTTTACGGACTGGTTGAGCTAAACCGCGAGCGTATAAAAAAGGCGAATTTGATCGCAAATCCGGGATGTTATCCGACCGCTTCTATATTAGCCATCGCTCCGTTTTTGCAGTTTATAGACGCCGAATTTGGCGTGATAATAGACGCAAAAAGCGGAGTTAGCGGAGCGGGTAAGAAGCTAAGTGCCGCAACTCATTTTGTAAGCGTAAATGAAAACGCAAACGCGTATAATCCGATAAAGCACCGCCATAGCGATGAGATAAAAGAGCAAATTTCACTTCTTGCAAGCACTCAGATACCGACACTTTTCGTGCCTCATCTGCTTCCTATAACGCGTGGCATGCTCGTAAGCGTTTATGCTAAACTTAAGGAGCAAATAGATCCGATAGGGGTTTTAAATAAATTTTATGAAGCTGAAAAATTTGTGCGGGTTAAAAGTGAGCCCGTTAGCATTAAAGGCGTTGCAGGAACGCATTTTTGCGATATAACGGCTTATGTGCACGAAGATAAAATTTTTATAAATTCGGCTATCGATAATCTTTTAAGAGGAGCTAGCTCGCAAGCCCTTGCAAATGCGAATTTGATCTGCGGATTTAGCGAGGATACGGCGCTTCCTATCCATGCTTGCCTGCCTTAAAAATGAAAAATTTGATGATAAAAAACGGAGCGATTTTTATAGCCGACTCTCACGCTAATGAAAATCGCCCAGAATTTTTGAAATTTCTACGTGAATTAAAAGAGGGGCGAATTTCGGCGCCACAGCTATTTTTAATGGGCGATATGTTTGATTTTTTATCGGATTTTTGTGACTATACTCTTAAATTTGCAAGCGAGCATTTAGAGCTTATAAATGAGCTTTCGCATCGGATGGAAATTTATTATTTTGAAGGAAATCACGACTTTAACCTTAGTAAAATTTTAAAAAATGCGGAAGTTTTTCCTATCGCCGCTCAACCTGTTAAATTTAAAACCGAGTGCGGGCAAAACGCGGCTATTGCGCACGGAGATATATTTTTACCCTTTGTTAGCAAATACGCTTTGAGATTTTTAAGGTTAAAACCGTTTTTAAAATGTATGAATTTTATTGATAATTTGTTAAATTTTAAAATTTCAAAAGCCATTTTTGAAAAATTAAGGCATAAAAATTTAACTTATAAAATTCTGAATTTTAAAAATTTAGCGGCAAAAAGAATTCAAAATTATACCGATGAAATCGTAATCGAAGGCCATTTCCATCAAGGTGATATATTTGAGTTTCAAAATCAACAATATATAAACGTTCCAAGTTTTGCATGCGAGCGAAGTTATTTTGTAGTAGAATACGACCCAAAGATTAAGTTTGCTCTAAAGAGCGCAAGGGGCCAAGATGTTTGATGATAACGTTTTAAAAACCGGTTCAAACGAGATGGAGCTTGTTGATTTTAGAATTTTTAAGCAGACGGGCGGCAAGGTATATGAGGGCATATACGGCGTCAATGTCGCTAAAGTTCGCGAAATCATCAAGATGCCAAATCTTACCGAACTGCCGGGTGTTCCCGAATACATAGAGGGAATTTTCGACCTTCGCGGAGTGGTCATACCTGTTATAAATTTAGCCAAATGGATGAATATAAAAGAGCCGCCGGAGATGGCGATGAAACCGCGCGTTATAATTTCGGAATTTAGCGAAATTTTAATAGGCTTTATCGTGCACGAAGCTAAGAGAATTCGCAGGATAAATTGGGCCGATATAGAAGCCGCAAATTTCTCTGCAAGCTCGGGCACGCTTGATAAAGGCAAGATAACGGGCGTAACTAGGATAGAAAACGATGAAGTTTTGTTAATACTGGATCTTGAAAGCATAGTTGAAGAGCTTGGAATTTACAGTCCAAAGATCGAAGTTGATATCGATGATGCTAAAAAACTTCACGGCATAGCGCTTGTGCTTGACGATAGTTCGACTGCTAGAAAACTGGTAAAAGATACGCTTGAAAAGATGGGGCTTAAGGTTGTTGAAGCAAAAGATGGCATCGAAGGGCTTTCTAAAATGCAAGATATGTATGATATGTACGGCGAAAATTTAGGACAGCATTTAAGGATCATACTAAGCGATATCGAGATGCCTCAGATGGATGGATATCGCTTTGCGGCGACTCTTAAAGACGATAGCAGATACTCAAATATACCTATCATCTTTAACTCTTCTTTAAGTAATGTTTATAGCGAGGCTCAAAGCAAAGAAGCCGGCGGCGCTGCTTATTTAACGAAATTTGACGCTACTATTCTTTATAATGAGGTGCTTCGTGTCATCGAAGCGCAAAAATCAGCGAAATAGGGGTAAGATATGGATGATATGAGAGAAATACTTGAAGACTTTTTGGTAGAAGCCTTTGAGCTAGTCGAGCAAATTGACCATGACCTTATCGAGCTTGAATCAAACCCTGAAGATTTGGAGCTTTTAAATAGAATTTTCCGCGTCGCTCACACCGTAAAAGGCTCTTCATCGTTTCTGAATTTTGATGTTTTAACCAAGCTTACACATCACATGGAAGACGTTTTAAACAAGGCTAGAAAAGACGAGCTTAAGATCACGCCTGACATTATGGACGTAGTGCTTGAATCAATCGACATGATGAAGTCGCTTCTGCACGGCATTAGAGATAACGGAAACGACACCGATGTAGGCATAGAGATAAGCGATATTTGCACGAGACTTACGGCTATTTCCGAAGGAGAGGTTGTTTGCGGTGTTGCCTCTGTCGCTCAAACCGAGCCCGAATCTGTAGCGCAAGAGGCGCAAACCGAACCTGAAACTGAAGAGATAAGCGATGAAAATTTATCAAATTTAAGCGATGATGAGATAGAGGCCGAGATAGAAAGACTGCTTAAAGTAAGAAAAGCAGAAGATCAAGCGCGCCGTGCGCAAAAAGCCGCAGCCGCACCGAGTGCAAATTTAGCTCCACAAACGCCAAAAGCGGCCGAGTCTGCGCCTAAACCTGCTGCACCAAGCGCTCCTAAAAAGGCTGAGTCAGACAAAAAAGTTCCCGCAGCTGCTTCTAGCGGAAGCGAGACCGAGCAAACGATACGTGTAGAGGTAAAAAGACTCGATCATTTGATGAATTTAATCGGCGAGCTAGTTCTTGGCAAAAACCGCTTGCTTAAAATTTATGATGACGTAGAGGAGAGATATGAGGGCGAAAAATTCCTTGAAGAGTTAAATCAAGTGGTTTCCAGCCTAAGTCTTGTAACTACCGATATCCAGCTTGCGGTTATGAAGACAAGAATGCTTCCTATCGCTAAAGTGTTTAACAAATTCCCGCGCATGATAAGAGATCTTAGCCGCGAGTTAAATAAACAAATCGATCTTGAAATCACGGGTGAAGAGACCGAGCTTGATAAGTCGATAGTCGAGCAAATCGGCGATCCGCTTGTGCATATGATAAGAAATTCATGTGATCACGGTATAGAAGACGGACCGACCAGAATCGCAGCAGGCAAGAGCGAAAAAGGAACCATCCAGCTAAAAGCCTATAACGAGGGCAACCATATAGTAGTTGAGATCGCGGATGACGGTAAAGGGCTTGATGCCGATATGCTTAAGGCAAAATCGATCGAAAAAGGCATCATAACGGAGCGCGAAGCCGATGCGATGAGCGATAAAGAGGCGTTTACTCTTATATTTAAGCCTGGATTTTCAACTGCGGCAAAGGTTACAAACGTAAGCGGACGCGGCGTGGGAATGGATGTCGTTAAGACAAATATCGAAAAACTAAACGGACTAATAGATATAGATAGCGAGCTTGGAAAAGGAACGGTTGTAAAACTAAAAATTCCTCTTACCCTAGCTATCATCCAGTCGCTTCTGGTGGGCTCTCAAGAGGAATTTTTCGCTATCCCGCTTGCAAGCGTTCTTGAGACGGTTCGCGTGCCGATAGATGATATCTATACAATTGACGGCAAAAACGTGCTTAGGCTGCGCGACGAGGTGCTTTCGCTTGTTAAGCTTTCGGATATATTCGGAGTTAAGCAGGTGTTTGAAGGCGGAGAGCAGACCTATGTCGTTATCATCGGAGTTGCCGAAGCTAAACTTGGTATCATAGTAGATAGCCTTGTTGGTCAAGAGGAGATCGTTATAAAATCAATGGGCGATTATCTGCAAAACATCCCCGGAATCGCAGGCGCTACCATAAGAGGCGACGGAAGAGTAACGCTTATCATCGATGTTGCGGCTATGATGGAGATGGCAAAAGATATCAAAGTAGATATTAGAGCCAGTCTTGAAGCTTCAAGAGCGACTAAAGAAAAGCCAAGCGATTATAAGGTGCTTATAGTTGATGATTCAAAGATGGATAGGACTATCATGCAGCGTTCGCTTGAGCCTTTAGGAGTAACCGTCATAGAGGCTACAAACGGAGTTGAGGCGCTTAGTATGATAAAATCGGGCGAGCATGCTCTTGATGCGGTGCTTATAGATATTGAGATGCCAAGGATGGACGGATATACGCTTGCGGCTGAAATTCGTAAATACTCAAAATACCGAAATTTACCGCTTATAGCAGTTACGTCAAGGACGTCAAAGACGGATAGATTAAGAGGCGTTGAAGTTGGAATGACCGAATACATAACCAAGCCGTATTCGTCCGAATACCTTGAAAACGTAGTTAGAAAAAATATTAAACTGATAGGATAGAACATGAATGATAAGTTAAATCAGGTTCTAAAAAGACAAAAGAGACAGATGGCCGATCCTGCCGAAAAGGATAGAGACGAGATAGTTCAGCTTGTCGGATTTATCGTTGGAGACGAGGAGTATGCGATACCGATTTTAAACATCCAAGAGATCATTAAACCGATAGAATACACTCGCGTGCCAAGCGTGCCTGAATACGTCTTAGGCGTATTTAACTTGCGCGGAAGCGTTATACCGCTAATCGATCTTAGAAAACGTTTTTCGCTGGCTGCAACCAAGCCAAGCGCAAACACGAGGTATATCGTGATGAAAGACGAGGAAAATAGAGTGGCGGGCTTTGTCATAGATAGGCTAACCGAAGCTATTAGGATTAAGAAAAACAGGATAGATCCGCCGCCTGAGACTCTGCTAAAAGAAAAGGGTATGATCTACGGTATCGGAAAACGAGATCAAAACATCCTTACGATTTTAAAGGTTGAGTCGCTATTAAAGCGTGATTTTTGATAAATTTAGGATAAAATTTGATAAAGCTTTGCGTGTTTGACTTTGACTCTACGTTGATGGATGGAGAGACGATTGATTTTTTAGCACAGGCTCACGGAGTAGGCGAGGAGGTAAGCGCTATAACCAAGCGTGCGATGGCTGGTGAGCTTGATTTTTTTGAAAGCTTAACCAAAAGAGTAAGTCTGCTAAAAGGTCTTAGCACTGAAAAAGTTGATGAAATTTGCGAAAACTTGCCGCTAATGCCCGGAGCCATTGAGCTTATAGCTCATTTAAAGGCTAAAGGTGTGAAGATCGTGGTGTTTAGCGGAGGGTTTCATGCAGGAATCGATAGAGCCCAAAAAAGGCTTAAATTTGATGCCGGATTTGCCAATATCTTGCATGTAAAAGAGGGCAAACTAACCGGGCTTGTCGGGGGCGAGATGATGTTTGGCTTCTCAAAAGGGGCTATGATGCAAAATTTACAAAATTTACTCTGTATCTCTAAAGATGAAACTATGAGTGTTGGAGACGGAGCGAACGATCTATCGATGTTTGAACACTCAACTCTTAAAATCGCTTTTTGCGCAAATGAAATTTTAAAAGCTAAAGCGACTCATTGTATAGATAAAAAAGATCTGCGAGAGATAATAAATTTAGTATAAAGGTTGAAAAGATGTTTAACGAAAGGGTGAAATTTTCGCTTTGGTGTGACTTTGTCGAAAGAGATTTTTTAAACGGGGAATTTGTAGAGCTTATAAATTCAGGCGTGATAAACGGCGCTACGTCAAATCCTGCCATATTTAAATCGGCATTTTTAACTTCAAACGCCTATAAAAGCACTATAGAGCAAAGCGAGAGAAAACATCCGAAAAACATCTATGAAGTTCTTGCCATGCAAGATATAAAAATGGCGGCAAACAAACTTATAAAAAACTATGCCAACGACGATGACGGCTTTATCAGCATAGAGGTTGATCCTAATCTTTGCGACGATACCCAAGGCACTATAGAAGAGGGAGTAAGGCTATTTAACGAGATGGCTATGCCTAACGTTATGATAAAAATTCCTGCGACAAATGCGGGTTTTGAAGCTATGAGCGCGCTTATCTCAAAGGGAATTTCCGTAAATGCAACGCTTATATTTTCGCCTGAGCAAGCCTTGTCTTGTCTTGATGCTTTTGAAAAAGGCACAAAAATTTATGAGAAAAAATTTCCTAACACAAAGCTTCCTCAAGGCGTCATAAGCATCTTTGTAAGTCGTTTTGATAGGCTTCTTGATGAGGTAATGCGTAAAAATTCACTTCCGACGGGTCAAATCGGCATAATGAACGCTACAAAAATTTATAAGATCATAGAGGATAGAAATTTAGCTAACGTAAGAGCCCTTTTTGCAAGCACGGGCGTTAAAGGCGATGAGCTTAGCAAGGATTATTACGTAAGAGAGCTTATGTATAAAAACTCTATCAACACCGCTCCTCTTGAAACCATAAAGGCTTTCATAGAGCAAAAATGCGAGCCCAAAGAGGCTGCAAGCAATGATAGTATCGAGAAATTTTTCGAGGTAGTAAAAAGGGCCGATATAGATATGAGTAGGGTTTATAAAGAGCTTTTAAATGACGGTATAAAGCAGTTTATAAAAGCCTATGAAGATATAATGAAAGCGTTAAAGCAAAACTAAAATTTGGGAGGTTGGGTATGGAATTTTCTCAATTTGAAGTAGATGTTAGTAAATTAGACTTCGTTTTAAGGGATGAGCTTAACGGCTATCTTGCAAAGCTCGTTGAAGATGGCGGTAGCGACTTGCATATCAAATCTGGCGGATATATTTACGGCAGATTTAACGGCGAAATTCGTCAGATGAACAACAAGGTCATGAGCCAAACCGATAGTATCACTTTGGCAAAAGAGCTTTTAAGAACACGATTTAAAGAGCTTGTGGATAGAAAAAATATCGATTTTACCCATAAGTTAAATGATGATTATCGTTTTCGTGTAAATATATTCTTTCAAATGGAGGGCGTTTCTGCTGTTTTTAGAACTATCCCTACGAAAATTCCTACTATGGACGAGCTTTATTTGCCGCCTATAATCGAGAAAATTTGCGACACCGTAAATCGCGGTATAATCTTAGTAACGGGACCTACCGGAAGCGGTAAAACAACAACTCTTGCAAGCATGATAAACAGGATGAACGCTCAGAAAAAACGTCACATAATAACTATTGAAGATCCTATAGAGTATGTTTATACCGATCAAAAAAGTATCGTAAATCAAAGGGCTATAGGACAAGATGCCAGCAACTTTTCAGATGCTCTGCGCGCCTCTTTGCGTGAAGATCCTGATGTTATCTTGGTTGGCGAGATGAGGGATTTAGAGACCGTAAAAACCGCCATGGCTGCGGCCGAAACGGGACACTTGGTGCTTTCAACCTTACATACGCTGGATGCCAAAGAGACTGTCGGACGTGTTATAAATATGTTTCCAAAAGAGGAGCAAAATCGTATAAAGATGACCTTTTCCTCCGTAGTTGAGGCTATAATCTCTCAAAGGCTTGTAAGAACGCTTCAAAACACTCGTCGCCCCGCCGTTGAGGTTATGATAAAAAACGTAAGAATTAAAAATATGATCATGGACGGAAGAGAGGGTGAAATTTACGATGCGATAGAGCAGAGTAAAAATACTTACGGCATGCAGACTTTCGATCAGCACTTGCTTGAGCTTTATAACGAAGAGATAATCGATCTTGAAGAAGCGCTGGAAAAATCAAGCAAGAGAAACAACCTTGAGATCAAGATCAAAAACGCAAATTTGGCAAAAGAGGGCATGCTTGATCTTATTAACGGCGAAGAGGATTATACCGAAAGACTAAAACGCGACGTAATCGCTCTTAAGGACTTGGATAGTTAAATTTAGCCTAAATTTATAAAATTTTAGCTAGAATCGGCATTTATTTTTTATGAAAGGAAAACGATGTTAGAAGGTATCGTTAGAGAGAGTATCGGCAAAAAAGCTTCTAAAGCTTTGAGAAGAGATGGTTATCTAATCGCGAACATTTACGGCAAGGGATTAGAGAATATTGAAGCGGCTTTTAAGGTAAATGAATTTATCAAAGAAGTTCGCAAGAAAGAGAACCTTGCGTTTGACGTAAAAGTCGGCGATAAGGTACTTAAAGTCGTTATCGTAGAGTATCAAAAAGATCCTGTGACAAACGCTCTTAAACACGTAGATCTAAAAGTTGCGCTTCCGGGCGTTGTGTCAAAATATCTAATCCCAGTTAAACCTTTTGGAACGCCGATCGGTCTTAAAAACAAAGGTGTTTTAATCCTATCTAAAAAAAGACTTGCGGTAAAATGCACGGCTGAAAATTTGCCAAACGCATTTAATATCGACGTTAGCAAACTTGACGTAGAGGATACGATTTTGGTAAGAGATATCACGGCTCCAACGGGCGTTAGTATGGTTGATGCAGGCCATGTAGCGGTGGTCGGAGTTGTAAAAGCTAAATAATCAAGGCAAGAGCTTTGGTATTAATAGTTGGGCTGGGAAATCCCGGTCCACAATATGAAAAAACAAGACACAATATCGGGTTTATGCTCATAGACCTACTCAAAAGTGAAAAATTTACAGATGTAAGTTCAAGCAAATTTCAAGGCGAACTTTTTAAATCCTCAAATTTACTTCTTTTAAAGCCCCAAACCTTTATGAATCTATCAGGCTCTAGCGTAAAAGCGGTAAATGATTTTTATAAGCCTGAACGCATTATCGTTATCCACGATGATTTGGACCTAAAGCTTGGAGTGGTTAAATTTAAAATAGGCGGTAGCAGCGGTGGACATAACGGGCTAAAGTCGATTGATAGTTTGATCGGTAACGAGTATGAGCGTGTGAGGCTTGGAATCGGAAGAGGAGATAAGACAAGCGTTACAAACTATGTGCTTGGAGAGTTTAGCGAAGATGAAAAAGAGTGTTTGCAAAAGGTTCTAAACTATGCAAAAGAGGCTGTTTTAGAGCTTGTTAAAAGCGATATATCAACTATCTCTCAAAAATATTCAACTAAAAAAGGAATTTGCGAGTCTAAAATTTAAAAGTATTTTTAAATTTATGCAATAACTTTTCTAATCAATTCAAATCCACTAAAATTTCATATCAAATAGTAATCCTAACGATAAAATTATTAATATAAAAGTTTTTTAAACAGCCTAAATTTAGGCTCAAAATCAGCTAATTTATAAAATTTATCCTAAAATTTAGGCTTTATGGCGTGGATTAAATTTAAATTCGCTAAAATTCGACAAATTTAATATAGGGCGTGTTGGTGAATTTGTATGCAAAATATGTCGGTTGGCTATATTTTAAATCATTTTTTGTGATTTTCTTAGCGCTCATATTTTTTTATGTAGGCATAGATGTTTTGACAAATTTAAAAGATATGCCCACAAGCGCGAATTTAAAGCTTCTTTATCTATCTTTAACCTCGCTAAGCGCGATCAATTATGTTTTGCCTCTGTCTTTAATATTTGCTCTTATCGTAAGCAAATTTAGCATGATTAGAAGCAACGAGCTTGTAAGCCTTTACGCTCTTGGTCTTAGCAAAAATTCGATTGTTAAGCCTCCTTTCATCATAGCTTTTATGATAACTCTTATTTATGTTGGGCTAAATTTTACGCCCTTTGCATACTCTTACGAATTTCAACGAAATTTAATCAAAACCTCTCAAATTTCGCGTGTTAGCTCGGATCTGTTTTTGAAATTCGAAGGCAAATTTATCTACATCAAAGAGCTTAATCCCGTAACCGCCTCTGTTAGCGATATAAGGATATTTGAAGTTGTAGACGGCAAGCTTTTAAGCGCTACTTTTGGTAACAAAGCAAGATTTAGTGAGAATAAATGGATAGTTGAAGATGTAAATATAACCGCTATGCCTCAAAATATCGCTCTTGGCGCCAAAGGTCTTGAGATAAAACATCTTAAAAGTATCGAAACTTTAGAAGGGTTTAAGCCAAAGACCATAGAAAACGCATATCAATCAAGCTCTTCCATATCGATTTTAGATGCCATTGATTTTATATTCGCCTTTGAAAAGGAGGGTGTTGGGCTAAATACCGTGAAATCAACTCTTTATAACCTTGCATTTTCTCCGTTTTTCGCCCCTTTTATGGTGCTTATCATCTACTATTTTCTGCCCGTTACCGGCAGGTTTTTTAATCTCGCACTCACCAGCTTTGTGTTTATTATAGTAACACTTTGTGTTTGGGGTGCGCTATTTGTGCTTATGAAATTTGCCCATAACGGAGTTATCTTGCCCGAAGCGGGAGTGCTTTTGCCTCTGATTTGTATATTTGCTTTTGCGATATATCTTTATTTTAAGCACCGTTAAGTCAAATTTAGGCGAAAATTCAGTAAAATCTAACCATTTATACCAAGGTTACTTAATGAATTTTGAAAATTTAGCCAAGACTTACGGCACCCCTCTTTATGTTTATGATTTTGATTATATTGCGGCTCGGTATGAAGCGCTTAAACAGGCTTTTCATGCAAGAAAATCTCTGATTTGTTATGCGGTAAAGGCAAATTCGAATTTAAGCGTTTTAAAACATCTTGCAAATTTAGGCGCGGGATTTGATTGCGTTAGCGTAGGCGAGATAAGACGAGCCTTGACGGCGGGAGCCAAAAAGTATCAGATCATCTTTAGCGGTGTAGGCAAGCGCGATGACGAGTTGAAATTTGCTCTTGAAAATGAAATTTTGATGATAAATTTAGAGAGTGAAGCCGAGATGTATAGGCTTGAAAATATCGCAAAAGAGCTTGGCAAAACGGCTCGCGTAAGTGTGCGAGTAAATCCGGGCATAGATGCCAAAACCCATCCTTATATCTCGACCGGATTAAACGAAAATAAATTCGGCGTAGATGTAATGACCGCTAAAAAAATGTATCTATACGCTAAGAATTCAGCTTTTCTTGAGCCTGTTGGCATACACTCTCATATCGGCTCTCAGATAACCGACATAACTCCGATAATTGAGGCCTCTAAAGCTGTTTCCAATCTGCTTAGGGAGCTAAAAGCCATTGAGATCGACATCAAATTTTTTGACGTCGGAGGCGGGCTTGGCATAGTTTACGGCGATGAAAACGAACCGAATTTGTATGATTACGCGCAAGGAATTTTAAGCAATTTAAGCGGACTTGACGTAACGATAATTTGCGAGCCGGGACGCTTTATCGTTGGAAATTCCGGATATTTTGTAACAAGCGTTTTGTATGAGAAATTTAATGAATTTAAGCGTTTTGTCATAGTCGATGGAGCTATGAACGATCTACTTCGCCCAAGCCTTTATGGAGCAAAGCATAAAATTTTCGCGCTTAAAGGCGGAAAAACATTTTGCAAGTGCAAGCAAGAGCAGCTTAAAGAGGCTAGATTTAGCATTTGCGACGTGGTTGGTCCGATATGTGAAAGCAGTGATTTTTTAGCAAAAGATCTAAATTTGCCGATATGCGAAAACGGAGATTTGCTCGTTATAAAATCGGCAGGAGCTTACGGCTTTAGTATGAGTAGCAACTACAACTCGCGCTCAAGGGCTGCGGAAGTAGGCGTTAAAGACGGCAAGGATTTTTTGATAAGAAAACGTGAGAGCTTTGATGATCTTATAGCTCTTGAAAAGGATCTTTTGTGATATTTGTCGATGTTCAAGGAACGCTTATAAGCGATAAGGACAAAAGCCCTATAAACGGGGCTATCGAGCTAATAGAGTTTTTAAATTTAAAAGATATCCCATACGTTGCTATCACGAATAATACCAAGTTAAAAAGCGAGGATTTTTTAAAAGATCTAAGAGCCAAGGGGCTTAATATCAAAGACGGAGCCTACATAGATCCTTTTTATGTGCTGGAAGAGATTTTGCCAGTTTGTAAGATAGCCGCCTTTGGTTCGGATAAATTTCAAAAGACTGTTTTGAATTTGGGCTATGAGCTTGATTTTAGCTCTGAAACCAAAGCCGTTGTTATAGCTAACGGAAACGAGTTTAAATTTAGCGATTTTGCCCAGATGATCGAGCTTTTACAAGGCGGAGCTAGGCTGATTGCCATGAGTGAAACAAGCTTTTATAAAAAAGACGATATGAGTTATCCCGGAGCCGGAGCTATCGCGAGGATGCTTGATTATGCAACGGGAAGCGGATTTGATGTCGTGGGAAAGCCAAGCGATGCTTTTTATAAAGCGGCTTTGGATCTTTTAAGAGCTCAAGGCGGCAGCGGAAATTTTAGCGACGTGACGATAATTAGCGATGATGCGATATGCGATTTGGTGGGAGCTAAAGAGATCAAGATGAAGACCGCGCTAGTTTTAAGCGGCAAGGTAAAAAGCGCATCGACCGCAGGTGTGGATCTAAATTTGATAGATAAAATTTATGCCGACGTGAGCGAAGTTTTAAAGGAGCTTCATGCAAAATATAAATGATTTGCGAAACGAGATAGATAAGATCGATGATGAAATTTTAGCCAAATTAAACGAGCGCATGAGGTTTGTTAAAAAAATCGGCGAGTTAAAACAGACCAGCGGAACTTCGATATATCGTCCCGAGCGTGAAAGAGCGATACTAAACCGCCTTGAAAGCGGCGGCTCAAACATCTTAAACAAATCAGCCATAGAGGCTATCTATCTTGAAATTTTTGCGGTTAGCAGAAACCTTGAGATGCCCGAAAAAGTCGCTTATCTAGGGCCTGAGGGAACTTACACTCATCAGGCTGCCGAGAGTAGATTTGGCGCGATGAGCTCGTATCTGCCTCTTGCTACCATCGAGGCGGTATTTACCAAACTTAAACACAAAGAGGCCAAATACGGCGTCGTGCCTATAGAGAACAATACCGAAGGCGCGGTTGGAGCGACGCTTGACTGCTTAGGCAGGTTTGAAGGAGTGAAAGTGGTGGCCGAAATTTACATGGATATTCACCACTCGTTTGTTAGCACCTGTGAGAATTTGCGCGATATCAAGCGAATTTACTCCCATCCTCAAGGCTATAATCAGTGTCTTAAATTTTTAGACGATCATATGCTCTCAAGTGCGGAGTTTATCCCGACTAAATCAACGGCAGAAGCTGCAAAATTTGCTTCAACCGAGCCAAATTCCGCGGCGATCTGCTCGAAAATCGCGGCCAAGATTTACAATGTGCCGATTTTATTTGAGACGATTGAAGATAATATGGCAAATCGCACCAGATTTTTTATACTGAGCGATTTTAAAAACGAGCGTGCGCAAAGAAACAAGACTTCGGTTTTGGTTAGAACCGATCATCGTCCCGGCGGGCTTGCGGATCTGCTTGGGGCGTTTAGAGACGAGGGGATAAATTTGACTAAGCTTGAGAGCAGACCCATTAAGGAGCGCGAATTTAAGGCCAATTTTTACATAGATTTTGAAGGTCATATCGATGATGAGAACGTATTTAGAGCTATCGAGAAGGCGAAATCTTTCGGAGATGAGATAACTTGGCTTGGAAGCTATATTTCAGGAGAGGATAGATGAAATTTAACGACGTTTTAGCAAATTTGGTAAATTACGAGGCGGGTAAGCCCATCGAACTTGTCGTGCGGGAATTCGGTATCGCGCCAAATGACGTGATAAAGCTAGCCAGCAACGAAAACCCGTTTGGCACGAGCCCTGACGTAGTTAGCGGCATAAAAGAGTATGCGGATAAGATGAGCTTGTATCCGGATGACAGCTATTTTGAGCTAAAAGCCGCTCTTGCAAGCAAATTTAATGTGGGTGAAAAAAATATCATCATAGGCTCGGGAAGCGATCAGGTGATAGAATTTGCCGTGCATGCCAAAGCAAATCCTAAAAATGCCGTGCTAATGGCGGGAGTAACCTTTGCGATGTATGAAATTTACTCTATGCAAACGGGGGCTAAAATTTATAAAACCGCATCAAAAGAGCACGACTTAAACGAGTTTAGAGAAATTTATAACGCGCATAAAAACGAGATCGCTATCATCTTTCTTTGCTTGCCGAACAACCCGCTTGGTGAGTGTTTGGATGCAAGCGAGGTTTATAAATTTCTTAGCGAAGTCGATGAAAACGTGCTTGTGGTGATTGACGGCGCGTATCAGGAATTTGCGAAATTTAAAGACGTTAAAAAAGAGATAAAGCCAAGCGAGCTTATAGCCAAATTTAAAAACGCGATCTATCTTGGCACATTTTCCAAAGCTTACGGACTTGGCGGCATGCGCGTGGGATACGGTATCGCAGACGCTAGCGTGATAGGCGAGCTTGGAAAGTTAAGAGCGCCTTTTAACATCACGAATTTAAGCTTAAAAGCGGCGATTTTGGCTCTAAAAGACGAAGAGTTTGTAAACCGCTCGATAGAGTCGAATTTCAAAGAGATGGTGAGGTATGAAAATTTTGCCAAAAATCATCAAATCGAGTTCATAAACAGCTATACAAATTTCATAACTTATAAATTCGGCGAGCTAAACTCAAGCCAAATCGCGCAAATTCTGCTAAAAAAAGGTATAATTTTACGTGATTTAAAAAGTTACGGATTAAACGCCGTGCGTATTACGATAGGATTGCAGCGGCAAAATGATAGAGTTTTAAGCGAATTAGAGGGGATCATAAGATAGGAAATGGATTTTAAAGCGATATTTCAGCAAATCGGGCAAATTTATCAAAATCTCTCTTTAAAACAGCGTATAATTGCGGCAAGTTCGGTTGTGCTTGTCGTGGGTTTTTTAGTCTTTCTTAGTATCTATAAAAGCTCTCACACTCAAAGCTATGACGGATATAGCGTGCTTTTTGAAAACATCTCCGCAAGCGATTCGGCGTTAATCGTTCAGCAGCTTGAAAAAGACGGCGTAAAATATAAAATTTATAACGAAGGCACTATCTTAGTGCCGACCGCAGATGTCTATAAAGAGCGAATTTCCGTCGCTTCTATGGGAATTTTAAAAGACAACAAAGTCGGTTTTGAAATTTTTGACAAGCAGGAATTTGGAGCTACGGACGCCGAGCAAAAGGTCAAATTTCAAAGAGCGCTTGAAGGCGAGCTAGCTCGCACCATAGAGAGTTTAGCTCCGATAGATAAAGCTCTTGTAAGAATTGCGATCCCAAAAGAGACGCTATTTACCGAAAGGACGACTCCGCCTTCAGCTTCGATAGTGTTAAATTTAAAAGACGGGCAGAGTTTAAATTTAAAGCAGATTGCGGGTATTAAAAATTTAGTCTCTTCGGCAGTTGCAAACCTCACTCCTCAAAACGTAAAAATCGTAAATCAAGACGGAATTCCTTTAGGCGAAGAAGATGGCGACTACGATAGCGATATGATCGCTCAGCAGATAAGATATAAGCGCGATGCCGAAAATGCGCTGGAGCAAAAGATACTAAACGTGCTTTCACCGATAGTGGGCGGTATGCATAAGGTTGTGGCTAAGGTTACTATTGATTTTGATTTTTCAAGAAAAGATAGCGAAAGCGAAACCTTTGATCCAAATTCGGTCGCAAGAAGCGAACAGAGTATCGAGGAAAAGCGTCAAGGCTCTAAAGAACGTGAAGTGCAGGGCGTGCCCGGAGCCGTTAGTAACATAGGTCCCGTTGAAGGGCTTGAGGATAAAAAGCTTGAGGAGCTTTATACCAAAAGCTCGGCGACTACAAACTATGAAATTTCAAAAAAAGTTATGCGTATCAAGGATCAATTCGCTACTATCAAGCGTTTAAGCGCTGCGGTTGTGGTTGACGGAAGATACGAAAACAAAAAAGACGAGAGCGGAAATTTAACCAAAGAGATCGAATATATCCCGCTTAATAAAGAGCAGCTTGACCAGATAAACTCGCTTATAAAGCAGTCTGTAGGCTTTGACGCAAACAGAGGCGATGAGGTTACGCTGAGTAACTTTGAATTTCAGCGTCCGAGCAACGAAACGCCCGCAAGCAAGGTTAATTCGTTTTTTGACGCTTACGTAACACCGTTTTTACCGATACTTAAGTATCTTTTTGTGGCGCTACTACTCTTTATATTCTACAAGAAAATTATCGTGCCGTTTATGGAAAAAATGGTTGAAAATATCAAAGAAGAAGAGCCTGAAGAGCTGCCTGACATGATAGATCTTGACGATAGCGAAGATGCTTTGGAGAAATTTAAAGCGGCCAAAAAGAAGGTTGAAGAGCAGCTTGGCATAGGCGAAAATTTCAATGAAGACGAATTAAGATATGACGTCTTGCTTGAAAAGACTAAGCTTATCGTGCAAGAGCGAAGCGAGGAGATATCGGTCTTGCTTCAGGATATGATTAAAAACGATGTTGATTTTAGTAACCGCAAGGATTTTTGATGGCGACTAAGTTAAACGAACAGCAAAAGTTAATCTACGATGATCTTTCGATGCCCGAAAAGGTCGCTATACTGCTAATTCAGCTTGGCGAGGATGCGACTACGCTTTTGTTTTCTCACATGGAAGTTGATGTGATAACCGAAATTTCACGCTATATCGCTACGGCAAAGAGCGTGGATAGGCAAGTTGCGGCTGCGGTTTTGGAAGAATTTTACGCTCTTATGCAGTCAAATCAATACATGAGAAGCGGCGGTCTTGAGTATGCAAAAGAGATTTTATACCGCACATTTGGTCCAGAAACCGCTCAAAAAATTCTTGATAAACTTGCCAAAAGCATGGAAAGCACCAAAAGCTTTGGCTATCTAACCAAGATCAAGCCTCAGCAGCTAGCCGACTTCATCACCAAAGAGCACCCTCAAACCATAGCCTTGATACTTGCTCATATGGACTCAACCAGTGCGGCAGAGACGCTTTCGTTTTTTTCAGATGAGCTAAGAGGCGAAGTCGTGATGAGAATGGCTAATTTAGGCGATATCAGCCCTTCTGTTATCAAAAGAGTTTCAACCGTGCTTGAAGGCAAGCTTGAAAGTCTTACTTCATATAAGGTTGAAGTGGGCGGTCCAAGAGCGGTTGCCGAAGTGCTTAACAGGCTTGGTCAAAAAGCGTCAAAATCTACGCTTGAGCATATCGAAGACACCGATGAAAAGCTTGCTACGGTTATCAAAGAGCTTATGTTTACGTTTGAAGATATCAACACGCTTAATCAAATCGCAATTAGAGAAATTCTTAAAAACGTCGATAAAAAAGATCTTATGGTCGCGCTTAAAGGCTCAGGCGACGCGCTTAAAGAGAAATTTATGTCCAGCATGTCGCAGCGCGCAAGCGAGGCGTTTAAAGAGGAGATGCAGTATCTTGGCGCCGTTCGCGTGAAAGATGTCGAAGAGGCGCAACGCCGAATAGTCGAACAGGTCCAAGCATTGGCCGATCAAGGAATTTTCCAAGTCGGCGAAGCGGATGAGATGATAGAATGAGAAGTAGCGTTATAGCCAACGAAGATGCAAAAAAGCATTTTGTGGAAAGTTATAGGTTTAAAGTTTTAGGGCAAGAAAAGAGAGTTGAAGACAATCGAACTAGCGATAACGCATTTGTGGGGCAAAATTTAAAATATGAAAAAGATATAGGCTCAACCGATGATGTTAAAATTTTTGATTCGAATTTGGCTCCTGCAAATGAAGTCTCTGAAAAACTTTCGCAAACTCCCGTCTCCAAGGACGGTCTCGCGCAGTCAAATTTCGTAGAAGAGCTCTTAAAGCGAATCGATGAGCTTTCAGGTAGTATCATAAAGCTTCAAATGCAGATAGAAAATCAAGAGAGCGAATTTGCTAGACGGCTTGAAAACGAAGTTACAAGAGCCGAGGAAGAGGGTTTGCGACAAGGAGAAGCTAAAGCGAACGCGAAATTTGAAGAGATGTTAAAAGAGCTTGAAAGTCGTTATAGCTCTTCTGTCGCAAGACTTGATAACGAATCGGCTAAATTTGAGCGGTTTTTGGTCTCAAGCGAAGAGGAGCTTTCAAATACCGCCGTTGATATCGCAAAAGAGATAGTTAAAAAAGAAATTTCCTCAAGCTCTTCAAGCGTGGCTTATTCGCTTGCAAAAGCTTTGATGAAAGATTTAAGCGAGGCTAAAGATATCCAAATTCGCGTTAGCCAAAAGGATTTTGAATTTTTAAAAGAGCAATTTGGCGCGAGTGACAATATCCAAGTCGTGCCCGATGAAGCCATCAACGTAGGCGGGGTGATCTTGATGAGCGATATCGGAAATCTTGACGGCACGATAGAATCAAGATTTGAAAAGATCAAAAAGATAATTAGCGAATGAAAATGGATGAGATAAATTTAAAGGCGATGAGTTTAGGTGAGCTGGAGGGATTAGCTCAAAAGCTTAGAGATAAAATTTTACAAACCGTGAGTAAAAACGGCGGACATCTTAGCTCAAACATCGGTGCAGTCGAGCTTATCATAGCGATGCACTATGTTTTTGACGTTAAAAAAGATCCTTTTATATTTGACGTGAGCCATCAAAGTTATGCGCACAAGCTGCTAACCGGTCGCTGGGATAAATTTGACTCGCTAAGGCAGTTTGGCGGTATAAGCGGATATACAAAACCAAGCGAGAGTGAATTTGATTACTTTGTGGCGGGACATAGCTCCACATCCATCTCGCTTGCCGTGGGTGCGGCAAAGGCTATTAGGCTTAAGGGCGAAGATCGCTTGCCCGTAGCGATGATAGGCGACGGCTCGATGAGTGCGGGCATGGCATATGAGGCGCTAAATGAGCTTGGAGACCGAAAATACCCTTGCGTCATCATCTTAAACGATAACGAGATGAGTATCAGTAAGCCAATCGGCGCGCTTAGCAAGTATCTAAGCCAGATGATGGCAGGGCAGCCTTATCAGAAATTTAAGAGTAGAGTTGAGAAATTTTTAAGCTATATGCCTGATTCTGCCGCTTATATGGCGCGTAGGATGGAAGAGGGCATTAGGCTTATCACGCCAGGGATGTTTTTTGAAGAGCTTGGGCTTGAATACATAGGCCCTGTTAACGGTCATGATATCAAGGCGCTCATAGACGCGCTTGAAGTGGCAAAAGCTATGAAAAAGCCCGTTATCGTGCATGCTCAAACTCTAAAAGGTAAAGGCTATGAAAAAGCCGAAGGACACTATGCAAACTGGCACGGCGTGGGTCCGTTTGATCTAAAAAGTGGAGAGAGTATCAAAAAATCTGCCGTAAAATCGGCAACCGCACTTTATAGCCAGTATCTTATCGATCTTGCAAGCAAACACGAAAATGTCGTGGGAGTAACTGCTGCGATGCCTACGGGAACAGGGCTTGACGCTCTTATAGAGAAATTTCCGGAGCGTTTTTGGGATGTGGCTATAGCCGAGCAGCACGCCGTAACCTCGATGGCTGCGATGGCAAAAGAGGGGTTTAAGCCCTTTATCACTATATATTCGACCTTCTTGCAGCGAGCTTACGATCAAGTTATCCACGATGCCTGTATAATGAACTTAAACGTCGTATTTGCGATGGATAGAGCGGGTATTGTGGGCGAAGACGGCGAGACGCATCAGGGTGCTTTTGATATCAGCTATCTAAATTTGGTGCCAAATATCACGCTTTTTGCGCCAAGATGCGCGGCAAATTTTAAGCTTGTAATGCAGTATGCTTATACTCACGCTGGAGCCTGTGCTTTTAGATATCCAAGAGGAAGTTTCTTGCTTGAAGATGGTGAGTTTGAGGCGAAAGAGCTTGAGCTTGGCAAAGGCGAAATTTTAGCCAAAGCAGACGGCAAGATAGCATTTATCGGATACGGAAACGGCGTAGGGCGCGCAAATTTAGCCAGAAAAGAGCTTGAAGGAAAGCTTGAAGTAACGCTTGTTGATCTGGTTTTTGTAAAGCCGCTTGATAGAGAGCTTCTTTTAAATTTAGCAAAAGAAAAAAAGATATGGTATATCTTCTCGGATGGAGCTAAAAAGGGCGGAGTAGGCGAAATTCTATCGGCATTTTTACAAGATGAAAGGATTTATGACGTTAAGATCGTTAGCTTTGAATACGAGGATAAATTTATCAGTCACGGCAAAACCGATGCGGTTGAGCGATATCTCGGCATAGGCCCTAAAAACATTGCTGAAAAAATACTAAAAGATAATTTATATTAACAACTATAATAAACTTTTAAATAAATTTTTTGTATAGTTAGCTAAAAAACTTGGGAGAGATAGGCATGAACTATATAAATTTATTAAAAGAACACGGCTTAAAAGCCACTCCACAACGTATCAGCGTGCTAAAAATTTTAAATCGACATATGCACCCTACAATTGACGAGCTTTATGAGGAAATTTGCGCGGAAAATCCGTCCGTATCGCTAGCTACGGTTTATAAAAACCTAAATATGCTAAAAGACGAAGGGCTTGTGGTTGAGGTAAATATGCCAAATCAAAAGGCGAGATACGATATATTTGACCATCCTCACATCCACGTAGTATGCGAAAAGTGCGGCAAAGTAAGCGATATAGGCTATGACGAGGCGGCATTAAACGAATACAAACAAAAGCTTGAACAAAAGCTTGGAAATTTTGTTGAAAAGATGAGCGTGCTAGTAACCGTAAAAGGTTGCAAACACTGCAATAAGGGCTAAATTTAGCCCTTA
>JAUNLC010000002.1:21873-30430 GCA_030532465.1 Campylobacter sp. | reverse complement strand
GCTAGTAACCGTAAAAGGTTGCAAACACTGCAATAAGGGCTAAATTTAGCCCTTAGATCGAATTAATTTTTTTAATTTCTATCTTAACTTGCTTTTTGTTATCGCTCAACTGTGCCTCATAATCTGCTGTAATTATCCTTGGTTCTGATGTTGAGTTAGATTCAGGAATTGTTTTTTGCATATTTTTTAATCCGACTTCGACACTACAAGTTACTTTGTTTAAATTTGTATCTTTACTTGTAGTTGTAAAGTTATTTAATGTAACCATATCTAAAGATATTTTAGATTCTAAAATTTCAAATGTTTTAAATATCTTGCACAGCGTCATCTTATCTTCACACTTTTCTGTTTTTCCTATGTTTGTAAGAAGTGGATTGTAATTAATGGCGTCTTTTATGGTGCTTTTGTTTTCAATAATACCGTCTAAGATTGTCATGGCAACTATATCTGATTTGATTTCTTCGTAGTGCATTAGTATGGACATAGTATTTATAAGCTGAGGTCTTATCATTTTTCTTACTGAATTTTGTATAGGTTCATCATTGCATGCTACCCCTCCCATTAAGACAACCGCCAAAAAATATGGCGACCAAACTAATACTTACAATTTTTGCAAATTTAAACATTTTTTATCCTTTTAATAGAATTTTTGTAAAAATATTATATCAAAACTTATTATTTTGCTTTTGTTTATAACCTTTTTATCTCTACTCTAATTTGCTTTTTATCTTCGGTCAGTTTTACTTCATAATCAACAGTTGAAATTTTAGATAAATTTGTCGCGTTTATATCCGGCATTATCTTTTGAATATCTTTTAAACCGATATCGGCGCTACAAAGAAGAGGCTCTTTATTTAAAATTTTAAAATTATCAAGCGCTACCGTCTCGACATCGGATTTTTCGTTAAATTTATCCGAAGCCTTGATGATTTTGCATAGCGGATTATCCTTATCGCACTCTTTTTCGCTATCAAATTTTTGTTTCACATGGCTTGACTTCAAAACTTGCTTGAGCGCAAAGCCCGTTGAGAGATTGTTTATGATATCTTTTGCGGCTTTGTTTGAATTTATCTCGTCTTGATAGATGGCCGCGCCGAAAAGATCGCCAAGATGCGGTTTTATGAGCTTTTTAACGCTATTTTGTATGTTTTTATCATCGCAAGCTAGCTCCTTCTTGCCCTCAAAACAGCCTGTAAATATAAAAACAAGCGATGCGACGCTTAGAAATTTTAAAAATTTTACCATCCAACCTCCTTGAAATTTATTTTTAACTTCCCCAAACCCACCCTGTATCATCAACCAGTATACGGTAGTAACATTACGCGCTAACTTTACCCTTGTAAGCTTGCTGAGATAAACGTGCTTGTTTGCGATCTCTCCGAATCGCTAATAGGGCTATAGCCTAGTTCCAAAAAGGAAATTTATACTCGCGTTTGATGATATTTAACCAAAATTTTTAGAGCAGATCAACCTGCCAATTCGCCCTTTGAAGCAAGGTATCAGTCTCGCGGATCTCTTTTGATAACCAGTCAAGCTGCTTTTGAAGGCTTGCGACATCAACGGTGCTTAGCACACGGATTTCCTTGCTTGAATACATCTCCACTTTCCTGCTTGCATTTTCGATAAATCCTCGCAAAATTCCCGCCTTCATCGTCATCGTATCTCTTTTAGCGATGAGCTCTACTAAATTTTGCCCTTGGATCTGCGAAGCGCAGTTGGTTTTGTTTATCCTTGAGATCAGCGAATTTAGTTCGCTTATGCATCCGTCAAGTTCCTTTAACAGCTCGCTTGGCTGCTCGGCAACCTCGTCGTTTTCTTGAACTTTTGCGTTGTTGTTGAGGCGCACTCTAAGCTGTTCTATGCGCTTTTGCAAGTCCGCACGCAAGATAAGAGCTTCTGCTAGTTTCATCTTGACTCCTAAAATTTATTTTCTCAAAATTATACCTTTAAATTTGAAGATAGCGTTAGATGATTAGACCGCTTCTTGCCAAAAACTTAAAATTCGCAAATTTTTAAGTTTAAAAACTCCGCCAGCTTTAAAATTCTCTCTTTATGCTCCTTTTTGCAGGCAAAAAAGCAATATCCTTCCAAACTGTTTTGCTCGGGCTCTATGTTTAAAAGGGTATAGTCTGAAATTTCTTCGAGTTTAGAGGCTATCTTGTAAGGCTCTAAAATTTCGCTTTTGCCTATTTTTAACTCGCTACCCGTGGTTTTGTTTATATACTTTTTAAGTCCTGAAGTATCGATTTTCCAATGGCTTTCAAAGCTCTTAAGCTCTTGCAGGATGAAGTTGTAGGCTAGAAAATCCCAGCTTGGCACGGCTCCTTGCCAAGTAAATCCACGCTCTTTTAAAATTTTGGCGCATTTTTTAGGCTCGTTTTTGGCTAAGAAAAATCTTTTTATAAACTCCGCTTCGTTTTCAGCGCTCATCTGAGCTAGCCTTGCAAATTCGCTAAGCGCATCATCAATGCTTAAATTTATAGTTTCGCTACCGCTAAAATTTAACCTTTCATGTATAAAATTTACCGCTTTTATAAAGACTTCTACGTATTTTTTCTCTTGCTCGTCGTTTAAATTTTCGCCCAAAAGCTTACAATCTCTCATCTCTACAAAGAAATCTCCCGTAGTTGGGGATTTGATAAGGATTTTAAAGCTAACATTTTGGGTTTCGTCTTCAAACGGCACGCAGATAAAGGCGATATCTTCTAGGCGCAGATATTTTTTCATATCAAGCCTTATCACGGGCTTTACGCACACGCCTATTACGGTAAATGTCCAGCAGTTGCCGCTAAATTGCTCTTTTGAAGGCGGAGTGATGTCGGCATTTTGCATAAGTTTTTCAAACGGACCGTATAAATCGCTAAATTTAGCCCTTTTTAACGAATTTTGCGCTTCGTCGTCGTTTAAAAAATCCTGCGGATAGAAGTAGTAATCAACCGTTACATCGCTCGCAAACGGCGAATTATCAAAACTTAAAGTTGTAGCCTCGGTCTCGTTTAGATATCTTTCGATCTCTTTAAATTTTTGAGTTGCGTTTTTCAAATTTATAACCCCCTAATGCCAAATCCAAGCAGTTGCCCAAGCTCTAAAATTTGCTCTTTGCGCTCTTTTTTGCATACAAAAACGCAGATACTATCCATCTGCGTATCAATCTCAATCAGCGAAAATTCCGACCCGTTTTCAAGCCTGTTTGCAACGTCAAAAAGCTCCATATCTTCATTTAAACGCAGCCTCTTACCCGTAAATTTAAAGATATATGCGCTCAAAGCCTTTGTGTCAAATTTCCAGTCATCCTCATACGCATCAAGCATCGGCGCAAGCAGAAATTTATAAAAGAGCTCTTCGGTGCTAAGCGTTTCATCATAGTCGGCATAACCCTGCTCGGCAAGCTCTTTAGTGCAAATTTCAGGCTCAAGTTGCGCCATATAAAAGCGCTTTTTAAACTCCTCTTTGTCTTTTACTTCGCATAAATTCATAAATTTGCTCAAAGCCTCATCGGTAGTTAAATTTAAAAGCTCATCATTAATTACTACGCCAAGTCTTTTGCAGATAAATTTAACCGCTTTGCTAAGCGCATTAAGATAGCTTTGATCCTCGCTATCATCGCTGTTTGGATCTAAAATTCCGCTCTCTTTCATATCTAAAAATATATTTTCGTTTGGTTGTGATTTGAGTAAAATTTTATAATCCTCCTCGCTCTCTCCGTAAGGGATGATAAAAAACAGCAGCTTTTCGCTCGCATAAAATTTCTTTAGGCGCTTTGCTATCACGGGCGAGTGATGAAAGCGAATCATCAAAAACACATCGTTATACTCATCGTTTAGCTCGTCTTTATCTATCGCGTTAAAGCCCGCTTTGCGCATAAATTCCTCAAGCGGCGTGTAAGTGTCGGTGTAACCCGCTTTTGATAAGAAGTGATTTATAAGCCCTTTAGTTGCGTAAGATATGCTAAAAGGATAGAAAAAATACCAAACTTTGACGTATCCGCCAAAAGGAGAGTTTGCAAAATGAGCGCCCGAAAGCTCGTCTTTGATCAAATCTATGATATGGGGTATATGCTTTAACTCTTTCATAACGACCTTTTAAAATTTGAACTATTGTATTGAAATAGTGTTAATAATAAATAGTAAATTCTCTGATAAAATTCGCACTTCAAGGAGTAAAAATGCAAAAGAATTTTAAAATTTTAGCCGCTATTTTGGCGGTTTGTTCGGTTTTTGGCGTAGCGAATGCAAAAGATGCGGACTTAAGTAAATTTCGCTTTAGTTTAGAGGAGATGCAAGACATCGCAAGTCCTACTAAGCTAAAATGGAGGATATTTTACAAAGAGGCTTCAAACGGAAAAGATGCCCAGTGGTTTGATGCGGTAAAGCAAGGAAATTTGCAAAAGGTCAAGCAGATGGTCGCTAACGGGCAGGATATCGAGGCTAAAGATGAGGTGAATTTGGGGCAGACCGCGCTTGGTTGGGCGGCATTTATCGGGTATGAGGATATGGTTGATTATCTAATCGAGCAGGGTGCGGATATCTTTGCAACCGATAGAGGCGATGTGTATAACTCGCTAAAGTCCGCAGTGCTTGGCAAAAACGTAAATATCGTGCGTAAAATTCACGCCAAGATAGAGGAGAAGACGGGCAAGAAAGTTGATTTCAACGACCAAACGGTAGAAAGCGACGCAGAGACGCTGCTAATCGTAGCTGCAAGCAATAACCGCATAGAGATAGCTAAATACTTGATAGCTCAAGGCGCGGACGTAAATTTAGTCGCCAAGCCAAAAGATCAAAGCGCGCTTTCGTTTGCTTGCGACAACAACCATCCTGAAATGGTCCGGCTGCTTATAAAACACGGAGCGATAAATCACCGAACAGGCAAGCCTAGTTGTAAGTAAAATTTGCGGCAGAGCTTAAATTTAAAAGTCTAAATTTAAGCTCTGTTTGAAAATCGCCGATTTAAAACTGTCTATATTTAGGCGAATACGGACCATACAGCAAGCAGCCGTCGCAACCCATCGTAAACAGCTTACGATCGGCTTTTATAGCTAGATCGTAACTAACGTCGCTTAGAGTATCTGCGACCTGCTTTACGGCGGCATTTATAAGCATACTAACAAGATCTCCTCCGCCTTGAGAGCTGTTGGATGCCGTTGCGCTATTTTGCCATATCACTTGACCGCTATTGATATCCACAAGCCTTGCTTCAACCGAAACTCTGCTAACGCTATCTAAGATGACATAACTTGAGCCATACTCTTTGACATGCAGATAAAGCACCGAATCTGCGTTAAAAATTTGCTTGAGCTTAGCAAGCGGAATTTGATGAATCTCATGCGCTTCGCTAAAGCCGTTAAATTTAAAAGTATCGTTTACAAGTCCCACCGGAAACACGTAGTATCCAGCTTCCGTAAGAGGCGGCACGGCGTGAGCCAGCACGACCGAGGAAGCTTTGATGTCGGCTGAGTCGTTTATCGGCATAGGAACTAGTATCGAGCGCGGATTGCTTTGCAAAAATGCAGAGTAATCATGTCTTGGCGCAGGCTCGCTAACGCAAGCGGAGAAAAACAGAGCTATAAGGGCTAAAAGTAGGTAGGATTTTATATTATTTAGCATTTTTAGCTCCTTTTTTAGCTTTTGATCTGTTTTTTTGGTTCTTTAAAAACTCTATATAGCTCTTTGATTCAGGGAAAATTTCCGCCTCTTTATCAAGATACATCTGCGCTTTATGATCGTTGCCGATATTTGAGTATAAAAGTCCCAGATGAGCGAGCATTCCCGGAGGTATTTTTATATTTTTTTGAGAGGCATACTCAAGAATCTCCTCAAGCTCGTCTATGCTCTCGTATATATCTCCCTCTTCGTTTAGGTATTGATACATAGCATCTTCATACGCACCGTTCCAATAATACATGTTGCGAGGAGAGCTTGACTCTACGCAACCTGCAAAAAATAGCGCCGATAAAGCGACCGATAAAATTTTATAAATTTTCAAATTTTATCCTTATTTAGCCGACCAAGCGCCGCTTTCAAGCCCTGAAACTAGGTTATTTACGGCCTCTCTTATAGCTAAGCTTAATACCTTGCCGTTTAAAGTTGAGTCATAGCCCGCAGTTCCGCCAAAGCCTATGATCTCTCTGTTTGATAGTGCGTATTCGCCTGCACCTTGCACCGAGTAGATAACTTCGGAAGTTTCGACATCAACTACGTTTAAATTTACCTTCGCGTAAGCTACTTGAGTCTTGCCCTTGCCTAGGATTCCAAATAGCTGATGATCTCCCGTCGTTTTTCTGCCAAATTCGGTTACATCGCCTGTTATGACGTATCTAGCGCCCTTTAAATTTTGGCTTTTTTTGCTGATATTGCTCTCTTGTTTTAGCGCTTGCATGTTTGCTCTATCCATTACAGAAAATCTTCCGCTTTGTTGAAGATCGGTTATAAGGATAGTTTGAGCTTGGTTGCCTAAGCGATCTTCGCCGTCTGAAAAAATACCGCTTTGATACGATGAGCGGTTATTAAACCTGCCTATTGAAACCTCTGCTTTTTTGCCGTGATAAGCGGTGTTATAGGTATTTACTTTAGGAGCTTCTATAGTTCTTGAACTCTCCTTGGCACAACCGGCGAAAAGAGCGATTATCGCAGCTGCGGCTATAAATTTAAAGCTATTTTTTAGCATGATTTTTCCTTTTTATAAATTTGCATAATAATAACCAATTAAGATAATAAATAGATAAATTTGTTTAAAAAATACAATATCAATCCCAAAGCCGAACAAAACCTCTAATCTTATAATCGGACACGCCTTAAATTTGGACGCGCATACCATGTTTAAGAGTTTGTAAGAGCGGATTTTAGCTTGTTAAATGCAAGCGAAGCGGCGGTGATTTCGTCTTTAAAGGCTATATCGTTGTTTTTATCGTCACCTCCTATTTTTTTACCTACCAGCTTTTCGTAGTCGTGGATAAATATCTCAAAATAGTCGTTTTGATTAACGAAGCAGCGAATAGTGCCCGTGTAATGCGTTTTAACTTGAAAATCAGCTTGAGCTAACGCAACCGTTTTAAGCTTTTTAAACATCAATATCCCGCTTTGTATATAAACGGCTTTGTTTGTTATAAGCGTGTAGTTGCCGCTTAAATTTAGCATTATGGGAAATTCGTCGCTTTGCAGTGAAATTTTTGCTTTTTTCAAGAAGGTAGCTACGTTGCAATAAAAATTAAGTTCAAGCCCATCTCGCGGCGTGAAGAAGAAATTTTGCTCGGGGATTGAGACCATAGTTTCTACTCTATACTCTTTTAAGATATTGTAAAAATTTTCATAAAACAGATCAAGCGTCTTAGCGAAAATTTCAAAGCTAAAGCTGTATTTCTCACTATCTCGCTTAAGATCTTCAAGGAGTAAATTCATCTCATCAAGCTGTTTTTTATCCTCGTCTTTATCTATATATCCGCTTAAAATTTCATTTAGTTTTTCGCGATCAGCCTCCAAGCTATCAGCCCAAATTCCGCTTTCTTTAAGCATATCGTAAGGCGAATTTAACGCGACATAAATAGCGTTTATGCGATCTTTGATATCTTGCATAACATCGTTGCTTTTGCCGATTCTTACAAACGCCGAACCGAGCAAGAAGCTTGCAAAAAATTCGCCAAAGCCGCTAAAAATTTTAGTTACCGCATCTATGTAGAATTTAGACTGCTTAAAATACTCTTCTTCGTCTATGTATCTTACGGCGTAGCTGTGGCTTAGGATTTGAAGCGCTCTGGCATAGTAAAGTCCGCTAACGGTCGTGCGCTCGCAAAGAGCAAAAAGCTCGCTTGTTTGCCTGCATAAATCCACGAATTGAGGGATCAAATTTTCTCTGCTCTCATCAAGTCCGAAAGTTCCTTTGCTAAAATTTTCAAATCGCTCTTTGTAAGCTTTAAAATCCTCGTCGCTAAAATTTATAAGATAGATTTTAAGCGCCTCTTTTAGGCTGTTGTCGTTTAGATATCCGGGTGCAAATTTCGCCCAAGTCATACCCGCAAGCTCGTCGCCGAATTCTTTGTAAGCTTGATAAAGCAGATGGGTTAAAACTCCTTCAAATTCCGAGCCGTCATAATACGCGATCGCTTTATACATGCTGTTTTTGTCGGTTATATCGTAAAATTCTTGCAAAGCCTGCGAAAACTCTTGCAAATTTTCAGGATGGTTAAAGTCCACAAGGCTAAAAATTCTCTCCTTTGCAAGCTCTTTTGAGATGAAAATTCTGTCTGCATTGCTTGTTTTGTAAGCTATCTGAAAGATATTGCCCGCTATGAAATCCTTTTTCATGTTTAAACCTTTGAAATTTAATAATAATTTGAAAAATTGTAATTAAATAAAATAAGAAATTAATAAAATATATTATTTATAACTTAAAGATGTGATTTTTAAGGATTTTAAGGCTAAAGTTAAAGCTGAAGTTTCATCTTTGAAAAAATCTTTATCAGATACGATTTTAAGCGGTTTTTTGCCGGTTAAATTTAAATACTCTTTGATGCCCACACTAAAATACTCCTTCTCGTTTAAGTAGCAGTGAAGCTCGTTGG
>JAUNLC010000002.1:15065-21773 GCA_030532465.1 Campylobacter sp. | reverse complement strand
TTGATGCCCACACTAAAATACTCCTTCTCGTTTAAGTAGCAGTGAAGCTCGTTGGCATAAGCAAATTTCACATCATAGCTTATATCTTGAAGACTAAATTCTTTAAGCTTTTTAAATATCATTCCGCCGTAGATATAGACGGCTTGGTTGGTTATGAGCGTCTTTTTTGGACCTAAGATGATAATGATCGCAAATTCTTTGGGAGCGAATTTAAAGCCCGTTTCATCCATAAAAATTCTAACCTCTTGATATAAGGAGTGCTCTAATTCAAGTGTTTTTCTAGGTGTTATGATGTTGGTGTTTTTGGTTTTAACCATAAATTCGATACGGTTATTTTTAAGCACGGTGTAAAAACTTTTATAATAAATTTCAGTCGCTTCTTGCAAATCCTTAAAATTTAAACCGCATTTTTGAGCCTCTTTTTCAAGCCGGTTTATAATGTTTTGCGTGTATTCTTTATCATTTTTCTCCTCTTCATGATCGGCGTATCTATCAAGCAGGCTTAGCGCTTTTTGTCTCGCTTCGTCAAAATTTTTCGTCCAAAATCCGCTTTTTTCAAAGACGTTATAAGCCGAGTTTAAAAGCCTGTAAAAGGCGTTTATGTAGTCATAACTCTCTTTTATGTAATCAATCTCGCCCTCGTCAAAAAATCTAAACGCCCCGCCAAGCATGCAGCTAGCGACAAACTAGTCCCAGCCGTTAAAGGTGTTTTGCACCTTTTCTCCATAAAAGCTCATAAGCGAGAAGAATTCGCTCTCATCGATATAGCCTACCGCAAAGCTATCTGAGATGATTTCAAAGATTTTTGATAGCTCGTAGCCTCTGTTGCCTACATTTTTGCAAAGCTCGTAAATTTCACTTGTCTGCTCGCAAAATTTTACAAATTTCGCCACATCGTTTTCATCGTCTTCCTCGCCGCTAACGCCGAAAAACGACTTAGCGAAAAACTCGAAATTTTCTTTATCAGCCTCAAATTTTCTATGCGAAAAATCCGTCTTAACAGCCTTCAAAGCGTTTTTTAGATACTCATCCGTAAGATAAATTCTCATAAACTCTTCGCAGCTTAGCTCCGCCAGCTTGGCTTTACGGTCTTTATAGGCTTTATATAAAAGATCTAAGATGATGTTGTAATAATAAGCATAGCTCACGACATCGTCTATCGCGTCATATACGCTATCTTTGTCGGTTACTTTATACGTCTCTTTTAGGTTTTGTTTTAATTCCTGCAAGAAAGATGGATGGTTTGAGCTCGTAAAGCTAAAAAACTGATCGATAAAGAGCTCTTGGGATATAAAGGCTCTATCGAGGTGATTTGTCCTGTTTGTGGCTTGAAAGACGTTTTGCGGGATAAAATTTAGCCTCATATTTATCCTTTATAAAATTTTAGCCCTCTTGCTTGAATTTACCGAGCTTAGCAAAACTTCATCGCCTAAATTTAGCTCTTCTAGCTGCACGATCTTGCCGTTTTTTTGCACTCTTACAAATGAAGAAATTTGCTCGAAAAACAGCTCTTGTTGTGCATAATTTTTTTGTAAAGTTAGAATTTGATTTTCAAATTTTAGGAATTTTTTCTCTACGGCGTTTTTTAAATTTAGCCTGAAATTTTTTAAAATTTGCATTTTATTCTCTATTTTTTGCTCTAAACTTGCTTGAGAAAATCTAATTTGCAGATTTTTTAAAGCGTTTTGCTTGCGCTCTAAAATGAGATCAAATGAGGTTTTTAAACTCTCGCTCATTATATCGATCGTCTGCATCATCTCGCCGCTATCGGGCATCAAAGAGTTTATCGCAGCACTTGGCGTAGGCGCTCTAAAATCAGCCGTAAAATCGCTAATCACATAATCGATCTCATGTCCGATCGCGCTTATTATAGGCGTTTTTGCGGCATAAATTTCACGCGCCAAAGCTTCATCGTTAAAGCACCACAGATCCTCTCTGCTTCCTCCGCCGCGAGCCAAGATTATCACGTCAAGCTCGCTTTTTTCCGCTCTTTTTAACGCCCTTATGAGTGCGGCGGGAGCGCTTTCTCCTTGAGTTAGCGAGTCAAAAACGTAAATTTCACTTAGATGCCAGCGCTCGTTTATGAGTCTAAGCATGTCTTGAAGTGCGGCTGAGGTGCGAGAGGTGATGATGCCTACTTTTCGCGGAAATTTAGGAAGCGGTTTTTTACGCGCAGGCTCAAAAAGTCCTTCAGCCTCAAGCCTAGCCTTAAGCTGTTTAAACGCAAGCTCAAGCTCGCCTTCACCGCTTGGTTTAATCGAAGTTGCGATAAACTGATAACTTCCGCTTGCCGTATAAAGCGAAATTTTGCCGTAAAGAGCGACTTTCATGCCGTCTTTTACTTCAAATTTTAGCTTTGCGTTGTTAAATTTATAAATCACCGCCGAGATCGAGGCTTTTTCATCTTTTAAAGTAAAATACCAGTGCCCTGAATTATGCTTTGTAAGGCGAGAAATTTCGCCCTCAACTTCGACATAAGAAAAAGTCGTTTCAAGCAGAGTTTTAACCTGCTCGTTTAGCTCGCTTACGCTTAGCAATTTTTAAATTTCCTTGCTATAAAAAGCGTTGATATATCCATAGAAAAGCCTTTGCAGACCTCTATCTCAAAGCCGGCTGCGCGCAGTTCATCGACGAAACTTTGCGTGTCAAGGAAATTTTCGATCGAGCTTGGAAGATACTCGTAGGCCTCTTTGTTTTTTGAGATAAATCCGCCTATTTTTGGCAAAATTTTACTTAGATAAAAGTCTCTTACATTTGTCGCTATGCCTTTTTTATTGCGCTTTGTAAACTCTAAAACCACGAGATAGCCGCCATCTTTTAGAACTCGGTTAAATTCCTTTAGCGCAAGCTCTCTCTCAACCACGTTTCTTATGCCGTAACTTATGCTTAGCACGTCCGTATCGGCGCTTTGCAGGGTCGTTTCGGTAGCGCTCGCTTGGATAAATTTAAAATTTGGAAATTTTTGTTTCGCCACTTTTAGCATGCCGCTTGATGGATCGATGCCCGTTAGGTTTGCCAGTTTTGCATCAAACTCCTTTGCTATCTCATGCCAAAAGCCCATCATATCGCCTGTGCCGCATGCAACGTCGGCTATGTTTATGCTTTGATTTTTAAACTTTTCTAGCACCTTCCTGCACGCTATCTTGCGCCATCTGATATCAATCCCCGCGCTTAAAACTCTATTTGCAAGGTCGTAGGTTGGGGCTATCTCGTTAAACATCTGAACTATTTTTTCTTGTTTTTGCATTCTCTTTCTTTTAGTTGTAATAAATTTTTAAATTTCGTGAAACTTTGCTTAAGGTCCTGATAAATTTGCCTTTTTTATCCAAAATTTTATCTCGCAACTTATAAATTTGCTTATAAATTTTAGTTTGCAACTTGTCAGGAGTTTGAGCGTTAAGAAGCTCGTTTGATAGGTATTGCTCTAAAATTTCAAGCCAGATATCGCGATCTTGAAGATCTCCAAAGATCTCTTGTATCTCTTTGGCGCGTTCTTTGGCCTTTTCAAGCGATTTTATCGCATAAAGATCGATGAAAATTTCAAGCAGATATCTTAGCCGTTTGATCTCAATCCTTGTTGCGTGAAAACGCTCGTTAGCACACTCTTCATTTAGCTTTAAAAGCGCTTTTTTAACTCTTAAAATTTGCACTCTAAAGGCACGAGCTACGAGCTTTTTTACGGGCGTATCGAATTTTTCGCCTTTGTAAAAGTCGCTCTCTTCTTTTAAAAAGACCTCCCAGTCTTTAAAGATTTCTTGCGTAGTCTCGCTACTCATCATCTCTTTTATGTCGCTGTTTAAATTTTGCTTTTCCAAAAGCAAAATTTGAGTGATGAGCTTAGAGTTTTTTTGCTCTTTTAAAAACTCTAAAAATACGTCTATGTCGCGCTTTTTGTTAGTTGAGTTTGCAATAAGCTTAAAGTTTTTATTAAAGTGGGCGACGGTCTTTTCATCAAAAATTCCAGGCAAAATTTTAAGCAGCGAGCGAGTCTTGCGAAGATGAACCCTAAACTGGTGAAGCGCTTCTTCATCGCTTGTATTAAGATAAATTTCTTTATGAACTTGAACCGACTTGTAAATTTGAAAAAACATCACTCTAGCCGCGTCTATAGCGCGCAGAGAGCTTGGAAATACGAGCTTTAGATCTTTGTTTTGATCGATTATATTAATAGCTTTTTTAATGTCAAATTCTACTTCAGGCAAGCCAAAAAGGGCTAAATTTTTGTTTTTATATCTCTCATCCTCGGTAATTTCGGCTTTTATGCTAGCGGATAAAAACTCGGGAATGATGAAATTTTTTGCGTCTTGCACTGTTAAAAACTCGATTTCAAGCGTGATAAGACCGTCTAAAAATTCGTGATACATGTCGATATTGCAAGGAAGGTTGTTTATCTTAAACTCAAAGCGAGTCTTGTTTATCGGCATGCCAAGAGCCTCTTTAAGAGCGGATTTAAACTCTTTTTCGCTGCACTCGCGCTCGTTTTCTTTACGCATTAAGCCTTTGCCGATTTTGTGTGCGGTAGTAAAATTTTGCCCTGATTTGCGAAATCTTATCTCTTCAAGCGGGGTTATTTTGGTGTAAATTTGCGTTATTTCGTTTTGCTCTATCGATATGCCGTCGCTTTTAAGCATATTGATCGCTAAAATCCCGTCTAATACAAATTTACGCTCGATTTCTAAAACCAAATTTACCCCTTTGATAGGCTTAAATTGTATCAAAACATAGCTTAAAGTGTAAATTTGTAAATTTTGGCTCAAAAAGCGGTTTTAAAATCATTTTTTAACTCAAATTGTGCTAAATTTTGAAAAATTTTAAAAGGAGTTTTCGTGAATAGAAAGATAAATTTTAGCGCCGGACCAAGCGGACTTCCTTTAAGCGTGCTAGAAAGCGCTCAAAAAGAGCTTACAAACTACCAAAACAAGGGCTTTAGCATAATGGAGATAAGCCATCGAAGCAAGGTTTTTGAAGAGGTGCATTTTGGTGCGATGGATAAAATTCGCTCGCTTTACGGTATCGGCGATGAGTATGAAATTCTCTTTTTGCAAGGCGGAGCCAGCCTTCAGTTTGCCATGGTGCCGATGAATTTGGCTACCGACAAATGTGCCCAATATGTTGATACGGGGGTTTGGACTAGCAAGGCGATAAAAGAGGCTAAAATTCAAGGCATAAACTACGAGGTTATCGCAAGCTCAAAAGATACGAATTTCGACAGAATTCCTGAGGATATAAATTTCAGCGATGATGCGGCGTATGCCTATATCTGCACAAATAACACGATTTACGGCACTCAGTATAAAAGCTTGCCAAAGACAAAAGCTCCGCTTGTGATCGATGCTTCAAGCGACTTTTTTTCTTATAAAATGGACTTTTCAAATATCGGCGTGCTTTATGGCGGCGCGCAAAAAAATGCCGGTCCAAGCGGCGTAACGATCGTGATAATTCGCAAAGATCTGCTTGAAAGAGCGGGCGAAAATGTGCCTACCATGCTTAGATACAAGACTCACACCGACGCTAAATCTCTTTTTAACACCCCGCCGACATTTGGAATTTATCTTTTGAATTTAACTCTTGGTTGGCTTGAGACTCAAGGCGGACTTGATGCGATAAAGACTATAAACGAGCAAAAAGCGGCTCTTTTATACGATGCTATCGATAGTTCCGGCGGATTTTACAAGGGGCATGCAGTGAAAAAAGATCGCTCGGTCATGAATGTAAGCTACAATATCGCCGCAAATTCGCAGCTTGAGCCTGTGTTTGTGGCCGAAGCCGAAAAAGAAGGCATGATAGGACTAAAAGGACACCGTCATCTTGGCGGAATTCGCGCTTCTATCTACAATGCGGTGAGTTTAGAAAACGTAAAAACACTAGTTTCTTTTATGAGCGAGTTTCAAAGAAAATTTGGCTAAAATTTGACTCTATTTAAATTTATCGTATGAATTTAAGATCTTAGGTCTAAATTTGCGGATATGTTTGGCTTGTCGGTGTTTTGGACCTTTGATTAAATATTGAAAATTAATTTTAGATTTTATAAAATCGCAAAAAGCAAAAAGAAGGTAAAGTCATGCTCAAAGATATCCAAATATTTAGCTCTCTTGATGATGAGCGGCTACAAAAACTCGGTGAAATAAGCATAATAAGAAGCTACAAGCGCGACGAAATTTTATTTATCGAGGGTGAAAAGCCGAAGTGGTTTTACATCCTTTTAAAAGGGCGCGTGAAAATTTATAAAACTTTGCCAAACGGTAAAGAGCTCTTTGTGCACGAGTTTTTGCCGGGTTCGCCTGTGGCGAAATTTGCAAATTTTGACGATACTCCTTTCCCTGCTTCGGCTATTTTTATCGAGGATTCGGAAGTGTTGATGATAGATTTTGCCAAATTTAAGAAAAATTTTATGAATGATGCTAATGTCTGTATGGAGATCATCAAGTCTCTTTCTCAAAATTTCAGGATGATACAAGGACTTTTACACCGCGAAATCGCACTTGGCGTAGAGGGTAAGATAGCTCTTTTTATAAGCGAATATCAGAGCGAACTGCCTACTCAAAAATACTCGCAAATCGCTCAAATGCTAAATACGACACCTGAAACTTTTTCTCGCATCATAACTAAATTTAAGAAAAACGGCTACATCGCTATAGACGCCAAGAAAAACATAACCATACTTGAGCATGACAAGCTAAAAGAGCTTTACGAGGCTTAAATTTGTTC
>JAUNLC010000002.1:0-14965 GCA_030532465.1 Campylobacter sp. | reverse complement strand
ACATCTAAAATTTCATACCTAAAATTTGACGCTACGCCAAAGTCCTCAAGTCTTTTAGCATGCATTTTGACGTAACTTTCGGCCTCTTTAGCGCTCTTAAATGCATAAATTCCGCCTGCTATGTTTTTATCTTTGTTTTCGGTCCAAATTTTCCAGATGAAACCACTCTCTTTTGCGATGGATTGGGCTAGTTCAAGGCATTGATTATACATCTCTTCGCCATATCCGCCATTGTAATCAAAAACAACTTGCAATACAACCACTCTAACTCCTTTAAAAAGTTTTGCTAAATTTATCATACTCTTGCTTTATGCAAAGCTAAATTTATAAATCTTAAGCGTTTACGTCTGATAATTTGCCTTTTTGTATAGATTAAATTTAAGCTTGCATAAGCAAATTTAAGTTCATTGTTGCTAAAATATCTCATTCAAAAACTCACAAAGGTAAAATTTCATGAGAGGTTATAAAATTTTCTCAGGTACTGCAAACGTTGAATTTTCTAAAAAGATCTCGCACTATCTCTCTTTGCCGCTTAGCGAAGCGACTATTAAGCGATTTAGCGACGGCGAGATAAGCGTTCAAATCGGAGAGAGCGTGCGAGGCAAGGATATCTTCGTGGTGCAGCCTACCTGCGCGCCTGCAAACGTAAATTTAATGGAGCTTTTAATCCTAACCGACGCTCTTAAGCGAAGCTCTGCTAGCTCAATCACGGCTGTAATTCCTTATTTTGGATATGCAAGACAAGATAGAAAAGCTGCTCCAAGAGTGCCTATTACCGCCAAACTCGTTGCAAATATGATACAAACCGCTGGCATCAATCGTGTCGTTACTATAGATCTTCATGCGGGGCAAATTCAAGGCTTTTTTGATATACCGGTGGATAATCTTTACGGCTCAATAATCTTTAACGAATATATTAAAAATAAAAATTTGAAAAATCCGATCATAGCAAGCCCCGATATAGGCGGAGTGGCGCGCGCTAGAAGCGTGGCCAAATCTCTTGAATTGGATATCGTCATAGTCGATAAGCGCCGTGAAAAGGCAAACGAGAGTGAGGTTATGAATGTCATCGGCGACGTAAAAGGCAAGGACGTTATATTGGTCGATGATATGATAGATACCGGCGGAACTATAGTAAAGGCGGCTAGAGTATTTAAAGAAAGAGGCGCGACAAGCGTGATGGCATGCTGCACGCACGCCGTACTTTCCGGAAAGGCTTATGAAAATTTAAGCGATGATGCGCTTGATGAGCTTGTAGTAACCGATACCATACCTCTTAAAGAGCAAATTCAAAAGATAAAAGTTCTGAGCGTTGCCCCTATCTTTGGTGAAGTTATAAGACGAGTTTATCATAATGAAAGTGTGAATTCGCTGTTTGGATAGATATTAAGTCGCTAAAGTGAGGTTTAAAAGCCTTTCACCCGCTTAAAAGCGGGTCGTTATTTAACGATAAAATTTATAGCGTAAATAGGATCTATTTACTGCCAAATTTAAGCAGTGCGCTTCCCCAAGTGAACCCTCCTCCAAATGCGTCAAGGAGCATCAAATCACCTTTTTTAAGCCTGCCTTGCTCATAAGCTTCATTCATCGCCATAGGGATTGAAGCTGAGCTTGTGTTGCCGTATTTTCCGACGGTTACTACGCACTGAGAGTCTGTGAAATTTAGCCTTTGTTTTACGGCCTCAATTATACGTAAATTTGCTTGATGCGGGATAAATAGATCGATTTGCTCGCTTGCGATGCCGTTTTTCTCAAGTATATCGACAACATCTTTAGTTAGAGTTTGAACAGCTATTTTAAAGACCTCGTTGCCCACCATTTGGATAAAATTTAACCTATCTTCAAGTGTTTGCGTAGAGCAAGGATGAGCGCTTCCTCCGCCCGGAGTTATAAGCAGATTAGCGAAATTTCCGTCACTTGCCGTATGAACGTCTATGATCTCGTTTTCTTCGCTTGCCGTTACGATAGCCGCTCCCGCTCCGTCGCCAAACAGTATGCAAGTGCTTCGATCTTTGTAATCAACTATCGAGCTTAATTTTTCAGCCCCCACGATAAGTATATTTTTCTTAGCTCCGCTTTCTATGAGCGATTTTGCAAGCTCAAGAAGATATATAAAACCCGTGCATGCCGCGCTTATATCAAAAGCCGTTACATTGTCGATACCTAAAATTTTAGCAATCTTACAAGCAGTCGAGGGCATGCAAAGATGATCAGGACTTATCGTAGCGCATATAACCGCATCGATATCTTTTGCCTCTATATCCGCTCTATTTATAGCTATTTGCGCCGCCTTGGCGCCTATCTCGCTTGTTATCTCGCCTGTGGCTATGTGTCTAGTATGAATTCCCGTGCGCTTTACTATCCACTCGTCGCTTGTTTCGACCATTCTTTCAAGATCAAAGTTGCTAAGCGTATCTTTTGGCACATAAGCGCCGATGGATATTAGTGAGGCTTTTGGCATAAAATTTACCTTGAAAAATTTGATAGCTCGTCTTTGATGACTTCGTTGATGTTTGAGTCAGCAAAATTTAAAGCTTGAAATATAGCATTTTTGATCGCTTTTGCGTTACTTTTGCCGTGGCTTATGATGACACAGCCGTCCACCCCAAGAAGAGGAGCGCCGCCGTATTCGTCGTAATCAACTTGCTGCTTAAGCGTCTTAAAAACTTTTTTCATCAGAAGTGAGCCCGCGATCGCGATAGGGGATTTTTTTACATGTTTTTTTATGATTTTAGTTATCGCGTCGGCTACGCCTTCGCTTGTTTTAAGCAAGATATTACCGACAAACCCGTCGCAGATTATCACATCTACGCTTCCGTCAAAGACCTGATTGCCCTCGGCGTTACCGACGAAACTATCTAGTTTAGAAAGCAGAGTATAGGCTTCTTTCGTAACTTCGTTGCCTTTGCTTTTTTCTTCGCCGTTTGATAAAAGCCCTATTTTTGGATTTTTGATCTTTAAAATCTCTTTTGCGTAGGCTTCGCCCATTACGGCAAACTGAAACAGATGCTCGGCTTTACAATCAACGTTAGCTCCCACGTCTAAAACAAGGGTTTTTTTACCTAAGACGTTTGGCATAAGCGTGGCTATCGCAGGACGAGAGACGTTTTTAAGCCTTCCGACTCTTAAAGTAGCCAAACTCATCGTAGCTCCGCTATGGCCTGCCGAAACTACGGCTTTAACTTCTTTTGCTTTTAAAAGTTCGATAGCTTTATAAATAGTGCTTTCTTTTTTCTTAAGAGCTTCCGTTGCGCCGTCTGCCATGGATACGACTTCGGATGCTTCTAGGTAGGTTATGTATTTTTCTAAGTGTTGAGGGATAAGAGGTTTTAAAATTTTAGATTCGCCCGCTAAAACAGCGTTAAATTTCGTTGTTTTTAAAGCCTCTATAACACCTTCTATTATGGGTTTGGGACCAAAATCCCCGCCCATTGCATCAATGCAAATGCTTGTCATAAATTTTAATACTCACCGGTTGTTTTATTTGCGCGGTGAGGCATCTTCCATGAGCCGTCTTTGTCTTTAACGGGCATAGGAAGTGTTACTTTATAGTGAGTTCTTCTTTTTGCCGCACGTGCGTGGCTAACTCTTCGCTTAGGTACTGCCATTTCATTCTCCTTTATAAATTTTTACATTTTTCGCAATAAAAATAATCGCTCTTATAAGCTTCTATTTCGCTTATAAAAATTTCGTCCAAATCTACAAATCCATCAAAAAATTCGACCGCATCGTCCAAATTTTCCTCTGAGCTTTTGTAAATTCCGTCGCTTATTATCAGTTTTAAATCTTCATCCAAATTTAATCTTATATCTTCACCGCATCTATCGCAGTTATGAGCCAAACAGCCTTTAATACCCGCTTTGCACTCGATTAAATTTTGGCTTATTCTTTTTAAATTTCCGCTAAATTTTAGATCTTCCTTTTTTATCTCAAAAGGAATTTGGTTGTTTGCAATCTTTGCAAATGCTATTTTCAAAATTTACCTTAGCAGATTTCTCTTGAAGCAAAGAAAAAGTTGATCTCGATTTTTGCATTCTCCAAGCTATCGCTTCCGTGAACCGCGTTTGCGTCTATGTTTTCCGCAAAGTCGGCTCTGATAGTGCCGGGTGCAGCTTCTTTCGGGTTTGTCGCCCCCATAAGCTCGCGGTTTTTAGCTACTGCATTTTCGCCTTCAAGAACCATTACTACAACAGGTCCGCTCGTCATAAATTCAACTAGATCGTTGAAGAAAGGTCTTTCTTTATGAACTGCGTAAAATGCTTTTGCATCGCATTTGCTAAGTCTTATCTTCTTCATAGCCGCAATTCTTAATCTGTTGCTCTCAAATCTATCGACTATCTTGCCTATGACACCTTTTTTAACCGCATCCGGTTTTATGATAGAGAGTGTTTGTTGCATAAAATTTCCTTACATTATTGATTTTTTCAAGAGTTGGGGATTATATCAAAAAAAATATTAAAAACAAAATAAGCCCGCAAAAGCAGGCTTATTAAAATTTAGGCTATAACCGGAGTCGCGCTTTTTCTCATATCCGCGCTTATCTCGTCGCGTGACGGCTGACCTTCGTAAGGCATATCCCATACGATACAACCGTCGGTCGGACAGGCTGACGCGCATGCCGGCTCGTCGTTGTGTCCTACGCACTCAACGCATTTGTCCGCATATACATAGTATATATCCTCGCCCGTCGGGTTATCGCTATCATCAACTATGGCTTCTACCGGGCACTCGTCTATGCAAGAGCCGCAGCTTATACAGATATCGGTAATTTTTACTGACATATTTTCTCCTTGTGTTTTTAAAAATTTTCGTAACGATATCAAAATATTAGTAAATTTGATATAAAAAAATAAAATTTATTTTTTAAGTTTATTTATGAAATATATCCATCCTTGATATGTGTGGAATTTAAAATAAAAATTTTTAACTATATTTTAAAGAACGAAAGATATAATTTTGTTCATAATAAAGATTATCATAAGGAGAAAATAATGTTAGTAACAAAACAAGCGCCGGATTTTACGGCTGCAGCGGTTTTAGGCAATAATGAAATAGTAGATGACTTTAATCTATATAAAAATATCGGAGAAAAAGGTGCGGTGGTATTTTTCTATCCGATGGATTTTACTTTCGTCTGCCCAAGCGAGATAATAGCGTTTGATAAGAGATATGATGAGTTTAAAGCTCGCGGTATAGAGGTTATAGCCGTTTCAACGGATAACCAATTCTCGCACTTTGCGTGGAAAGAGACACCCGTAAATAAGGGCGGTATAGGCAAAGTTCGCTTCCCGATAGTAGCCGATACAAATCACGCTATTTCAAAGGGATTTGACGTTCTTCTTGAAGAGGCCGGAGTTGCGCTTAGAGGATCATTTTTGATCGATAAATGCGGTAAAATCCGCCATGCGGTTATAAACGACCTACCGCTTGGAAGAAATATCGACGAGATGATAAGAATGGTTGATACTATGATATTTACAAACGAACACGGCGAGGTTTGCCCTGCAGGATGGAACAAAGGTGATAAAGGTATGAAGGCCGATACTGCCGGAGTTGCCGATTATCTAGCTCATAACTGCGATAAGCTTTAAAATTTATTATTATATTTAAGGGGCGAATTTCGCCTCTTTTATCTAAAATTTGATTTAACTTCTGTATTTTTTATTTTTAAATCCCTTTTTGCACTTACAAAATTTGTATTCTAAAGTGTGAAATTTATAATAAAACTAAGAATTTTTTACTATAATTGATTGAATTTTTATTTAAAATCCAAGGAGTGGACGCATGGGGGATGGTGTAAAATCTCGTATTCCTGTGATTCTAAAAAGGGCTATTGATATCTTTGAACAGATAGCTCATGGTGATCATAAGATACATTTTTTAAATCTTTATAACGGTGTTAAGGTTGAATGTTTGGGCAAAATTTTATCCGTAGAAGACGATAAAGTAGTGTGCGAAGCGACTTTGCTGCAAATTTTGGCTATGAAAGAGGAGCGAAACGCTTATATCGTAAAAGACGAGGTTTTTGCGCAAAATTTAAAAGCCGATATAGTTGATTTTGATATCTCAAATTTGACCGTTACTTTAAGAAATTTTATCTACATGAATAACCTGCATGCGAATTTAAGGCAGTTTCAAAGGGTTTATCCAAATCGCTATACGAAAGTTATCTTGCAGCAAGATTCATTGCAGATTCAGGGCAATTTATACGATATCTCAGAAGGCGGTCTTGGAGTGGTTAGCTCGCAGTGCGCGCAGTTTGATAAAAAAGCGCCCATAGTGGCTAGATTTGAGCTGGAATTTCCGACCGATAAAAAATTTATAGATGTAGAGGTCGAGTTAAAACTGATAGCCGATCTGGTCTACCGCGGAGCTGTGAGGTATTGTTGCCAAATTTCAAAAGAACAAGCCGTTCAAGAAGAGATAGCGAGATTTACCAAAGAGCGCGTTGAAGAGACTATGAGTGAGTTAAAAGAGCAGCTTAATTTATACCAATAAGGCAAATTTATGAAAACTATACAAGAGAATTTAAAGTTATTTTACATAGGACTTAAGGACAAAGAGCCGTTTTTTTACAAGAACAAGGACTTAACGACTCACGCGGCTATCATCGGAATGACGGGTAGCGGTAAAACCGGTCTTGGTATAACGATTTTAGAAGAGGCTTGTATAGATAATATCCCCTCGATCATCATCGATCCAAAGGGCGATATGACGAATTTAGCTTTGGCTTTTGAGAGTATGAGCCCGCAAGATTTTTTACCTTATATCGATGAAAGCGAGGCGCAAAACAAGGGTTTAAGCGTAGAGGAATTTGCCAAAAACGAGAGTGAAACATGGAAAAAGGGGATAGAAAATTCATTCCAAAACTTGGAGCGAGTAAAGACATTTAAAGATAGCGTAGAGTTTAAAATTTACACTCCAAAAAGCTCTTCGGGCATAGGAGTGGCTCTGCTTGGCGACTTTGCCTGCCCTAATATAAAAAACGATGAGGAATTTAGCGAGTATGTAAGCTCTCTTGCAAGCTCGGTTTTATCGCTGGTAGGTCTTGAAAACGACATAAATTCAAAAGAGCATCTGCTAATCTCAAACATCTTTACTTGCAAATTTCAAGAGGGTCTAGATATCACGCTTGAAGAACTCATAGGCTTTATCGCAACTCCGCCTTTTGCTAAAATAGGCGTGTTTGACGTGGAGAAATTTTATCCTTCAAGCGATCGTATGAAGCTTGCCGTCAAGATAAACACGCTTCTTGCAAGCCCTGATTTTAAAGCTTGGCTAAACGGCGAGAGGTTAAATATAGGCAAAATGCTTTTTGATAAAAACGGTAAGGCAAAGTGCAATATCTTTACCATCTCTCATCTAAACGATAGCGAGAGGATGTTTTTTGTAACGCTTTTATTAAACGAAGTCATAGCTTGGATGCGAAAAACGGAAGGAACTAGCTCGCTTAGAGCGATTTTGTATATGGATGAAATTTTCGGATTTTTCCCGCCAAACGGCAATCCTCCTTCAAAAACTCCGATGCTAACTCTTTTAAAACAGGCTCGCGCGCACGGACTAGGCGTCATTTTAAGCACGCAAAATCCTGTTGATCTTGATTATAAAGGGCTTAGTAACATCGGCACTTGGTTTATCGGCAGGCTTCAAACGGCTCAAGATAAAGCGCGCGTTATCGACGGTATGACGGGAATTTCAGGCTCTGATATGGATAAGGGTGAGATAGAAAATCTGATCTCAAATTTAGCCAAACGAAATTTTTTGCTTAAAAATATCCACGAAGACGGGCTTAACGTAATCTCTACCAGATGGGCGTTAAGCTATCTAAAAGGACCTTTAAGCAAAGAGCAAATTTCAAATTTAATGCGGGATAAAAAACTTGAAAATAGCGTTTTGACCTCAAAAAATAGTGGCGCAAAGAGCGGAGTTAAACCTATAATCTCTTCCGGGATTGAACAAATTTACGCTGCCGAGAGCTTTGATGAGCTGAGCGGTTATCTTTACGCTAAAGCGAAAGTCAGGTTTTACGATGCTAAAAAGAGCCTTGATCACACTAAAGACGTAAGCTTTCTTTATAGGCTTGACGAGGAGCAAAATGAGATAGATTGGGGCGAGGCAAGCGAGGATGTGAAGATAAACTCTATAAGCGAGCCCGATAAGAAGCTATCATATACTCCGCTTCCGCCAATGATAACAAATGCAAAAGACCTTAAAGCGGTTGCGAAAAATTTCAAAGAGTATATTTATAGAAATGTCAAACTAAGCCTTTTTAGCGCTCTTGGATTAAATTCCCATCCAAGCGAGAGCAAAGAGGAGTTTTATATCCGTCTAAGCGATAGATGCAATGAAATTTTAGAAAACGAGACCACTAAACTAACCCAAAAATTTGAAAAAGAGAGATGCAAACTTGAAGAGAAACTAAACAAGGCTATCTTAAAGCTTGAAAAAGAGCAAAAAGAGGTCAAGTCAAAAGGGCTTGAAGCAGCTATCAGTGTGGGCACAAGCATACTCGGTGCGATATTTGGTAGAAATTTGCTAAGTCGTTCAAATTTGGGCAAGGTGGCAAGCTCGGCAAAGAGCGCTAATAAAATCTTAAAAGAAAGAGATGACGTAAAGCTTAGCGAACAGGTCGTCGCTGAAGTAAATGCCGATATAGAGGCTTTGATGGCTAAATTTGAAGAGCAGGTTCAAGAGCTAAAAGACAAAAACGACGTAAAAAACATCACTATAAACGAGATAGAAATTTCTCCAAAAAGTAGCGATATATACGATGAAAAAGTCGTTCTTTTATGGAAATAAAACCCTATCGTACCTAAGTACAATATACAAACGGTATTTTTTCTACTAAAATCATGGAAAAATTAGAAGCAAGGGATTTTATACATGACTAATGTCGGGTTTATAAAAGAAATTTTCGGTAATGTTTTATTAAAAGACGATAGCGGTAAAGAAAGAGTCGCTTTAGTAGACGGCGTCATAAACGCGGGCGATATGATAATTACAAATTCTGACAACGATAGAATTTCTTTGGAATTTAACGGCAGAAAGATGACTTTGTCTGGAGAAGATACTTTAAAGATAGACCAAAGCATAATCAGCGATGAAAGTTTTGGCAGTGAGACCGATTTTGAAATCTCTTCTATTAATGAGGCTTTAAATTTAGTCTCATCGGACTTTGTTGCAGATGGTGAGATATTTGATTTAGAAGTTTTAAATTCTCCTGATGAATTTGAATTTCAAGCATTAAATGAAGCCGGTAACGCCGCCTCTATACCGAGCCATATCGATGATGCGGCGCTTGATCTAAGTAAAATTGAAAAAATAGACGGCAAAACAAATAACCATGAGTCAAACACTGCCGGGCTAGAGGCTATATCGGCTAATGACTTGCTTGATATAGACGCGACATCCAGTGTTATAAAAGAAAAGAGCATAACGGTTGCTAAAGCAAGCTCTGAAGGCTCTTTTGCAGATAATTCTTGCGAAGTAGAACCTACTATATCTATCAAAATAGAAAACGACATACAGACTGATTTTAGTTGAAAAAGTAGCGAGAATTTACTCTTCGCTACTAAATTTATAAGAAAATCAGATAAATTTAACTACTATAATATTTTTAAATAAAATCAGGATAAAAGATGAATGAAAATATTATAGCCTATCTGGTAGCCTATCTTCTTGGCGGTATTCCTTTCGGTCTTATACTGGCAAAAATTTTTGCGGATGTAAATATCAAAAACGAAGGCAGCAAGAGCATAGGCGCTACGAATGTGCTTAGGGTTTTAAAGCAAAAAGATCCAAAGCTTGCTAAAAAGATAGCCGTTTTAACCGTTATACTCGATGTTTTAAAGGGCGTTATCCCTATACTTATAGCTAAATTTGCGGGGCTAAGCGAGGCTACGCTTTGGGCTATGGCGGTTCTTGCAGTGATTGGACACTGCTATTCGCCGTTTTTGAAATTTGAGGGCGGCAAAGGCGTGGCAACGGGTGCCGGAGTGCTGGCTTTGTTTTTGCCTATGGAGATAGGCATAGCTCTTGTTGCATGGTTTTTAGTCGGAAGAGTGCTTAAAATTTCGTCCCTTGCCTCGCTTTGCGCGGTATTTGCTTTGTTGATATCGTCTTATTTGATTCATCCAAATATCCCTGAAATAGACTCTCATGCTCCGATTTTTTTGATTGCGTTTGTGATTTTTTATAAACATATTCCAAATATTAAAAGGCTTTTTAGCGGAGAAGAGAGTAGAGTGATATGATAAGTACCGTCATTAAAGATTATGAGTTTGAAACTATTATCGGGATGCTTGAATTTGAGCGAACGACTAGACAAAGGGTTAGATTAAATGTGGAGTTTGGCGGTAGCGAATTTATAGATTATGTAGAGGCTATAGAGTTTATAAAATCGGTTTATAACGAGCATATGTTTCAAACCGTTGAGAATTCGCTTGAGGTGTGCTCTCAAAGATTAAAAGAGAGATTTAACGGTCTTAAATTTTTAAAAATGGAAATTTTAAAAACCGAAATTGTCCAAAACGCCTTGGTGGGAGCTAGATTGACGGTCGAATATTAAATTTTTTTTAAAGTATCTTGAAAACTTGCTTAATTTATGCTACAATCTCGAAAATTTATACCCCCAAGGATTAGTCAAATGAGAATTTTAATAGTAGAAGACGAAGTAACGTTAAATAAAACGATTGCTGAAGGCTTGCAGGAATTTGGATATCAGACGGATAGCTCCGAAAATTTTAAAGATGCTGAATATTATATAGGTATTAGAAATTATGATTTAGTATTAACGGACTGGATGCTTCCGGATGGTGACGGAGTGGATTTGATTAGCGTTATAAAAAATAAATCACCTCGCACCGCTGTTGTAGTTTTATCTGCAAAAGATGATAAAGAGAGCGAAGTTAAGGCATTTAGAGTAGGTGCGGACGATTATATCAAAAAGCCTTTCGACTTTGATGTGCTTGTAGCAAGAATTGAGGCGAGATTGCGCTTTGGCGGCACGAATGTTATTAAGATTGACGATCTTATTATTGATCCGGATGAGGAGAAGATTACCTATCTTGGACAAGATATAGAGCTAAAAGGTAAGCCGTTTGAGGTTTTAACCCATCTTGCTCGCCACTCCGATCAAATCGTTTCTAAAGAGCAGCTTTTAGACGCTATCTGGGAAGAGCCTGAACTAGTTACTCCAAACGTTATCGAAGTAGCGATCAACCAAATTCGTCAAAAAATGGATAAGCCACTAAACATATCTACAATAGAAACTGTTAGAAGACGTGGATATCGATTTTGCTTTCCGAAAAAAGCTTAAGATTTAGATTTATTCTCCAATTAGCATCGGCTTCAACGATGCTAATTTTAATCATATCGGTGATGCTTTATCACTATATCAAAGTAACGATATACGAGAGCATTTCCCAATCTTTGATGTATGAGGCCAAACTCATATCTACAAGCTCAAATTTAGCCAAGATGAGGGGCGGATTTGAGTATGTAACGCTAAATGATAACTCCACCAGAATTAAAATAATTAAAGACGAGTTAAAATCCAAAAATCCATATTTCGCCAACGAAAAAGTAGGCAAAAAAACTTTTCTGACGCTTTATTATCCATATGTCGAAAATACGCATATAACGCTAACTAAAGAGACTACTCAGCAAAGCAAGCTTATAGATCAAATTTTAATCGATATCATAGTGGTAAATGCCACTTCGATCTTTTTAGTCCTATTTTACGCCCTGTTTTTATCTCGTATGCTTTTGGTGCCTATTAAAATTTTAAGCTCCAAATTAAGCCAGCTAAACGAGCGCTTTTTAAAAGAAGTTAGCCTAGATGAGGTTCCGCTAGAATTTATCCCTCTTGGAAAGAGCATAAATCGCCTTATAGAGCGTATTCAAACCTTTGTGCTTTATCAAAAAGAGCTTTTTATCGGCGTTGCACACGAGCTTAAAACCCCGCTTGCGGTGATGAAGACTAAAAACGAGGTTACGCTTATAAAGCCTAGAGAGAGCCAAAAGTATATCGAAGCTCTTAAAAATAATAACCAATCAATAGATTCAATGAATAAGATGATAAGCTCTATTCTTGAGATAGGTCGTCAGGAAGGCGCTCAGTTTGAAGAGGCTGTCGAGATAGATATCATCGAGTTTTTAAACGAGATGGCAAATAATTTTAAAATTTTAGCCAGAGGCGATGACAAGGACGTTGTTACCGATCTTTTCCCGACTACTCTTAATATGACCCTTCAGCCTACGCTTTTAACTCATGTGATTCAAAATTTCGTCCAAAATGCGATCAAATTTTCACCGCCTAAATCAACCATAACGCTTTGTTCAAGACTTAAAGAGAGCGAGTTTGTTATAGAAGTTGTCGATGAGGGCATAGGCATAGATGAGAGTAAAGATCTCTTTGCGCCGTTTAAGCGTTTTGGAGATAAGGGCGGAGCAGGGCTTGGACTCTTTCTTGCCAAGGGAGCCGCTCAGGCGCTTGGAGGAAGCGTGAGTATAAAAAATCGCACCGATGGCGTTAAGGGAGCTGTTTCAAAGCTTACTTTACCTATTTCAAAAAACGTCAAAAATAAGTTTAAAAAGATAGTTAAAAATGAAAAACCAAAAGATAAAATTTAGCCGGAATTTGAGTGTTTGCAAAAGAAATTCAAATCTTTTAAGGGCTGCATAATGGCAAAAAGAACGGCTGTTATAGATATCGGCTCAAATTCGATGAGAATGGCGATATTTCAAAAGACTTCGCGTTACGCTTTTTATATATTGGGCGAATTTAAGATGAAAGTTCGTCTTGGCGAAGGCGCTTACGATGAAGGCGGTACAATCGGCGAAAAGTCGATGAAAAAGGCGATAGAGGCGCTTGGCGAGTTTAAAAATATCGCAAAAAGCTATAAGTGCCATAAAATTTTTTGCATGGGAACCTCGGCTCTTAGAGATGCGCCTAACTCGACTGAATTTATAGCAATCGTAAGAAAAAAATTAGGACTTAATCTAAAGATAGTAAAAGGCGTTGATGAGGCGAATTTCGGAGCTGTTGCGGCCTTGAATTTACTTGAGCCGCTTAAAGATTTTATCACTATCGATATAGGCGGAGGCTCAACTGAGCTAGCCTTGATAAAAGACGGCAAAATAAGCGATAGCGTCTCTCTTGATGTGGGAACTGTGAGGCTTAAGGAGCTCTTTTTCGATAAGAAAAATTTAAAAGGGCTTGACGGTTTTATGAAAGAAATTTTAAAACAGCTACCCGAAAATTTCAAATCCAAAAACGTAGTAGCCATCGGAGGCAGTCTTCGCGCCATATCAAATTCCATAATGGAGCTGCAAAACTACGCACTTAAAAGCGTGCATAACTTTAGCTATAAATTTAGCGATTATAAGGGCTTCATAAAAGATCTTACCGAATCCAGCGTGCTTGATCTGGCAAAATTTCACGTTAAAAAAGAGAGATTTGACACCATTAGAGAAGGGGCTTTTATATTTTTAAGTATCGCCTCTCGTATCGAGTGCGAGCGTGTATATACCAGCGGTGCGGGACTTAGAGAGGGCATATATCTAAGTGATCTTTTAAGACCTTCTAAAAAATTTCCTCCTAATTTTAACCCGAGCGTTAAAAGCTTGCAAGATCGCTTCTTGCTTGCTTCAAATAAAGCCGTAGTCAAATACGCAAAAGATATATTTGACGCGCTTAAGCCGCTTCACGGTATTGAGGATAAATTTGTGCGCGAGCTTGAAGTGGCGGCGAAACTTTACAACATAGGGCAGTGTCTTGGCTTTTACGGAGAGCATATCAATTCATCAAATTTCGTTATAAGCGCCTTAAATTACGGATTTTCTCACGAACAAAAAAGTTTAATTGCTACCGTTATCGGCATGAACGGCAAGAAGAATTTAGCGGAATTTGAGAGATTTAAAAGCCTGCTTCCTGATGAAAACACGGTTCGTTGGCTTAGTTTTATGCTAAATTTGGCTAAAAATTTAGACATTAACTGCATGCACAAAAAGCTTAAATTCGAGTTTATAAACCATACATTGCAAATTAGCGGCGCAAAAGAGAATTTTATGGCAAAAGAGAGCTTAAGAAAGATAGCTAAACCTGCGACCTTTGCGCTGATTTTTGTTTGAAATTTTCTAAAGCTTTTAAAGCTGCGGTTTCAAAAACTTGTTTTTCTTTTATTATTAAATTCACAGCACTTTGAGCTTCTTTTCTTAAATCGTTTTCGTCAAAATTAATAATTTTTTCAATATCAATCCTATGCAGTTTTCTTTCTTTTTGGATTTCTTTGCATTTAGGAAAAATTTTACATTTTAGTTCTATTGATTTTTCTCCAATCAAACTTTCTTTATCTACATGCGGATGAAAATACCCTATCCAAATTTTGTCATTGTATTTTAGCACCTGCAGCTCTATGCATCTATCTTCTGGAGTTCGATTGTGTGCGGATCGCTCAAAAATATACTCATAGATTTTATCTGTCGCTTCTGTTTTTATATTATATTTGTCAAAAAATTCAATTTCTTCATCTTTGAGCTTCTGCATAATCAGATCGTATAAGGTTTGGATTTTACTTTTTTTATGGGCTATTAAAATCTCAAGAGCTTGTTCGTGTTTAGCCCAAATATCTTCACATAATTTTTTTTAGCTCTTTGTCTTCCATTATATTTTTCCTTTTTAATAAATCAACATAGCTTGAGAATATTAGTTCTGTTTTTGGATGTAAATTTCTTTTTTCGAGTAGGCTTTCTATTATTTCACCGATCATTTTATGGCTTGCAGTAAGCCATAAATTTTGTTCCTCTTCATGATATGATATGCGCTCATTCAGTGTTAAAAATATGCAAATTTTTTCAAATTCCGGATAATTTTTTTCGAGTATTCCGCGATATTTTTTAAGTTGATTATTTGATTCATCGGCATAAATTTTATTTTCTATTGCTATTACAAATTTATTTGCAT
>JAUNLC010000073.1 GCA_030532465.1 Campylobacter sp. | reverse complement strand
ACAGGCAAGAAAAGAGGTGTTAATGGCAGTGTTGGGGTTAGTTGGAGGTTTTAATGTTGCTTAGAAAGGATTTTGCTTGGAGCTTATAAATTACGCTAGCGAATTTTCTGCTCTTATTTTGATAGTTTTTGTTATCACTATCAGCCCCGGTCCTGATTTTATCATTACGGTTAGAAATTCTATGATGCACGGACGCAGCGCAGGCATCTACTCCGCTATCGGTATCGCCACTTCGATATGGATTCATGTGGGATATTCGATTGCGGGGCTTGCTCTGATTATTTCGCAGTCTATCACGCTTTTTTCTATTATTAAGTATTTTGGTGCAGGCTATCTTATCTATATCGGGTATAAGACTTTTACCTCAAAATCGCTTTCAAATCTTGATATCAATGAAGCCGGTATCGCAAAGATGTCAAAATTTGATGCGTTTAAAATGGGTTTTGTTTCAAACGTCTTAAATCCTAAAACAACTATTTTGTTTTTTAGTATTTTTACCCAGCTTATAAGTGCAGATACTTCGCTTGCCGTGCAGATTGCCTTTGGAGCGCTTATATCTCTTGTGCATTTAGCTTGGTTTGCGGTAGTTGGGTGTCTGTTCTCGACTGAAATTTTAGTGAGTAAATTTTATAAATTTAAAAAGAGTATCGAGCGTCTTATGGGCGCTTTGCTTGTTGGATTTGGGCTTAAGATAGTTTTTGTTAAAGACTAAAGCTTAAAATCTAAAATTAATTTAAATCAGTCAAAAATTCCTTTTTTTTGACTTTATCGCTTGGCTGTTTTTGTTTTTTAAGATAGCTAAAAATTCAGTAAAATTTTTGTTTAGAAAGTTATTAATCGGTGCAAATTTATACAAGCTCTCTTCTGTTTTTATGTGCCAAATTCTTACGTTATTTATCTCCCATCTACCTTTTTTAAGCTCTAAGATATCCTCAAATTTGATCGTCGTTTTTACCTCATCGTCTTTAATAACATATAAAAAAGTTTCATCAAAGCACAGCTCTTCTTTGGATACTGCAAATTTTTCAAATCCAAGCAAAAACGGGCGAAACGAGAGTCTTTTGACATCTTCGTTTAGCCCTAGGCGCCAAATTTTCTCCCGCGAAAATTTCGGCTTTACATAAAGCAGCTTACATATAATGAAAAAGATCGTAAATGCGATTAAAACGGCTATGAGATCTATCAAATAGACTTGGCTTTTTAAATATTTTTACTTAGATCCGCAAGCACTTTTGCGGCGTGATCTTTAGCCTTTACGCTTTTATAAACTTTAGCGATCTTGCCCTTTTTATCTATCACAAATGTGGTACGAACGATACCAAGATACTCTTTGCCGTAGTTTTTGCGAACTTGCCAAACTCCGTAAATTTTAGCCACCTCTTTATCCGCATCGCTTAGTAAAATATGCTTTAAATTTTGCTTTTGTATAAATCCCGCATGACTTTTTGCACTATCGGGACTTACTCCGATGATAACCGTATCGTTTGCGATAAAGTCATCATAAAGCCCGCTAAATTCGCAAGCTTCGGTGGTGCATCCCGGAGTGTTATCTTTAGGATAAAAATAAAGCACTACATTTTTACCGATAAAATCTTTTAAATTTACGCTAACTCCGTCTTGATTTTCAAGGCTAAATTCAGGCGCCTTATCGCCAGCCGCAAGAGTTACTTTGCGCTCAATATCCTCTTTGCTAAATTCACTCTTTACCTCACAAGCTTCTTTTTTCTTGCAACTCATTTTTTACTCCTTAAATCTTCTAAACTAAGACCGCTTTTGCCGATACTTTCAGCTTCAAGCGTCTCTATCATCACAAGCACCGCGGCAGGGTCTTTGCCAAGAACTCTTACTAAAGTATCGGTCATCTCTGCTATGATCTGTCTTTTTTGCTCTTTTGAAGGCTCGGGAGCGGCAACTTTAACATTTACAAAAGGCATGTTTTCTCCTTTTAAATTTGAAGGATTATAGCTAAATTTGATCATAATTTTACATATAGTAATAAATTTCTAAATATTATAAATTTTATTTTTAATCATAAAATTTAATTGGTCATTTTTATAATATTTTAATAAAACAGCACAAATTTAACCGAATTTAGGAAAAATTTAGATATTTAATTAATAATTAAAATCAAATAGCAACTCTCAAAACAGCGATAAGGGTTGATTTTGTAGAGCAAATAATATAATTTATTATTATTTTTTTAAGCCATTTTATAATTTAAACATAAAAAGTAAACTATTTGATATAATTAAAGTAGTTGCATTTTAAGGATTATAGTAAAACACATAGTGTGAGTTTAAAATCGTCAATGTTTAAAACTTGAAATTGAACCGACAGTTTGCGAATTTCTTAAAAAAGCAAGAAAAGAGTTGTTTAAAATATCAGATAAACAACTTGGCGTTGAATATATTATTTTGCTTAAATATCAAAGAGGCAAGATGTATAAACCAAGTTAATTTAATCACCGATTGTTTTTAAAAGGAAGAGCCGATAGTTCCATCATGCAAACTCGCATGATGCTAAAGCAGCGATACATTCACAAGGAGGATGTAATGCAAAAACAAGGTTTGTCCAGAAGAGATTTTGTTAAGATTG
>JAUNLC010000001.1:84386-100322 GCA_030532465.1 Campylobacter sp. | reverse complement strand
TTATAGTGTCATTTCTAAATGATTGTCCGCCATATATATAAGTATTTCCGGTAAATGTTCCACCTTGAATAACTACATGGTTGCCGTTGGCTTCGGCTTTTTGTGAATACCCGCCGACTATATAACCATCATTTCCAAACGTTCCGCTGTTTACGGTGGCGGTGTTTGCATTAGCTTGATTTTCTTTTGAATACCCGCCATATAAATTTTTAATAAGTTCAGTCGTATTAGCATTAAAATTTAGAATATTCTTAGTTACATCTGTACCATCTGCATATCCTGACATGATGCCTATATTTTCTGTTAAGGTAGTGGGAGTTGCGTTCCATGTGATAGTGTTGTTATTTCCATCCAAAACAAATTGTTTTACATCAAAATTCGGAAGAATTTTAATATGAGGATCATAAGTGGTATTTGAAGTGCTTGCATCTATGGTGATATCTGTGCTATAAAGCGATCTTGCAAGAGCTATGGATAGGGTTAGACTAGACTAACTTTTAAAGAATTTCACATAAGCTTCCTTGTAATTTATTTAAGCATATCCTAATTATATATTAAAATGAGAATATTTGTTAATAAATTATAAATTTTTATTTATTAAATAAATAAAAAATAGCAAAATACTACATTTAAACCGCGGTAAAATATAGATAGTTTAAATTTTATGAAATTTGAAGTAATGTTTGAAAAATGGTGACCCATACGAGACTCGAACTCGTGTTACCAACGTGAGAGGCTGGTGTCCTAACCGCTAGACGAATGGGCCACTAAAAAGAACTGGTGCCCCGTGTAGGGCTCGAACCTACGACCCCATCATTAAGAGTGACATGCTCTACCAACTGAGCTAACGAGGCATATGTAAATTTAAAATGGCGCGGCGGACGGGGCTCGAACCCGCGACCTCCGGCGTGACAGGCCGATATTCTAACCAACTGAACTACCGCCGCAACCAAAATAAATGGTGGTCGCTATAAGACTCGAACTTATGACATCCACCTTGTAAGGGTGGCGCTCTACCAACTGAGCTAAGCGACCAAAACTAAATAACAAAAAAGCTAAATTTTAGCTTTAAATGGCGACCCTTAGAGGATTTGAACCTCTGTTGCTACACTGAGAGAGTAGAGTCCTGGGCCACTAGACGAAAGGGTCATAACCCTAATAAAAAAATGGTGTCCTGTGCTGGACTCGAACCAGCGACCCCTTCATTAAAAGTGAAATGCTCTACCGACTGAGCTAACAAGACCTTAAATTTAAAATGGCGCGGCGGACGGGGCTCGAACCCGCGACCTCCGGCGTGACAGGCCGATATTCTAACCAACTGAACTACCGCCGCAACCAAAATAAATGGTGGTCGCTATAAGACTCGAACTTATGACATCCACCTTGTAAGGGTGGCGCTCTACCAACTGAGCTAAGCGACCGAATTAAACAACATGGTGTCCTGTGCTGGATTCGAACCAGCGACCCCCTCATTAAAAGTGAGATGCTCTACCTGCTGAGCTAACAAGACAATATTTCAAAAATTGAAGTTGAGATTATACGCAAAAAGAACTTATTTGTCAAGCAATTTCTTTATTTTAGGTAAATATCAACCTCAAAATTCAGATTAAAAAATGCTAAGCTTGGCTAATTTTAGCAAGAATAGCAAGTTTTAAATTCATACGCCGTAGGTCTTGCTTCGTAAGGCCAAACCTGAGTTTCAAATTTATAATGCTGAAACGCATCTATAAAAAGATCGCTCATTATCGGCTTTAGATACTCATTATCTCTTATCAGCGCTTCAAGACTTCCGCGAAGAGTGTGAGGTAGCTGCTCTATGCCTCTTTCACGAATTTCGTCAAGGTGTAGCTTAAATAAATTTTCATCCATCGGACCTACGGGCTCAAATTTATTTTTTACTCCGTCAAGCCCCGCCATCAGCATAGCGGAAAATGCCAGATACGGATTTGCCGTGCTGTCTGGGAAGCGAATTTCTGCACGAACCGATTTTTCGCCCGAGCCGTAAGGGATCCTAACCGAAGCCGAGCGGTTTTGGCTTGAGTAAGTTAGTATCGATGGAGCCTCAAAGCCGGGGATTAGGCGTTTGTAGCTGTTTGTGCTAGGGTTTGTAAATGCCGCGACGCTTCTTGCGTGATGTAAAATTCCTCCTATATACCAGCGTGCAAAATCACTCAAATTTGCGTAATTTCCTTTGCCGTAAAATAAATTTTTGCCGTCTTTCCAGACAGATTGATGCACGTGCATGCCGCTTCCGTTATCGCCATATAGAGGTTTTGGCATGAAAGTAGCCGTTTTTCCGTTTAGGTGAGCTACCATTTTTACTACATATTTATAAATTTGCACATTGTCCGCAGCCTCAACTAAGGTGCCGAATTTTACCCCTATCTCGCCTTGTCCTTGAGCTACTTCGTGGTGAACCACAAAGGTTTCAAGTCCGACTTGCTCTAAAACCTGCACCATCTCTGCGCGTAAATCAACCATGCTATCTATAGGCTGCGTAGCCAAATATCCGCCTTTGGTTCTAGGGCGATGCCCGGTGTTGTAGCTATCTGCAAAATCTCTTGCGTCATTCCAAACACCCTCTTCGGTATCTACTTCAAACATAGCGCAGTTTGGTTGGTCTATGATTTTTACGTTGTCAAATACGAAAAATTCATTCTCCGGACCAAAGTATGCCACATCTCCTATGCCGCTTTCTTTTACATACGCCATAGCCTTTTTCGCGATTGAGCGCGGGCATTTTTCATACATCTGACCTTTGTAGATATCAAATACATCGCAAAATACGACAGCGGTTATATCCGCCGTAAAAGGATCCAAAAACGCGCTTTCGGCTTCCGGTTTTAAGATCATGTCGGATTTGTCGATAGGTTGCCAGCCTCCGGTTGAGCTAGCGTCAAAAGGAATTCCATACTCAAAAGCGTCTTTTTCTATAGCTTTAGCGTTGTAGCTAAGAGAGTGCCATCCGCCGTTTATATCTGTGTATCTGAAATCTATAAATTTAACTTCGTTTTCTTTGCAAAATTCAAAAAAGTGATCCACACTCTTTACAAATTTTCCCATTTTTTCATCTCCTTGGATTTAAATCTCGTAATTTTACCACATTTTTTAATGTTTAAGTTTGTTTTTATATTTATATCTTACCCGTTTTAAAATTCAACCGTAAATTTATCTCTGTTTTTAAAGCAAACGCATTTGCTAAAGCCAAATTTCTTAGCGATATCTTCGCATTTTTGTCCGTTTAGCCCGACTTGATCCTTTGCATGAGCGTCCGAGCCGAATGTTATACTTATATCCCTTGCGACAAGCTCTTCAAGAAGTAAATTTGAAGGATACTGCTCGGCTACGGGTTTTCTAAACCCTGCGGCATTTATCTCTACCGTTAAATTTGCTCTTTTTATAGCATTAAGAGCCTCTTTTGCGATAAGTCTTACATCCTTTTTTGGCATAAATTTAAATACCTTTATAAGATCTAAATGACCCAAGATATCAAATTTGGTGCACTTTGCCATTTTTTCTATGCAATAAAAATAATCCTGCCAAATTTTATCTATATCTTTGTTTTTGTATTCACCGATAAATTCGGGATTGTCAAAACCCCAACCGTTTATAAAATGAACGGAGCCGATGAGATAATCAACCTTTCTTGAAAGCACTCTATCGTCCATAAAGCCCTCTAAAAAATCCACCTCGTATCCGAGCAAGATTTCGATTTTATCTTTGAATTCATCTTTTAAGGCAAGAATTTCTCGCTCGTAAATTTCCATCTCATCAAAACTCATCCTATAGGCTTCGTCAAATTTCATGGGCGCATGATCTGAAAATCCAAAATAAGAGCTATCCGCCTTAATCGCGGCTAAAACATACTCTCTTGGCTCATCTACCGCGTGTTTGCAAAGCGGAGTGTGGTTGTGCAGATCAACCTTCATCAAATTTCCTTTTACTTTAAATAGAGGTTAAAATCCTATCAAAAATTTATTAAATTTATGGGTAAATTTAATGTTTAAACTAATATTTCGATAAATTTTAATATAATCTTGCCAAATTTGGACTAGGAGCTGTTATGACACAAGAAGAGTTGGATGCCTTGATGGCAGGCGGACTTGACGGACTTGATGATGAAGATACGGGCGATAAAGATGAAGTAAAGCAAGATGCTAAGAAGGAATTTGAAAAAACCGATACCGATACTTTAAAAAATAATGATGTTGAAATTTACTCAGAATACCGAGTTTCTGCAAATGTAGCTTGGCCACCGCCTCCTCCGACCGATGATCACAAGATGGTGCATCAGCTTGATGATGTAACCAAGGATAGCGAAGAAAAAGCCACTCAGATGTTTGATAAGCTTGATGCGATCAATAACTTTTTTATGGATGCCGAAAAAAGTTGCAACGACATCATAAAAGGGTTTGAATACAATATAGAAATTTTTACTAAACTTCATGAAAAATTCCCTAACGTTCAGGCCTTTAAAGAGGCTTTGGATAAAAACAGCGAGCTAAAAAACAGCGCCGAAGATGCAGTGGCTAATATCCAAATGGGCGAGGATGAAGTGATGATGACGATGGATATGATGCAGTATCAAGACATCCACCGCCAAAAGATAGAGCGCGTTATAAACGTTATGCGCGCGCTTAGTAAGTATATGAATACTTTGTTTGAGGGCAAAATCGATGATGAAAAGCGTGTGGGCTCTGCGGTTCACATCGCCGGAGATACGACTACGGAAAATTTAGTAAGCAACGATGATATCGAAGCTCTGATCGAAAGTTTGGGTAAGAAGTGAAAAGACCCGAGCTTTTAAGTCCGGCAGGAAATTTAACTAAACTAAAAATCGCGCTTGAATACGGAGCGGACGCCGTATATGCAAGCGTCGCCAGCTTTTCGCTTAGAACCCGTTCGGCAAGAGAGTTTAACCTTGAAACATTTGAAGAGGCGATAAACTACACTCATTCAAAGGGCAAGAAATTTTACGCTACGGTAAACGCCTTTCCTTTCAACTCTCAAATAGAGCCTTTAAAACGTCATTTAAAGACAGTTTCGGCGATGAAGCCCGATGCTTTTATCATTGCAACTCCGGGCGTAATGAGCCTTGCTAAGGAGATAGCGCCTGATATAGAGGTTCATCTATCCACTCAAGCAAACGTATTAAACTATCTTGATGCCAAAATTTATCACGAAATGGGCGCAAAGCGTATAGTAGTGGCGCGCGAGATGAATTTAAAAGACGTGATAAAGATAAAAGAGGCGATTCCTACGCTTGATATCGAAATTTTCGTGCATGGATCGATGTGTTTTGCGTATTCTGGTCGCTGTTTGGTAAGCTCTGTTCAAAGCGGGCGCATGGCAAATCGCGGAAGCTGCGCAAATGATTGCCGCTTTAACTATGAACTTTATGCCAAAAACGAGGATAGCGGAGTTTTATTTCGTCTTGAAGAGGATGAAAACGGCACTCATATCATGAACTCAAAAGACCTAAAGCTTGCCGCGCATGTGGAAGATATCATAAAATCAGGCGTAGTCGATAGCTTTAAGATAGAGGGGCGCACTAAGAGCGAATATTACGCCGCTTGCACCGCAAGAGCCTATAAGATGGCGATAGATGACGCTATGGAGGGCAAATTTGATGTCCAAATTTATGAAAGAGAGCTTGCAACACTTAAAAATCGCGGCTTTACCGACGGTTATCTGGTTAGCAGACCGTTTGAGCGTCCAAACACTCAAAACCACTTTAGCAGCCTAGAAGAGGGCACTCATCAAGTAAATGCCATAAGTGAAGACGGCGAGTTTTTTAAATGTAAATTTAAAATAGTGCTAAACAAACCTTATGAGATTGTCGTGCCAATCGGTAAAGAGGTAAGTGAAATCGAAAATGAAATTTGTAAAATTTATGCCAAAGACGGCAAGAAATTTATAGAGTTTAAGAAGCTTGTTACCAAAAAAGGCAAAGAGATGAGTGAAATTCACAGCGGGAATGAAAACGAGGTAAATTTAGGTGCCAAATTGCCTGAATTTAGCTTTTTAAGAGAGGAAATAAGATGAAATTTATATCAATCATAATGGGAAGTAAGAGCGATTACGAGATCGTAAACGAGGCTGCTAAAATTTTAGAAAAATTTGAGGTTAGCTATGAGCTTATCATATCTTCGGCTCACAGAAGCCCAAAAAGAACCAGCGAGTATGTATCAAGCGCGGAGGCTAAAGGGGCTCAGGTTTTTATAGCCGCTGCGGGAATGGCCGCTCACTTAGCCGGGGCAATTGCCGCTAACACGACTAGACCCGTTATAGGAATACCTATGGGAGGAAGTTCGCTAAGCGGGGTTGATGCTCTTTATTCGACCGTGCAAATGCCTGCCGGTATGCCTGTGGGAACCGTAGCTATCGGTAAAGCCGGAGCCGTAAATGCAGCCTATCTTGCGCTTCAAATTTTGGCTTTAAACGACCCTGTTCTTGATGAAAAGTTAAGAGCCGATAGAGATGCTAAGGCAAAAGCGGTTGAGGAGGATTCTAGAAAAGTGGAGGTCTTGCTCGCGTAATAAGGAGTAAAAATGCAAACCTATTTGAGCATTGATGAATTTTGCAAGCTCGTGCACTTGGAGCGCGAAGCCGTAGAGAGCATGATAAGACGTGGAGTGCTAAACACGAAAGAAGAGGGCGGAGAAATTTATATCGAGGCGAATGAAGGCACTATGAGCATAGTTCCTAGCGCAAGGGCGAATTTGAGTATATCGGCTAAGTCAAGCGAGGGATTTGGCTTTGTTGAAAAGACGATCGGCACTATCTTAAATTTGCATGAAAAGGTGCTTGACGCAAAAGATGAAACGCTTGAAGCTCTAAGAAACGAGAATAAATTTTTAAAAGAGGCGCTTTTTTCCATGCAAGAGCTTTATGACGAGGATAGAAAGACGATAGAAACGCTTAACGAACAGCTTAAAAAGGCTAACGAAGAGATAGAGTTCTTAAAGCGTAAATATAAGCTCATGTGGAATAAGGCTGTAGAAAATTTCAAGGATAACTAGTGCAAATCGTAGAACTAAAAGAAAGCTTTGAAATTTGCGGACTAAAAATTCGCACGGATAACTCTAGCGAGATGAGCGGCGGGGGTAAAATAGCTGATTTATGGAGAGAATTTTTAAACTCCTGCTATAACGGAATGGATGAAATTTGCGCTGTTTATCATGAGTATGAAAGCGACGTAAACGGCTCTTACTCTTTGCTTGTAGGCACTAAAGGCTCGCCGCGCGGAGTTTATGAAAAAGTTAGCATAAAAGCGGGCAAATATGCCGTATTTAGTAAGGAAGGTGCAGGCGAGAAAGTGGTAATAGAGCTCTGGCGTGAAATTTGGGAGTTTTTTGAAAACTCAAATTTAAAAAGAGCCTACGCGACAGACTTTGAAAAGTATTTAAAAGACAAAATAGAAATTTATGTATCTATAAAGTAAGGATAAAAATGACATTTTCACAAATTATTTTAACACTGCAAAACTACTGGCAAGAGCTAGGCTGCGTCATACTTCAGCCTTATGATATGCCAGCAGGCGCAGGAACCTACCATCAAGCGACATTTTTAAAAAGCCTTGGTAAGAAGCCTTGGGCTACGGCTTATGTGGCGCCTTCTCGCAGGCCAACTGACGGTAGATATGGAGAGAACCCAAACCGCTTAGGAGCGTATTATCAATTTCAAGTTTTAATCAAACCAAGCCCTGAAAATATCCAAGAGCTTTATCTAAAAAGTCTTGAAAGGCTTGGTTTTGATCTTAAAAAGCATGATATCCGCTTTGTCGAGGATAACTGGGAGAGCCCGACACTTGGCGCTTGGGGGCTTGGCTGGGAAGTTTGGCTTGACGGCATGGAGGTAACTCAGTTTACGTATTTTCAACAAGTCGGAGGTATAGCTTGCGATCTAATAAGCGCTGAGATAACCTACGGACTTGAGAGACTTGCGATGTATCTGCAAGATGTAAGTAGCGTATATGACATCGTTTGGGATGACAACAGAGGAAATATCGTAACTTACGGCGATGTACACAAGCAAGGCGAATATGAGTGGAGCAAATATAACTTCGAGATAGCCGATACTAAGATGCTTTTTAACCAGTTTGAAAACGCCTTTAACGAGTGCAAAAACTGCTTGGAGGCTAAAATTTCTCTTCCGGCGTATGATTACTGTATGCTTGCGGCGCATACTTTTAACGTGCTTGATGCTCGCGGAGCCATTTCGGTTACTCAAAGGCAGGACTACATCCTTAAAATTCGCGAGCTTGCCAAAGAGTGCGCGCTAACTTATAAAGCTGCCATAGATGAGCAAGAGGCGAATATTTAGATGAAAATAGCTGAAATTTATAAATTTCTAAACGAGCTAAGCCCTTTTGAAACTCAGGAGGGCTGGGATAATAGCGGGCTTATAATAGGCTCACCTCACGATGAAGTGAGTCAAATTTATCTAAGCCTTGATATAGATTTTGAGCTTTTAAACGAAGTTAAGCCAAATTCGCTTATCATCACCCATCATCCTTTGATATTTAAAGGGCTAAAAAGCATAAATTCAAGCCTCTATCCGAGCTCGCTCATAACTAGGATGATAAAAAAGGATATTTCGCTAATTAGTCTTCATACGAACTACGATCTAAGCCATTTAAACGAATATGTAGCTAGCGAAATTTTGGGTTTTAAAGAGTATAAGAAGGATGAGTTTTTACTATACGCCGACGTTGATTTTAGCTTTGATGAGCTTTGCGAATTTGTAAAAGAGAAATTTTACTTAAAAACGATTAGGGTTGCAAGGGCTCAAGAAACTTCAAGTAGCGATAAAATTCGCCGTATTGCGCTATGCACCGGAAGCGGAGGCGATCTCATATCAAAAGTTAAAGCCGATGTGTTTATAAGCGGGGATTTTAAATACCACCAAGCTCTTGAGGCAAGGATAAACGGACTTAATTTAATAGACATCGGACACTTTGAGACTGAGCGCTATTTTGGGGCATCTTTAGCAAAATATTTGCAAAATTTCCCAATTGCTACTATAATAACTAATTCAAAAAACCCATTTACATACTGCTAAGCAAAAAGGAAAGTTATGAATAAATATTTAGAGCAACTTGTCGATCTTGCTCGGATTGATAAAGAGATTGACGGATTTGGACCTAGGATAGAAAAGGTTGAGCGTGCTTTAAGGGCTACAAAAGACGAGCAAGCCGGCATCGTGGAACAAATTTCAGATATAAACGAAGCCGTAGCCGAGCTAAAATCTCAAAAATCGCAAACCAACGCTCATATAGCCGAATTTGCGGCTAAAATAAAAGACGTGTCCAAAAAAAGCCCGACCGCAAAGACCGAAAAAGAGATAAGAGCCCTTCAACTTGAAGAGGAGCTTGCTAAAGAGCAGCTTGAGGCGGCAAACGAAGAGATCGAAAGACTTGAAAAGATAATCGCAAACAAAAATGATCTAAAAGCGGAGCTTGAGGCAAAAAGCTCAGAGATTGCGGCAAGTTTAGAAAAGATCGAGTCTGATATAGCTCAAGAAGTTGGCGCTATAGAGAAAGAAAGAGCCGAAATTTACGGTAAAAAAGATAAACTAATCGGCGAGATGAATCAAAAAATTCTTACGTTTTACGAGAAAATTCGCAAATGGGCGCACAATACCGCCGTAGTGCCTGTAAAAAAACAGGCTTGCTATGGCTGTTTCATGCAGATAAACGATAAGACCTACTCTGCGGTTATAAAAGGCGAAGATGTTGTAACTTGCCCGCACTGCGGAAGAATTTTATATAAAGAGACGGCTGAATAGCCCTGAAATTTGGTTTTCATTTATTATATCTTGGCTCTGATTGCTTTTATTGTCGGAGCCTTGCCTCTCATATTTTTTTCATTTAAATCAAAATACAAAAAGTCCATTCCTGCTAGATTTTTTCTTGTAGATAATCCAAAATTTGATGAGGCGGATATCCATTTTCACGCATGTTCGTTCGGCGAAATTCGCTCTATCGCTCCGCTTTTAAAGAAATTTGAGAGTATTGCAGTAAGCGTGATAACAAAGACGGGATTTGACGAGGCTAAAAAGATAACTCCAAATACCCGCTTTTTGCCTTTTGAAATTTTCCTGCCCTTTTGGCTTAAAAGGTCTAAAATTTTAGTTATCTTTGAGGCCGAGCTTTGGCTTATGCTCGTTTTTGTAGCTAAGATGAAGGGTTCAAGAGTGATTTTGATAAATGCCAGAATTTCGGATAGAAGTTATAAGAGATACCTAAAATTTAAGTTTTTATACCTAGAAATTTTTAAATTTATAGATAAAATTTACGCGCAAAGCGAGCCGGATAAAGAGAGGCTAATTAGCCTTGGCGCAAGGGATGTTGCTATAAGCGGCAATATCAAATTGGCCTTTTTGCCTAAGCCAAGCAGGGTTTATGAAAAGCCAAGCGGAAGAGTTATAGTGCTTGCTAGCACGCATAAAGGCGAAGAGGAGTTGCTGCTAAATAGTATAAATTTAAGCCATAGCGATAGGCTGATTTTAGCGCCTCGTCATCCTGAGAGATTTGAAGAAGCGGGTGAAATTTTGTCTAAATTTGCCGCTAAAAACGGTTTTGAGTTTGCAAAATTTTCAAAAACTCAAGATTTTAGCGCCAAATGCGTATTGGTAGATACCATGGGAGAGCTTGTAAATATATATGCGATATCGGATGTGGTGATTTTGGGCGGCAGTTTCGTGCCAAATGTAGGCGGACATAACCCTATCGAGGCGGCTCAGTTTGAAAATAGTATAATTACGGGCGAGTTTATATTTAACCAAAAGGCGCTTTTTAAGCAGGTTGATGATGTGATATTTGCCAAAGCCGAGGATTTGCAAAGCCTGCTTAAAAAAGAGCTAAAAAAGAGTAAAATTCGCTCTCTTGGAAGTGCGGATGAGATTATAAAAGATATTAAGGATAGTTGTGAAAGAGGAAAAAGCATATAAACTTCTTGCCTTGCAAGAGGGAATTTCAAACAATGAGGCAAAATCTCTCATAGATAGCGGGCTGGTAAGCGCAAGAGGGCAAAAGATAGCCGTTGCAAGGGCGATGATGAGCGTGGCTACAAAATTTAACGTGCAAAACATGCCAAAACCTAGCGTGATATTTGAGGATGAAAATTTAATCGCTATCAATAAGCCTGCCTTTTTGACATCCGAAAGAGTAAGCGAGATCTATAAATTTCCTCTTTTACACCGTCTTGATAAGGAAACCAGCGGAGTTTTGCTGCTTGTTAAAAATGAGGAGTTTCAAAAAAAAGCGATTGAGGAATTTAAGAGGCTTAGGGTCAAAAAAGAGTATGTAGCGATAGTTAAGGGAATTTTAAGCGAGGAGATGAGTATAAATGAGCCGATTATCACGCTTAAAAACAAAGGCGGAGCCTATTCAAAAATTTCTAAAGACGGAAAAGAGGCTATTTCGGTCATAACTCCGCTTATGGTTGCAGGCAAGAAAAGCTTGGTTAAGGTTGAAATTTTAACAGGCAGAACACACCAGATAAGAGTTCATTTAAACCACGCGGGATTTGGAATAGTCGGCGATGAGAAATATGCCAAAAACAGATCAAAAAGGATGTATCTTCACGCTTACAAGATAGAAATTTTAGGCTATAAATTTAGGGCAAATTTGGGAGATGATTTTAACGATTTTGGTTTTGAGATAGGCAGGAATTTTGAAATTTAAAGAGCGATAAAGCTAAAATTTAGTAAAATTGCTCCCTTATGCGGTTAAATTTATTTAAAATTTGTCCGTTATCAGTTAAATCGCCAAGCGATAGCATTTTAAAATTTATAAAAAATAAAGGCAGTAGTTGTGTTTGAACAGATCAGTGAATCTTTTCGTTTAGCCGTTAGTAAAATTAGATTTGTTGATGATGAAAAGGCGCTAAAAAACGCCCTTGACGTGCTTAAAAAGGCTCTTTTAAAGGCTGATGTTCATCATAAGGTTACCAAGGATTTACTTAGCTTAATTGAAGCCGATCTAAAGCAGACAAGCATAGGTCAAAAGCAGTTTTTAGACTCTATAAAGTCAAATTTGACCAAGGTCTTAACGGCTCCCGGCAATCAAGGCTTTGTTTATGCTGCGGTTGCTCCAACTATCGTGCTTATGGCGGGACTTCAAGGAAGCGGTAAGACGACAACTACGATAAAACTTGCAAACTATCTGAAGCTTAGAAAAAAGAAAGTTTTGGTAGCCGCTTGCGACCTTCAAAGACTTGCCGCGGTTGAGCAGCTTAGACAGCTTTGTGAGGCGAATGAGATAGAGCTTTTTAGTATAGAAAACGAAACAGATCCGCTTAAAGTGGCAAAGGCTGCTCTTGAAAAGGCGAAAAACGGGCTTTATGACGTTCTTTTGGTGGATACCGCAGGACGCCTTGCTATAGATGAAGTTTTGATGGATCAGATTAAGCAGATAAAATCGGCTCTTAATCCGCATGAAATTTTTTACGTAGCGGACGCTATGAGCGGACAAGACGGTATCAAATCCGCAGCTGGATTTAACGAAGCTTTGTCTATTACCGGAGTTGTGCTTTCTAAATTTGATTCGGACAGCAAGGGCGGCGTAGCTATAGGCATAGCAAAACAGCTAAATATCCCGCTTAGATTTGTAGGAACTGGCGAAAAAGTAGCCGATTTAGAAAGCTTTATACCTGATCGTATCGTAGGTAGGATCATGGGTGAGGGCGACTTGGCTACCTTGGCTGAAAAAACCAGCGCGATAATCGACGAAAAAGAGGCTAAGCGCCTAAGCAAAAAGATCAAAAAAGGTCAGTTTAACTTTAACGACTTTTTAGAGCAGATGGAAAGCGTCAAAAAGCTTGGAAATATGAAGTCTTTAATAGGCATGATACCTGGACTTTCGGGCGTGGCAAATCAGATAAAAGATATAGATTTGGATAACTCAAAAGAGATAATTCACATAAGAGCGATGATAAATTCAATGACTTTAAAAGAGCGTGAAAATCCAGATCTGCTAAACAATAGCAGAAAAAGACGTTTGGCAGAGGGTGCCGGGCTTAGCCAAATGGAAGTGAATAGATTTTTAAAGCAATTTACTAATGCATCAAAAATTGCAAAGAAATTTTCCGGAAAGGACGGCATGAGAGGGCTTGGAAATTTGCTCTCGCAGGCTAAAATAAATCGCCCTAACTAAAAGGGCTTAAATTTGGGTATAATCGTGCCTAAATTTAAGCCTTATTTAAAAATTTAAAAGGAGATAGAAGATATGGCAACAGTAGTAAGACTAACAAGAATGGGACGCAAAAAGAGACCATTTTATCGTATAGTTGTAACAGATAGCAGAAAGAGAAGAGACGGCGGCTGGATAGAGTCTATAGGATATTATAACCCTATGGTTGAGCCTGAGATCGTAAAATTTGACGCTGAGCGTTTGGCTTACTGGAAGGGTGTAGGAGCTCAACTTAGCGAGAGAGTTGCAAAAATAACTAGCAAATAACAAAAATGGTTGAAAATTTTTTACTCGAATACGCAAAGCTTATAGCCGATTTTCCCGAAAAGGTAAAAGTCGAGAGGGTTGAGCTGGATGAGAATTTTGCCGAGATTATACTATATGCCGATAAGGTTGATACCGGTAAACTTATCGGAAAAGACGGCAAGATGATAAATGCCATCAAGACCGTTATAATAGGTTATAAAGCTAAAGACGCCACATCTTATAGGGTTACGGTAAAGCCTGTTGAAGAGTGATTTGGTAGAGGTTGCTCTGCTTGGCAAAAGCGTCGGATTAAAGGGGTTTGTTAAACTTCATGATAGAAGCGACTTTCCCAAGCAGTTTAAAAAAGATGCAAAATTTATAGACAAAGATGGAAATGGGCTAATTGTAAAAAGCTTTAATAGCGCAAATAGCTCTATTCTTTTCTATGGATTTGAAGATGTCGATTTGGCAAAAACTCTTACGAATAAGATCATATATACTACAAAAGAGCTTACCAGACAAACTTGCAAGCTAAAAAAAGATGAGTTTTTTTACTTTGATATCTTGGGGTGTGAAATTTGTGAGAACGATCAAATTTTAGGCGTGATTGAAGATATCGAAGATAGCGGCGCGAACAATCTTTTTTACATTAAGACTGATGAAGTCCTGGTAAAACAAGGTTTTCCAGAAAATTTTTATATACCTTACATAGATAGATATGTAGAAAAAATAGATATAGAAAACAGAAAAATTTATACAAAAGACGCGATTTTAATCCTTGAAAATTCATGATAAAATTTACTTTTCTTACGCTTTTTGAAAATTTAATCAAACCTTATTTTTCAGACTCTATTTTGAGTCGTGCAATAAGCGATAAAAAGATAGAAGTCCGGTTTGTAAATCCCAGAGATTTTAGCAAAGATAGACATAAAAAAGTTGATGAGTATATGATAGGCGGTGGAGCGGGACTTCTTATGATGGCTCAACCGATAGATGATGCGATGAAGTATGTAAAAGAAAAAGAAAGTGGGGTGTATACGATTTTTTTAACTCCTGCCGCTAAAAAATTTACTCAAAATGATGCAAAAAGACTTGCTAAAAAAGATCACATCTGCTTTGTCTGCGGAAGATATGAAGGGATCGATGAGCGTATGGTTGAAAGATATGCAGACGAGGTGTTTTGCATAGGAGATTTTATCTTAACGGGCGGAGAGCTGCCGGCTCTTTGTCTTGCGGACGCGATTTCAAGAAATGTAAGCGGTGTTTTGGGTAATGATGAAAGCTTGAGCGAAGAGAGTTTTGAGCTAGGATTGCTTGAATCACCCGCTTTTACAAAGCCAAATATCTATGAAAATTTAAATGTTGTTTCAGATTTTTTAAAGGGAAATCATGCTAAAATCAGGGCTTTAAAAAATGATATGGCGTGCTTCAAAACTAGGTTTTTCCGTCCTGATTTATACCGAAAATACAAGCCGCTAATGAAGGATAAAAGATGAGAAATAAGTATATTGAAGCATTTGAAAATGCTCAAATAGCAAGCAAGTCTGTGCCTGAATTTCGTGCCGGCGACACACTTCGTGTAGCTATCCGCATCAAAGAGGGCGATAAAACTAGGGTTCAAAATTTTGAAGGCGTATGTATAGCTAGACGCGGAAGCGGTACGGGCGAGACCTTTATGATTAGAAAAATAGGTGCAAACAGCGTAGGTGTAGAGAGAATTTTCCCTATTTATAGCGATAGCCTTGAGAGTATAACCGTATTAAGACGCGGACGCGTAAGACGTGCAAAACTATTCTATCTACGCGATAGACGTGGCAAATCTGCACGTATTAGAGAGCTTAAAAAATAATTTTATCCCAAAAGAGACTTTTCTCTTTTGGTTCTTAATTCCTAAAATTACCTGAAAATATCCAAATTTATAAATTTTAATATCTGTATATTATTTCATAAATTTATATAAAAATTTAAACTCAAAAACAGACATCATCACTCTTAACTGAAATCAATAAAAAATTTATTCCGTAAAGATATAATTTTCTTATATTCCTAAAAAAGGTATTAATATGCAAAAGATTGTTTGGAAAGATGATAAATTCGAGGGTGTAAAAGTTATAAAGCTTTTTGAAAGACAAGGAAGCAAAGAGATACGCATAAATTTACAAAAAGGTTCAATAATAAAAGAACATCAGGCGCCCAGTGCCATAATGGTGCAAGTCCTTAGAGGTAAGATCGAATTTAGCGTAAGAAATGATGTGGAAATTTTAAATGAGCTTGATATGGTTACCCTTGAAGCAAATGCGCCTCATGCTCTAAATGCGCTTGAAGATAGTATAGTTAGACTAAGCTTAAGCAAGAATGATGACGTAAGTAGAGTTTTTAAGGTCTTAAATGCTTAAAATTCTTAAATTAAAAAATTAAAATTTATATTTTATAAAAAATCTTAGCGTTATATGTAGTTAATTAATGTTATTAACTACATATTTACATTTGTTTTA
>JAUNLC010000001.1:63651-84286 GCA_030532465.1 Campylobacter sp. | reverse complement strand
GCCAAATTTATCTTATACAATTTATAGTTGATATATCTATACTATTTCTATGCTATTTTATTTTAAACCCTAAAATTTAGAATATTTCATTAAACAACTTATTCTAAATAATATTTTTTATATATAAGAATAAGAACAATCCTTAATATAAATATAAATTAAGCTAACTCTAATTTTATAACAAAAAATAAATCTAAATAGTAGAAAATTAGTTGAAAATTAATTTTTTAATTTAAAAATTATAAAGTTTGTAGTATAGTTTCATTAACTAAAATTTTTTTAAAGGAGAGTTCATTATGGGAACTAGAAAAGAACACGATTTTATAGGTGAGCTTGAAATTTCTGATGACGTTTATTACGGCGTTCAGACATTTAGAGCTCTTGAGAACTTTCATATGAGCGGAAGAAAGCTTAGTGACTATCCTTATTTCATAAAAGCATTCGCTCAAATTAAAAAAGCGGCTGCTTTGGCAAACAAAGAGGTTGGAGTGCTTGACGCGGCAAAAGCCGATGCCATAGCAAAAGCTTGCGATAGATTGATCGCGGGTGAGTTTAAAGATCAATTCGTGGTTGATATGATTCAAGGCGGTGCGGGAACTTCTACAAATATGAATTCAAACGAGGTTATTACAAACATCGCACTTGAGAGCATGGGGCATAAAAAGGGCGAATATCAATATCTTCATCCAAACGACCACACAAATTTAGGTCAAAGCACAAACGACACATATCCAAGTTCTATCAAAGTAGCCGCTTATGCAAAACTAACAGATCTTTTAAAGGCCATGGAGCTTCTTAAAACGGAGCTTGAAGTAAAAGCGAAAGATTTTAAAGATATTATAAAAATGGGTAGAACAGAGCTTGAAGATGCCGTTCCTACAACGCTTGGCAATACTTTTAACGCGTTTGCAAGCTATATCAAAAGCGATATAGAAAAAATCACAGCCGCTCGCGAATCAATGACATATCTAAACATGGGTGCAACTGCGATTGGAACCGGTATCAACTGCCATCCTGATTATAAAGCTTCCGTGCATAAAATTTTAAGCCAAATAACAGGCGTAAACTTTAAGCCGGCGGATGATTTTATAGCCGCTACTCAAGATACTGCGGATTTCGTTCATGTAAGTGGCGCATTAAAAACAGCTGCGGTTAGACTTAGTAAGATAGCAAATGACCTTCGCTTGATGAATTCGGGCCCAAGATGCGGTCTTGGCGAGATAAATCTGCCTCAAATGCAACCGGGAAGCTCGATAATGCCGGGCAAGGTAAATCCTGTTATAGCCGAGGTTGTGGGCGAGGCTTGCTACGAAGTGATCGGAAATGACGTTACTATCATGCTTTGCTCTGAAAGAGGCGAATTTGAGCTAAACGCGTTTGAGCCGGGAATCGCTTATGCGCTATTTAACTCTATATTTATCCTAGAAAATGCCATGAAAACTCTAGCCGAAAAAGCCATTAGAAAACTAACCGCAAATCCTGAAGCTTGCTTGAAATCAGTTCTTGGCTCAGTCGGTATCGTTACGGCGTTTAACCCATATATCGGCTACGAGAAATCCGCAAGTATTGCCAAAGAAGCGCTTCAAACAGGCAAAGCCGTTGGCGATATCTGCTTGGAAAGAGGCTATTTAAGCAAAGAAGAGATAGATAAAATTTTAGAGCCTAAAAATATGCTTGATCCGCATATGGGCAAATAAATTTGAAGTCAATTTGGGTATGTAAATTTTATGCATACCCAAAATTTGATTTAAAGTGAAAGTTAAAAAATTATAAAGGAGATTTTATGGATATAATGCTGATTTTACAGATTATAGTCCTATTCGGAGGTATCTACCTAGGCGTTAAGCTAGGCGGTATGGGCGTTGGCTATGCAGGCGGACTTGGCGTGGTCGTTTTGGCGATGCTTGGTATGAAAGTAGAGATGAAGGGTATCCCTATGGACGTTATCCTTATCATCGCTTCGGTTATATCCGCTATTACAGCGATGCAAGTTGCCGGCGGTCTTGATTACCTTGTTCAGGTCGCATCTAAAATTTTGCGCAAAAATCCAAAGCAAATTAACTTTTTAGCTCCTATTGTCACATACTTGCTAACAATATTTGCAGGAACTGGGCATACGGCTTTTTCAATGCTTCCTGTTATCACCGAGGTTGCCAAAGGACAAAACATTAAGCCTTCAGCGCCTCTTGCGCTTTCGGTTGTTTCATCTCAAGTTGCGATTACCGCAAGCCCGATTTCAGCGGCTTTTGTTGCTATGACGGGCGTTGTCGAACCGCTTGGCGTTAGCTATCCGATGCTGCTGTTTATATGCATTTCTACGACATTTGTAGCCATGCTTATAACTTCGTTTTTTGTAAATAAATTTTACGATTTAGATCTTTCAAAAGATCCGATCTATCAAGAAAGACTTGCAAAAGGTCTAGTTGAAGAGGTTAAGGATGCCGAGTATAAGGAGCTTAAGCCTTATGCGAAGAGATCTGTTGCGATATTTGGTATAGGTGTTTTAATCATCGTTGCTTACGCGCTTGCCATCTCAAAGAGCGTAGGTCTTATCGAAAATCCTATCTTGTCAAGAGATAACGCAATTATCAGCTTTATGCTAACTATCGGCTTTATCATCGTAGTGCTTTGCAAGGTCGATACGGGTAAGCTTCTTTCAACCAGCACATTTCAAAGCGGTATGAATGCGTGCATCTGCGTTATCGGTATCGCATGGCTTGGAACAACGTTTGTTAACGGACACATTGACAGCATCAAAGAGATAGCCAAAAACGTAGTTACTCAATATCCGTTTATTTTGGCGGTTGCGCTTTATTTCCTAAGCTGCCTGCTATACTCACAAGCCGCCACAACTCGCGTTATGATGCCTGCCGTTGCCGTTGCTCTTGGTATGACAAGCCCTGAAAATTCACAACACGTTTGGATATTGGTCGCTTCATTTGCAGCCGTTTCGGGACTATTTGTTCTACCTACATATCCTACGACGCTAGGCGCTATCGCGATGGATGATACTGGAACTACGAAAGTTGGTAAATTTGTATTTAACCACTCATTTTTCGTGCCCGGTACAATCATGGTTGCGATCTCGGTTATACTAGGATTTTTAATAGCTCCTGTTCTTATATAAGAGCGGAGTAAATTTAGCCAAGAGAGATCCTCTTGGCTCTTTAAATTTAAAGGATAATAAGATGAAAAGAATAGGAATTTTAGGCGGAATGGGACCACTTGCCACCATTGATCTATACGCTAAGATAGTTGAGCTAACCGATGCTAAAAAAGATCAGGACAATATACCTATAATCATCGATAATTATCCGCAAATTCCCGATAGAACGGCTTATATACTTCATGGCGGGCAAGATCCCTTTCCTTTTATGAAAGAGGCTGCTTTAAGGCTTAAAAACGCAGGGTGCGAGGCTGTTTGCATATCTTGTAATACCGCTCATTATTTTGCAAAAAGACTTAAAGAAGAGTGCGGCATAAACATCCTTCACATAGCAAAAATCGCCGTAAATTCTATCAAGCAAAACTATCCAAGCGCAAAGAAGATAGCGGTTATCGCGACAACAGGCACGACTAAAGCTAAAATTTACGAAAACGAACTTATCGCAAGCGGCTTTGAGTGCGTGCAAATTCCTGAAAATTTGCTTGAAAATATAATGGATTGTATCTATAAAGGCGCAAAGGCAAACAAGCTAAAAGAGTATGTCGAGCTTTTTAACGACACTATAGATAAGATCGAGGCTGATGCTTATATAGCCGCTTGCACCGAGATACCGCTATTTTTGCCGTATGCCAAGAAAAAAGATAAATTTGTAGATGCGACTCTTGAGCTTGCAAAAGCGGCTGTGAAATTTGGACTTCAAAAGTAAAAAATAAGCGTAAATTTGACCGACTAAGGTTAAATTTATAGCCCAAATTCTCAAATTTAACTCTCAATTAAAATAAATTTTTATAAAATCTTTGTTAATTATAAAATTTCAAAGGTTTTTTCGTGTCGCATTCGCAAATGAGCGGTTCATATTTTGGCGCTTTTGTTATACTTGTTTTAGCTGTTATCCTATTTGGCTTGATAGTATTTGCTTCAAGCAAGATAGGCTCAATGCTGGCAAATAAAAACTCCGAGCGTCTAAAGCTTGCCATGTATGAGTGCGGTCCTGAGGTCGTAAAGCAACCAAACCGCATAAATGCTCACTACTTTATCTACGCCATGCTTTTTATACTCTTTGACGTGGAAGTTATCTTTATGTTTCCTTGGGCGGTCGATTTTAAAATTTTAGGGATATTCGGCTTTGTGGAGATGCTTCTTTTTATAGCGCTTTTATCGGTAGGATTTATCTACGCATGGGGGAAAGGAGCTTTTAAGTGGCAAGGCATCAGATAAATTATGCGGCAAGCGCGGGTTTGCCCGTAGCCTTAACAACCGTTGATAAGCTTGTGCAATGGGGCAGAAGCAACTCTCTTTGGGCGCTTAGCTACGGGCTTGCGTGCTGTGCGATAGAGATGATGGCAAGCGGGGCGAGCAGATATGATTTTGATAGATTCGGAACGATTTTTAGAGCCTCTCCAAGACACTCGGAAGTTATGATAATAGCCGGAACCCTTACTAAAAAACACGCTGAATTTACGCGCAGATTATACGATCAGATGGCTGAGCCAAAATGGGTCATATCTATGGGAAGTTGCGCGAACACGGGCGGTATGTTTAACACTTATTCAACCGTGCAAGGAGTGGACCGTATAATACCCGTTGATATCTACTTGCCCGGCTGCGCTCCGCGTCCCGAGACGCTTCAATACGCACTTATGATACTTCAAAAGAAAATTCGCAAACAAAGCGCAAAAAGAGCCCAAACTCCAAAAAGGCTAGTTTGATGAGAGAGTATAAAGATAGAAAAAACGCTCAAAAAAAGCACTATTACAAAGACCCATTTTATCAGCCTGAAAAGACGCAGAAATTTGACATTGAGGGAAGCGAATTTGAAGAGGATATAGAGTTTTTAAAGTCTAAAGGCATAGAAATTTTAGACTCATACGTAGAGCTAAATCAGCTTGTTATCTACGTGGATAAAGAGCAAAATTTAACCTGCCTATCTGCCTTAAAAGAGTTTGGGTATGAAGTTTTATGTGAAATTTCCGCGGTTGATCTTATAGCTAAAAAGGGCGGTTTTGAGGTATTTTATCAGCTTTTATCGGTTTTAAAGACCAAGAGAGCAAGGCTTAAGTGCTTTATAAGGCAGGGTGAAATGCTTAAAAGTGTGACCTCTGTTTATAAAAGTGCGAATTGGTCGGAGCGGGAGATGTATGATATGTTTGGAATTTTGATAAAAGATCATCCGAATTTAAAACGTCTTATCATGCCTGATGATTGGCATTCGTATCCGCTTTTAAAATCCTATCCTCTTCACGGAGACGAGCAGGCTAGATGGTATGAGGTGGATAAAATTTTCGGGCGCGAATATCGTGAAGTAATAGGTCCTGAAAACAGAGATAGCGCTATGGTTGATAGCAAGGATACTTTCAATTTTTCAAGAATTTATCATGAAGTTGAGCGCGGAGCCAAGCCAAGAGACGAGAAAATTTTGCAAGAGTATCAAGAAGAGGGCGGAGTGGCGCTTGTAAAACGCCTAAAGCGCGAAAAAGCCAAAATTTTAAAGAAAAGACCTTAGATGCAAAATCCAAGCAGACTTAAGCCGTTTTTTGAAAATATAGAATTTGAAGAAAACAACGGTAAGATGATACTGAATTTCGGCCCGCAACACCCGTCCGCACACGGACAGCTTAAGCTCGTGCTTGAGCTTGACGGCGAAAAGGTGGTGCGTGCTATGCCCGAGGTTGGCTTCATGCATAGAGGCGTTGAAAAGATGGCTGAAAATATGACCTTTCAGGAGTTTTTGCCCGTAACCGATAGGGTTGATTATATAGCATCAAGCGCCAATAACTACGCGCTTTGTGCGGCGGTTGAAAAGCTTTGCGGTATCGAAGTTCCAAGAAGAGCGCAAATAATTAGAACTATGATCTTAGAGCTTAACCGTATAAGCTCTCATCTGCTCTTTTTAGCCACTCACGCCCTTGACGTAGGAGCTATGAGCGTGTTTTTATACGCTTTTAGGGAGCGTGAATACGTGCTTGATCTCATGGAGGCGTATTGTGGCGCACGTTTGACTCACTCAAGCGTTCGTATAGGCGGTATGCCGCTTGATCTGCCTGAAGGCTGGCTCTCTCAACTGGCTTGGTTTTGCGATAAATTTCCAAACGATATAAAAGACTATGAAGCGCTTTTAACCGATAATAGAATTTGGCGCATGAGGCTTGAGGGCGTAGGGGTTTTAAGCAAACAAGACGCGCTTAGTTGGGGGTGTTCGGGAGTGATGCTAAGAGCAAGCGGAGTGCCTTGGGATATCAGAAAAGCTGAGCCGTATCTTATCTATGATGAGCTTGAATTTGACGTGCCTTACGCTACTGCGGGCGATTGTTATGCAAGATATAAGCTTTATATGGAGGAGATGAGGCAAAGCGTTAGAATTTTGCTTCAATGCGCAAAGCTTTATCATACGACCGGCCCTGAAATTTTGACTAATTCTCCGCAGTTTGTAAGTGCCGGCAAAGAGCAGATCATGACGCAAAACTACTCGCTTATGCAGCATTTTGTTTTGGTAACTCAGGGACTTAGAGCAAAAGCGGGAGAAATTTATCATCCTACGGAGTCGCCAAAAGGGGAGCTTGGATTTTATATATATTCAACAGGCGAATCAAGCCCTTATAGGCTTAAAATTCGCACTCCGAGCTTTTTTCACTGCGCGCTTTACGAGGAGCTTTTAGTAGGCCAATACATAGCCGACGTAGTAGCCATCATAGGCAGTTCAAATATAATACTAGGTGAAGTGGATAGATGAAAAGGGTTGATCTAAGGCATTTAAAAGGCGAGTTTATACGCGAATTTGAGCGCGGTATCCTTAGGCTTAGAAGCGATGAGGTTTGTATCTATCTGTTTGAGATAGGCAACTTTGAATGTATAGAAGAGTGTGCAAATTTAGCCGTTAGAAACGGTTGTGAGATAATGAATTCGCTTAAATTTAATCAAGTTGATTGGATGATGGCGGTAAAGAAAAACTAAAAGGCGAAGTATGAAATTTAGCAAATTTAAAGGCGGTAAAACTCTTAGTATGGCGAGTTTGCTTAGTTTGCAAAACCCGAATTTAGCCGCAGAGCTTAAAAAGAATGAATTTTTATATATATCTTGTTTTGAGGATAAAATTTTAGGCGGTGAAAATCTTATTCGCTGTGAGATAGGCTCTATAAGCTACGTTTTGGCTCTTATTTGTAAGTATTTTCTCGACCAAAGTAGCTTAAATGATGATGTGCGCGAATATCTAACAGAGCTTGACGAAGGGCTTTTAAGCGGCGAAAGTAGCGTTGGAGAAGAGGAGTTTGAGGCTATCGCCGAGTTTTTAAAGGATACAAAAAATATCATAATCGATAGCACATTTTTTACCCATCTTGATTCAAAACTTATATTTGAGTTTTTAAATTTGCTAAATTTGGATGTGGTGCTCTCAGACGGCGAAGTTAAGGAGGTTGAAACCGGCGGAGAGCTAAGCGAGCTAAAAGAGCTTGAGAGCTTTGACGGAAGCGTTATTTTTGCTTACAAAGGAGATAGCCGTGAGCTTGTGGGCTCGGCTTCCTTTGCGATAGCTGCTAAGATAAAAGACGGCGACATGGTTAATATAAAGACGACAGGGCTTGAGGCGATTCGTAAATTTAGGCTTGATAGTCTTATGAAAGGAACGGTCGGACTCTTTGCCGATAAAGAAATTTCGGGCTATAACTTTAAGGTTGTAAAAATTTCGAAAATAGACTAAACATGAGCGAGCAGATAAGTGTTTTTATAGACGGTATCCACTGTAAGGCTAACGAGAGCGAAAGCATACTAAATATCGCAAGACGCAACGGAATTTATATACCTGCGATATGCTACCTTAGCGGCTGTTCGCCCACACTTGCTTGCAGGCTTTGTATGGTTGAGGCAGAAGGCAAGCGCGTATATAGCTGTAACGCCAAGGCAAAAGACGGTATGGCCGTTATTACGAATTCCCCTGAGATAGTTGCCGAGCGAAACGCCATCATGCAAACTTACTGTATAAATCACCCGTTAGAATGCGGGGTTTGCGATAAAAGCGGAGAGTGCGAACTACAAAATTTAACCGCGCTTATGAATGTAACTAGCCAAAATTATGCCATAAAAGATACTCACAAACCGCACGTAAAGTGGGGCAAGATAAGCTACGATCCCGCTCTTTGCATAGTTTGCGAACGATGTATAACGGTCTGTAAGGATAAGATAGGCGAGAGCGCTTTAAAAACTACTCCGCGCGGAGGCGATCAAGTCGCAAAAGAGATGAAAGATATCATGCCAAAAGATGCTTTTGCCGTGTGGAGCAAGTTTCAAAAAAGTCTTATTGCCCCAAGCGCGGGAGCGAATTTGGACTGTTCGTTTTGCGGAGAGTGCACTAGCGTCTGTCCTGTGGGCGCACTTGTGGGAAGTGAGTTTAAATACGGCTCAAATATCTGGGAGCTAGAAAAAATCCCCGCGGCAAATCCGCACTCAAGCGATTGCGAGCTTATATATTACGACGTAAAAACCGCAGGCATAGAGGATAGAAGAAGAAAAATTTATAGAGTTAGCAACGATTTTCACTTTGCCACGCTAAATCCTGCGGCAAGATACGGATATGACTTTGCTAACGAAAATGCCTGCAAAAACGAAGCCGCATTTGAAAAGATAGTCGATAAATTTAAGCAAGGAGAGGTTAAAAATATCATATTTAACAGCTTTATAACAAACGAAGAAGCGCTTATCTTGCAAAATTTGAAGCGAAAATTCGGGCTAAATTTGGTAAATAGCGAGGCTAAGAGATATCAGAATTTCTTAAATCAATTTGCTAAATTTAGCGGTGAGAGCTTGTATAACGCAGATGTTGCAAGCCTTGTCAAAACAGATTTTATCATAAGCGCGGGAAGCTTTTTAAGATACGATGCGCCAAATGTCGGTTACGCGCTAAATAACGCACTTAAGATAAACAAATCATCTGCGATTTGTTTTCATACGATAGTTGATGAAGTAGTTAAATCCTACTCTAAAAATTTACTTTTCGTAGAGCATAAAGCGGGCGTTGAGGCAAAAATTTTGCTTTGGATTTTATATGAATTCGGCGAGAATTTAGATGAAGACACAAAGGAATTTTTGAGTAGAAAATTGATAGATATTGAAGTGTTTGAAGGTGAAGAGCCTAAAATCCAAAAGAGGCTAAAATTTGCCGCCGAGCTTGGGCTTGATGAGGCTAAAATAACCGAACTAAGAGCCAAAAAGGAGAGTTTTACACTCATTATCGGAGAGGATTTTATCTATCATAAAGAGGCTTTAAATTTAGCCGCGCTTGTCGGGATGATCGCTAAATTTAGCAAATTTAAAGTTGTCATCGTGCCGCCTCGCACAAACTCGCTTGGAGTGGCTAAAATTTGCGAGCTTGACGAGCCGCAAACGGGCTTTAGCTTCGGATATAACGAGAAAGCGGATTTTAGTATGAGCGTTTACGGCGGAGAGCTTGATGCGCCTGCACTAACGCAGCAAGAGGGAACTTTCGTCAGTTACGATAAGCGCGTCGTGCCTACAAATGCGGCTTTGCCATATCTTGGCTACACGCTAAACGATCTTGCAAACGAGCTTGGGTTTAAATCGCGCTATACCATAGACTATACGCCAAAGCTTGCTAAGGTTAGCGAATTTAGCGATGTGAATTTTGATGATTTGCAAAACTATTATGATAACGGCGGCAATTCTCACAGGGGATATTTGCTAAAATCGGTGCAAGTTAAAGATAACGCTAAATTTGACTTTGAGAACTTGAAATTTGATGAGAGAGAATTTAACGTTTATAGGGCAAATCCGATTCATCAATTTTCAAAATTTACAAACCGAGCCTCGCAGCTAAACGAAGCGGGCGCGCTTTATGCCTCGCAAGCCTTTTTGGATAAATTCAGTCTTATCGACAACGAGGCGGTGAAGTTAAAAAAAGAGGATAAAATTTTAGCCATTCATGTTAAATTGGATAAGAATTTAAGCTCATGCGCGGCGTATCTGGGCGATTTTGACGAAAAGATAGATATAAGCGCATTTTTTGCGAGCAGATATGCGAATTTAGAAATTTTAAAGGGCGGGCGATGAATACTTTTTACATCGTTGAAACTATCGTAAAATCCCTAATCATCATCTCCGTTTTCGCAACTCTTGCAGGGCTTGGAACCTATGTGGAGCGAAAAGTTTTGGCCTATATGCAAAGAAGGATCGGACCAAGCATGGTTGGACCGGGCGGCATAGCTCAAATTTTAGCCGATATGATAAAGCTTTTTACCAAAGAGGATATCGTGCCGCAATTTGCCAACAAGCCTATCTTTATGATAGCGCCTCTCATCTCTGCCGTAGGAGCCTTTAGCGCGCTTGCTACGGTGCCGTTTTTGCCTGAATTTGAACTGTTTGGACATACGATAAGACCTATTTTGGCAGATGTCGGCGTTGGAGTGCTTTATGTGCTTGGAGTAAGCGCGGTGTGTGTCTTTTCGCCTCTTCTTGCGGGCCTTGCAAGCCATAACAAATACGCCCTTATCGCCGCAGCCAGAGCCGGTATGCAGCTTGTTAGCTTTGAGGTGGTAACGGGACTTTCGCTTTTAAGCGTCATTATGATGGTGGGCTCGCTTTCGCTCATAGATATAAACAACTATCAAGACGCAGGGCTTGGCGGATGGCTTATCTTTAGGCAGCCTCTTGCCTTTGTCTTGTTTTTGATCGCAGCGTTTGTAGAGACCAACCGCACCCCGTTTTGTCTAACCGAAAACGAAACCGAGCTTGTAGCCGGATACGGCACCGAGTATTCGGGCATGCGCTGGGGGATGTTTTTTATCGGAGAATATACCAATATGATAACGGCTTCGTTTTTGGTAAGTCTTGTGTTTTTGGGAGGATTTAATCCTGTCTGGTTTGTTCCGGGCGCGCTTATGATTATTTTAAAAACGGCTTTTATATTTTTCTTTTTTCTTTGGACGAGAGCCGCTTGGCCTCACGTAAGACCCGATCAGCTGATGGGGCTTTGCTGGAAGGTTTTGATGCCTTTAGCGGTGGTAAATATATTAATTACCGGGCTGGTGCTGTTATGAGCGGATATATTTTGATAAAGACAAATAAGCCTCCTATGAATAAATTTGAAAAATTTAAAAGATTTGTTTCGCGTGCGGTTAAATTTGAGCTTTTTGTAGGGCTTTGGACTGTTTTAAAAGAGATGATTTGGGGCAGATCTCACACTCTTTTATATCCGCTTGAAAAGCTTGAACTTAGCCCAAGATATCGCTCGGTGCACCGCTTGATGAGGTTTATAGAGAGTGAAAATGAGCGTTGTATAGGATGCGGGCTATGCGAGAAAATTTGCGTTAGTAACTGTATCGCTATGAATACCATAGAGGGAAATGACGGGCGAAAAAAGGTGCTTGAATACTCGATAAACTACGGAAGATGTGTTTATTGCGGGCTTTGCGCCGAGGTTTGCCCCGAGCTTGCTATCGTGCACGGAAGCGAATATGAAAACGCAAGCGAGCAAAGGGCGTATTTTGGTTTTAAAGAAGATCTTTTAACCCCTATAGATAAGCTAAGAGATCAGGTTGAATTTAGCGGATTTGGCTCTTTGAGTGCGGATGCGGATAGATTTGTGAAAAAGACTCCGACTGCGTATAAGAGTTTGGATGAAATTTTGCGCCAAGAGGTATATGAGGAGATTTCAAGAGAGGAAGCCTTGCAAAATAGTGAAACTATAGAGCAAAATTTAGAAGAAAGCAAAGAACAGAGTCAAAAAGAGGTAAAGGAGAGGCGAGATGTTTGAAGTCGTGGCGTTTTATACATTTGCCGCTATGAGCCTTGGGTGTTTTGCTATGAGCGTTTTTAGCTCAAACGTCCTTTATGCTATGACCTCTCTTGCCGGAGGCATGATATTTGTATCGGGATTTTTCTTTTTGCTTGGGGCCGAGTTTTTAGGAGTCGTGCAGATAATCGTCTATACCGGCGCGGTGATGGTTTTATACGCTTTTTCGATGATGTTTTTTGACCTTAGCAAAGATATAAACGAGAGTAGAAGCAAGGCGTCTTCGCGGCTTATATATACGCTTGGGGTTTTAAGCGCGCTCATGCTTGTGCTGATCTTTGCGGCACCGATAGCTTCGGCAAATTTAGAGGCTAGATATCCGATAATCGAAAATATGGGAAATATCGAGCTTATCGGCATTATGCTATTTACTAAGTATCTTGTCGTCTTTGAGCTTGCCGCCGTTATGCTCTTAGTGGCGATGGTTGCTGCGATAGCTCTTGTGCATAAGGATATGGATAAAGGAGTTAGCGATGATAACGCTTAATCACTATCTCATAGTGGCTGCGATAATGTTTGCTATCGGGCTTATAGGCATAATGAAGCGCGGAAATTTGATAATGCTCTTTTTCTCAACAGAAATTTTGCTAAATTCGGCAAATGTCGCACTTGCGGCTATATCGAAATTTAACGGCGATATGATAGGTCAGATCTTTGCTTTTTTTATCATAGCCGTTGCCGCAAGCGAGGTTGCCATAGGGCTTGGACTCCTTGTGCTTTGGTATAAAAAGACCGGTTCGATTGAAATTTCAAGCATGAGAAGTATGAGGAGCGAAGCGTGAATATACTGGCTCTTTTTATAGTTTCGCTATTTGCTCCGCTTTTATCAAGCGCTTTTGCGGGAGTTTTTTCGCATGCTAGAAGATTTAGCTTTATAGGTATGGTCTGCTCCTTTTTTATCATAGTAAGCACGCTTTCTTCGCTTGTTTTACTAAATTTAGTAGGTGTCGGAGGGGCTATAGAGGTATATATCGCAGATTTTATCATAGCGGGAGGATTTGAGAGCGAATTTAGCTTTATACTAGATGAGATAAGCGTGATAATGATGTGCGTAGTCGGAGTCGTAGCAAGCGTGGTGCATGTATACTCCATAAGCTATATGTCCGGTGATTTGGGGTTTAATAGATATTTTAGCTATCTTGGACTCTTTGTTTTTTCTATGCTGGTTTTGGTTACGAGCGATAATTTTATCGGACTTTTTATCGGTTGGGAAGGAGTAGGGCTTTGCTCGTGGCTGCTTATCGGCTTTTGGTATAAAAAGCAAAGGGCAGGGTTTGCGGCAAACGAGGCTTTTATCATGAATCGTATCGCCGATCTTGGCATGCTTTTGGGGATATTTTTGATATATAAAGAGTTTGGAAGCGTGCGATATGTGGACGTATTTAGGTTGGCTTCAAATTTAGACAACTCTTTACTCGCTCTTATAGCCGCATTTTTGTTTATAGGCGCTATGGGTAAGAGCGCTCAGTTTCCTTTTCACACTTGGCTTGCCGATGCTATGGAGGGACCTACGCCGGTTTCGGCTCTCATTCATGCAGCCACAATGGTAACTGCGGGAGTTTATCTGGTGATTAGAGCAAATTCTATCTTTGCGCTTACTCCTGAAATTTCACGGTTTATAGCCTATCTTGGAGCTTTTGTGGCGGTATTTGCGGCTTTGATGGCTATGGTAAGTAGCGATTTAAAGAAGATAATCGCTTATTCGACCCTATCTCAGCTTGGATATATGTTTGTCGCCGCAGGGCTTGGGGCTTATTGGATAGCGCTTTTTCACCTTGCTACGCATGCGTTTTTTAAATCGCTTCTGTTTTTATGCGCAGGAAACGTAATGCATGCGATGAACGATCAGCTTGACATCAAAAAGATGGGCGGGCTTTATAAATTTATGAAGATAACCGCCGTGTTTATGGTTATAGGCTCTGTGGCGCTTGCAGGGTTTTATCCCTTTGCGGGCTTTTTCTCAAAGGATAAAATTTTAGAAGCCGCTTTTAGCGAGGGAAATTTTACCGTCTATGTGGTGCTTTTAGCGGGTGCTGCGATGACTGCGTTTTATAGCTTTAGGCTTATCATGCTTGTGTTTTTTGCAAAGCCTAAATTTACCAACGAGCCGCACGAGGCGAATAAATCAGCTATCATTTCGCTTGTTCCGCTTGTGATTTTAGCTATCTTTGCGGGATTTTTCGAGCATAAATTCGAGCTTCTTTCAGGCGGAATTTTGCCTAAATTTAGCCTTGATATAAGCTCTAATACAAGCCTTGTAATGCTTGCATCAACTTTGGCTATCATCACCCTTGCTACGCTTTTTGCGATTTTTGCCTATAAAAAAGAGATTTTTACAAGCAAAATAGAGGAGATGAAAATTTATAAGCTTCTTAAAAACGAGTATTTTATACCTAAAATTTATGAGAGAGTTTTTATAAACGGATATGAGAAGATGGCTAGAATTTGCAGAAGGCTTGATGAGGCGGCAATCGATAAAAGCGTTGATTTTGTCGCTTATATCATATATAAATTTGCAAATTTTTCAGACGGTATGCAAAGCGGAAATTTAACCTTGATGTTGCGACTTATGGTTGCGGGCTTTGTCGTGCTGCTTACTTTGGCATTTGTTTTTAAGGGGATTTGATGCTTGGACTTATTATATTTTTCCCCGCTCTTGGCGCGATGTTTGGCTTTTTGATAGAGGAAAAAAGCATTAAAGTTTATGGGGTTTGTATCGCATTTATCGAGCTTTTGCTTACTGTTTTCATGTGGTTTGGATTTGATATGAACTCGGACGGATTTAACTTTATAAATCAAATTTCGCTGATAGAATTTCTAAACATCAACTACTATGTCGGAGTTGACGGCATATCGCTGTTTTTGGTTGTGCTAAGTGCGTTTATGACGCTTATCTCATTGATAGCTCTAAGTATCAAGGAGAATTTAAAGCATCTTATCATCTCGATTTTGTTTTTGGAAATGACGATGATGGGGGTCTTTTTAGCCCTTGATGTTATCTTATTTTATCTGTTTTGGGAGCTTAGCCTTATACCTATGCTTTACATCATCGGCGCTTGGGGAAGCGCAAAGAGAATTTACGCTGCCGTTAAGTTTTTTATCTACACTTTTTTTGGTTCGGTATTTATGCTAGTGGCTATCTTGACTATGGCGTATTATCATTACGATATTACGGGAGTTTGGAGCTTTTCTTTGCTTGATTGGCAAAGACTTGATATACCTTTTAACGCTCAAATTTGGCTGTTTTTGGGATTTTTCATAGCTTTTGCGATAAAAACTCCTATGTTTCCCTTTCATACTTGGCTTCCTTACGCGCACGGACAAGCTCCTACCATAGGTTCGGTTTTATTGGCTGCGGTGCTGCTTAAGATGGGAACTTACGGTATGGTGAGATTTTTACTTCCGATATTTACCGAAGTTAGCGTTTGGATGTTTGATGTAGTGGCGATTTTAGCCGTTATCATGGTGATTTACACCGCCTTGGTAGCTTACGCGCAAGATGATATGAAGCAGGTGATCGCATATAGCTCCATCTCTCACATGGGTATCGTTGTGCTTGGAATTTTTGCTCTAAATGTAGAGGGTATTAGCGGAGCCGTTTTTTTAATGATAAGTCACGGTATAACAAGCGGCGCGCTCTTTTTACTGGTGGGAATTGTATATGAGCGAAGGCATACCAAGATGATAGCCGAGTTTGGAGGGCTTGCAAGCGTTATGCCGCGCTTCGCGCTTGTATTTTGCGTGATTATGCTAGGAAGCATAGGACTTCCTCTTACGATAGGATTTGTCGGAGAGTTTTTAAGCTTAGCGGGAATTTTTAAGAGTGATTTTATCTATGGAGTTTTAGGTGGAGTGGGTGTGATAGTGGGGGCTGTTTATATGCTTAATCTTTTTAGAAAGGTCTTTTACGGAAAGTGTAGAGGTGAAAATTTGGCTCTTAAGGATATAAATTTAACCGAGCTAACCGCTCTTGTACCGCTTTGCTTAATCGTAATATATCTTGGAATAAGACCAAATTTGATCTTAGATCCTATAAATCAAAGCGTAAAAACCATGACTCAAAAGATGTATGAGAGTGCAAAGAGCCAAAACGCTAAAGAATTTATCCTTCGCTCAAACAAGATAGGAGGGATCAATGAATGATACCGCGCTTTTAAATTTGGACGAGTTAAATTTAGCTTCCATTGCGCCTATGCTCTCGCTTATCGTGTTTGGGCTATTTATCTTATGCATAGGCACTTTTAAAAAGGATCTTTCGCGCACCTTTTACACCGTATTTTGCCTCATAGCGATCATGCTTAATATCGGTATAGTTATGGACTCGGATAGGTTTATGACGGGATTTTTCGGGCTTATGGTGATAGATGGCATATCCATACTCTCTCAGCTTGTCATTTTAACCGCTTCGGCTCTATTTATACCGCTTGCGCTTAGCACAAAACGCTTTTTTGAATATGAGATGAGCGAATACTACGCTCTGTTTTTGTTTATGATAGCAGGCTTTGAATTTATGGTTAGCAGCAACAATCTTATCTTGATATTCATAGGCCTTGAAACCTCCTCTTTAGCGCTTTATACCCTAATCGCCCTTCACAATAAGAAAAAATCGATAGAGGCCGCTATCAAATACTTTACCATGGGAGCTCTTGGAGCGGGATTTTTCGTATTTGGAGCCGCGATGTTTTATCTCTCAAGCGGAAGCGTGGAGATAGGATTTGCAGGAGAGGTTATAAAAGAGCTAAATTTACAAGATAGTATGATAGTTATCCTAGGATGCGTATTTATGTTTAGCGCTATTGGATTTAAACTATCCTTGATACCTTTTCATACATGGGTTCCCGACGTATATGAGGGCACTAACGCCCCGCTTGCGGGCTATATGTCGGTGGTGCCGAAGGTTGCGGGCTTCATCGTAGCTCTTAGACTATTTGAGAGTCTTGCGCATTCGGGTATAGCGTGGGTGCACGATATGCTTTATATAGTCGCCGTTTTAACGATGACTCTTGCAAATGTTATGGCTCTAGTTCAAAGAGACGTCAAAAGAATGCTCGCCTTTAGCTCGATCGCGCATGCGGGATTTGTGCTGTGCGCTATCGTCATAGGAACAACGACGGCCAATACGGCTTTGTTTTTGTATTGGATCATGTTTTTGTTTGCAAATTTGGGCGCATTTTCCATGCTTTGGGTTGCAAGATGCGATGATGTCGTATGCTGGGATAGGCGATTTAAACACCCGTATGAAAAATTTGCAGGTATGATAAGAACGCTTCCAAGCTACGCGGTGATAATGGGAATTTTTATGATCTCGCTTGCGGGAATTCCTCCTTTTAGCGTATTTTGGGGCAAAATTTATCTTGTCTTAGCGGCAGTTTCAAGCGATCATATAGCGCTTGCCGTAATCATGATGATAAATAGCGCTTTGGCGATATATTACTATTTAAAGCTTGTAGTATATATGTTTTTAAAAGAGCCTGTAGTAAAAGATAAAAATCTCTATATAGCAAACACTTCAAGCGCGCTTAAGGTTATAGTCGGCTTTGCCGTTATGGCTACGATAACCGCGATATTTATGATAAATCCTCTGCTTAAGATCATATCTAGTTACGTGGTTGCAAGTGGTTTTTAAAATTAAACATCATATAATATCATTATGAAAAAATTAGCGCTTTTAACTATCTTGCCTCTTCTTCCGATCTTTGCTTTCGCCTTTTCTTTGACTCTAAATTCCGGCAAAGAATCGGGCGTATCTTATAGTATCTTACATCTAAAAGATGAGAGCGAATTTAGTTGCAAGCAAGAGCTTTTAGCCTACGATAAGAAAATTTACATCTGCGAAATTTCGAGCAGTTCAATTCCTAAGATAGAGGATAAAATTCTCTCTTTGGTTGATATAAAATTTACCCAAGATAAAAACTCAACCAAGATAACCGTAACTCCTCATGCAAATTCAAGGCTTATAAGCTATAAAAGCCCTTTGTTTGGTAAAAGCGATGTGATATCAAGTAAAGATGAGTTTGCCAAGCACCATGCCATATTGATAGATCCCGCTTTAAGCGAGTTTGATAAGACGAAAAAAGAGGGCATAAATTTCGCACCAAGCTTTAACGATATGAGACTTCCAAGCGTGGGCGCTCTTGATCTAAACAAGGCTCCGATAGAAAATCCCGATAGTCACGATATAAACTTATATCTTGATATCAAAAAAGACTATGACGCAAGGCGTTACGAGGCTGTAGTAGCCGCAAGCGAGACCGCTTTAAGAAGATACGCTCAAAGCATATTTGCGAGTGAATTTATGCTTTACCGCCTACGAGCACTTGATAAAATTTTAGAAAAAGAGGAGAGTTATAACGAAATTTTGCCTATCGATATAACAAATCAGGGCAAGGCGTGGATGAGGCGTTTTACCTCCGATGAAAACTACTCGGAAGTGCTGTATCTGGTTACGAAGTCATATATCAAACAAGATATGATGAGCGATGCTAATTACACGCTTGATATACTTATGAACGAACATCCAGACTCAACTTGGACAAAGATGGCTATACTTGAATTTGCCGATAAAATTTATATAAGCGGCAAGACGAACGATGCCATTAGGATGTATGAAAACGTGCTTTATTCGGCTAATAGCGTCGATGTAGCAAGCAGGGCGGCTTTAAGCTTAACGCAAACGAGCATAAATGCGGCTAAATTTGAAAGAGCAAAAGAGTATATACTAAAAATTCTAAACGCCAACGAAAGTTATTTGCTAAACGATATAGCCTCCTCTATGGAGCTAGCGGGAGTCTTTCACGACCGAAAGATGGATGACGTGGCTTCAAGAATTTATGAAATTTTGGTTGAAAATTCCAAGAAAAACGACGACCATTATGAGATCGCGCTTAAAAATTTAGCCCTTAGTCTAAGCAATACGAACGATGTTGATAAGGCTTACAAATATTTAAGGCGATATCAAAACGAATTTAAAGACGGAGGCTTTATCGCTCAGATCGAGACGGGGCTTGATAGGCTGTTTTTCGAGCTAAAGGAAAATAATGCAACTAAACTGCACGAGTACTACGATGTGCTTATGGAAAAATACCCTAAAAACGAGATAGCGCAAAAAGCTCTTAAAGAACAGGTCGGTTTGTATCTAAAAGAGGGCAAATTTAGCGATGTGCTTCGCTATACAGACGCAGCTCGCGACATGAACGAAAGTGAGGCGATAAGCGTTGTAAACGAAGCCGCCTTGGAGCTTGCTAAAATTTCTTTAAGAGAGGATAATTGCAAAAGAGTGGTATCTTTGGTCGAGGGATACGGTATCGATGGGAGTATAGATGCCAAATTTAAGCTATTTGACTGCTATATGAGGCTATCTCGCTTTGAGAGTGCGTACGAGCTAGCGCGTGCAAATATGAACGCTAAAGATATGCTTGATCGTATCGAGTGGCTCATAAAGCTAAGCTCTGCGCTTATCAAAGTGGAAAAATACTCTGAAGCTTTGCGTGTAGCCGATGAGGCGCTTGCAATCGCAACCAAGCAGGAGTATGCCGATGTCTCGCCTGTGCTTTTTCATCGTTTTGAAGCTCTGCTTAAGCTTAATCGCATAAGCGACGCGGCAGCTACGATAAGTGCGATAGAGACGCTTAGAGAAGATGATTTTAAAGTGATTGAAACTTACGATAAGATGGCTGAGGCGGCGCGCTTAAATAGCGACTTTGTAAATTCCGTTATATATGCCAAAAAGACAATCGATCTGCAAAATCGCTTAAACATAGCAACCTTTAGCCCGAAGATAAATTTCACATATATCGACTCGCTTAATAGACTCAATAGACTTGATGAAGCGGCTAAAGCTTCAAAGGAGCTTGTGGACTCAAAGCTTGCGCCAAACGATAGGGCTAGAGCGCTTGCTCAAATTTCGGAAATTTATATCAAACGCAAACAGCCAAGCGAGGCAAAGCCCTATATAAACGAGTGTGTGGGCTTAAATTTTGAAAGCTCATGGAAGAGTATCTGCAAGGAGCAGTTAAAGCTCGTTGAGTAGGGCTCAAAGAGGTTGCGCTTGAATTTAGATGAGAAATTTAGCCTGATACCTGAAAATTTAAAAAGACAATTTGATAGATTAAGAAAATTTAGAAATTATATTTTAGCTTTTATCTGTGCTTGGCTTTGTGCGGTTTTAGCGTCGGCACTGCTTACTTTTTTTGATTTTACTTTGGAATTTATGAGCGACTGGCTTGACGTTAGAGAGCTTACTTTCTATGCTTTTGCTTGCGCGTGTATATTTATATGCGCTTTTGCTTTTTTGTAATAGAGTAAAGCGAGATAATAGCCGAAAATACAGCATTTTGTTTGTAAACAACCCTGCATATAGTCTTAGAATTTTTAAACTCGAAGTTGCTATGGTATTTTTTATATTTATCGGCAATTCGCTGATTTTGTTTGTTATGATACTTTTGATTGATTATATTGATGACTGGATTATAGAAATTTTTCTTATGTTTTCGTATTTAATTTGTTTTTTGATTTTTATAGCCTGTGTTTGGTTAAACAAAATCGAATTTGAGCCAAAAAAATAGTTCTGTAAAAAATAAAGAGGCAATAATGAACGAATTAGATGAAAAATTTGCAGAAATTCCTGATGAATTTAAAAGAAGATATAACTTGCATAGGTTTATTAGGCG
>JAUNLC010000001.1:31505-63551 GCA_030532465.1 Campylobacter sp. | reverse complement strand
GTTTTTCCAATTTGTATAGCGGTTTATCTTATATGTCTTTATTTAAATAGAAATTATTATATTCCAAAGCAAGAGGATGATTAAAATATCATCCCCTCGTTATCTTGATTTATAAGAGTATCTTGTGCGTCTTGTTTTGGAAGCGGAGAAGTTTTGGTGTATAGCTCCTCTTTGCCCTCATACATCGCACGAAATACGCCTTCAGGCTGCGTGAAGCTCTTTTTAGAGTTTGGAAATTCTTTCATATAGCTTTGGACGAATTTTTTAAACACCGGCGCAGCGGTCCTTCCGCCGCCCTCAACCTTTCTCATAGGAGTGTTGTTGTCGTTGCCGTACCAAACTATAACCTGAATTTCGGGCGTATAACCGCAAAACCACGCGTCTATATTGTTGTTTGTAGTTCCCGTTTTGCCCGCTATCTGCACTCCTGCAACTTTGGCGTTTTGTCCGGTGCCGCTATTTACGACTGTTTTTAGCATATCATTCATCAAATAAGCCTGCTCGGGCTCGGTTACTCTCGTGCGTTTTGGCTCAAAGACGGTTTCGATATTTTGAGCGCTCATAACTCTTTTGATAAGAGTAGGCTCAACCATCTCGCCTTGGTTTGAAAAGATAGAGTAAAATTTAGAAAAGTCAAGCGGCGAAACTCCAAGGCTTCCAAGCGCTATAGATAGGTCTTTTGGCACGTTTTTAAAGCCAATTTCGCTTAAGTGCTTATGCACCGCATCAAGCCCAATCTCGTTTAGCAGGTTTATGGTCGCTAGGTTTCTAGACTGTCTAATCGCGTCTTTAAGCGTGATATAGCCTTGAAAGCCTCCGCTGTAATTCTTTGGCTTCCACTGCTCGTCTTTTTTTCCCGAGTCAAAAACCCTTGATATATCGGCGGTTTTACTCATAGGAGAGTATCCCATATCAAGCGCCATCTGATAGATAAACGGCTTAAAGCTTGATCCGGGCTGCCTCATACTCTGAGTAGCGCGGTTATAGTTGCTCTTGGAGTAATCAACTCCGCCCACAAGCGCTAACACATCTCCGCTATTTGGCATAGTAACCACGATAGCCCCGTTTAAAACCGAAGCGTTTGCGTCCTTGTCGCGCTTTAAAATTTCGTTATATCCGAATTTTAGCGCCTCTATCGCCATCTCTTGAACCTTTAGATCAATGCTTGTTTCGATGACGTATCCGCCCGTTTTAATGTCGCTAAAGTGCTTTGAAGCCTCCTTTATAACCTCATCTACTATGTATGGAGCCTTGTTTTGCGTAAGGGTGTCGTCATAGATCGCGGGAGTTTCCATTAGCGATCTTTCATACTCCTCTTTGTTTATCCAGCCAAGTATGTTAAGGCGCCAAAGAACGTTATTTGCACGACTTAATGACAGATCAAGATGTCTTGTCGGATCATAAGCGCTAGGAGCTTTTGGCAATCCGACAAGGATAGCTATCTCCTTTAAGCTAAGCTCGTTTAACTCCTTTCTAAAATACCCCTTCGCAGCCGTTTTGATACCGTGATAGCCGTGTCCGAAATAGACGTGGTTTAGATATCTTTCTAAAATTTCTTCCTTGCTAAGCTCGTTTTCAAGCTTCATAGAAAGCACTATCTCTTTGATCTTGCGGGTAAATTTCTTCTCGCGCGATAAAACCATATTTTTTACAAGCTGCTGAGTTAGAGTGCTTGCTCCCTCAACCAACTTTCTAGCCTTGATATCTTTTATGATAGCCCTTGTGATGGCTTCTGGATTTACTCCTCCGTGCTCAAAAAAGCTCGTATCCTCAATGGCTATAAGCGCTTCGATAAGGCGAGGAGGTATCTCGTCGTATCTTGCGTAAACTCTGTTTTCTTCAAAGATATTTGCTATAAGCTCACCGTTTCTGTCGTAAATTTGGGTTGTGAGTTTTGGTTTAAATTCGATGATATTCGTCGCATCAAATCGAATTTGCGAGTAAAGATATATAAGTGCCGCACACACCGAAACAAATACGATAAAAACAAGTGAAACCAAATATCTCATAAAAACGCCTTTAGTTGTTCGTAGTTCAAGCCTCTGGCGGTGCTTTCGTTGCCGATTTGCTCTACGATGTATTTTTTATTAAACCCCTCTATCATCATGGCTCCAGCCTTGCCTTGCCAGTCATTGCTTTTGATATACTCCTCAAGCTCGCTTTGGTCAAATTTGGAAAATTTATAAGAAGCCCTGCTGACATTTATAAATTCGAAATTTTCGCCTATAAATATCATTGCGGTGATTATTTTAGTCACGCTTTGGCTTTGCAAATTTAGCATCCTAAGCGCGTCTTTCTCATCCTTTGCCTTGCCTAAAATTTGACCTTTGCAAACAACGGCGCTATCGGCAAAAAGCAGGTTTTTTAAATTCGGATAAGCTTTTAAAAACTGATCTTTTTTGCTTTGGACTATTTTAAATACATAGCTTGCGGGAGTTAGACTCTTATCTGCGCCGCTTTCGTCAAATTCAAAAGAAATTTGCCTGAAAGCTACTTCGTTTTCTTCTAAAATTTTAGCTCTTGTAACCGAACTTGAAGCTAGAATTATCATTAAAATCCTCTATAAGCCACGCCCAGATAAGTTGCAAATAGTGCGGCAACCACGTTTAACGGGATGAAATAATATATAATAACGATCAAATTTTCGTGAAGCTCGATGTATTCGCCCTCATTCATTGATTTTATAGCTTTTTTTAGTCTGTATGTGACATAAACTACGTTGATAAGCAAGAAGCAAAACATCGCCCATTTGGTTGTTATTATGCTATTTGACATGGGGTCGGCTATCTTAGAGTAGTCGCTATCTTCGATCATAAGCCCTGTTATCGCAATGATTGCCAAAGAGCTATAAACCGCGTAACCAAGGCGCTTAAGAGCATCGATAACCATAACGTATCTTTTGTGGTTATTTGCGATTCCTTGCATGAAAAATTTGCACATAAACCAAAAGCAAGCTTGAAATCCTATAAAAACGATGGTAGCGCTTATGTGTAAAAACGGCACTACATGGCTTAGCTTTGCAAAAGCTATATTAAATTCAGGCATTCTTATCCTCTATCTCATCAAATTTAACTCTTTGGCGATAACGCCTACGGTTAAAATTTTATTTATCACGAAAGTTTCTCTTTAGCAAATTCAAGGGCTGATTTTTTCGCCTCTTCGATCTTATCCACTTCTTTTCCTCCCGCGGTTGCAAAGTCATCTCTTCCTCCGCCGTTTCCACCTAAAATTTGAGCTACGAATTTTACCCACTCTCCGGCTTTTAAATTTGCGTTTTTAGCGCCTGCCGCGACTAGCACCTTGCTTTCTTTTTCTTGTATAAACAAGACTGCAACGCGCTCATTTGCATTTTTTATCTCGTCAATCGCGGTTTTTATATCGCCGCTTTGTAAAATTTCAACTCCAAATTTTACGCCGTTTATCTCGCTTAAATTTATAGCTTTTGAACCGCCTGTATTTTTAAGCTCTTCTTTTAGCGCTTTTATCTCATTTTTTAGCTTTTTAACGGCGTTCATAGGCTCTACGCTCTTTAGCTCCGACTTTAGCTCGTCAAGCTCGGATCTGAACTCTCTTGCTAAATTTAACGCAGCCTTGGAGCAAACCGCCTCTATCCTTCTTACACCAGCACTTACGCCGCTTTCTTTTGTTATAAAAAAGGCTCCGATCTCGCTTATATCTTTTACGTGCGTTCCGCCGCAAAGCTCTTTGCTTACATCGCCAAAGCTTAGCACGCGCACTTTATCGCTATATTTCTCGCCAAACAGAGCTATCGCGCCGCTATTTTTAGCCTCATCTAAGTCCATGATCTCTATTTTTGCGGCCGCTCCCTTTGCGATAGCGTTGTTTACGAAATTTTCTATCTTCTCAAGCTCTTCATTGCTTAGCGCTTTTGGGTGCGAGAAGTCAAATCTAAGCTTGTTTGCTTCCACACTTGAGCCCGCTTGTGCGATGTGGCTGCCTAAAATTTTAATTAATGCCGAGTGAAGAAGGTGCGTGGCGCTGTGATGGCGAGCTATCTCGCTTCTTTCGTCCGATACTTTTACTTCGACATCATCGCCTGTTTTTAGCTCGCCGGTAGCCGAAATTTGAGATAAATTTAGCCCAAAGAATTTTTGCGTATCAAGCACTTTGGCTTTGTTTAAAATTTCGCCCGCATCTCCGCATTGACCACCGCTTTGAGCGTAAAACGGAGTTACGTCAAGCATTACCCAGCCCTCTTCGCCAGCTTTTAGGCTTGAAACGCGCTTAAATTCATCATCAAGCAGGGCTAAAATTTTGCTATTTTGCTCTAGGGTTTCGTATCCGCTAAATTTGTTTTCGCCAAATTCCTCTAAAAGCTCTTTAAAATCGCCCTTTGCACTTTTATCTCCGCTTCCTTTCCACGCGGCTTTCGCGCGGCTTTTTTGTTCGCTCATAAGCTCGTCAAACCTCGCTTCATCAACTTTAAGCCCCTTATCTCTAAGCATATCCGCCGTTAGATCAAGCGGAAAGCCAAATGTATCGTAGAGCTTAAATGCGGCCTCACCGCTAAAAATTTCTTTCGTTTTTGATAGCTCGTCGTTAAACAGCTCAAGTCCGGAAGCGATAGTGGTTAAAAATCTCTCCTCCTCAAGGCGAATTTGCTCTTTAACCGACTCTTTTTTCTCATTTAGATAAGTGTAGTGAGAGCCCATCAGCTCGCAAACTTTATCCACAAGCTTATACATAAACGGCTCTTTGATGCCAAGCAGATATCCATGGCGGATCGCGCGACGCAAAATTCTTCTTAGAACGTATCCGCGACCCTCTTTATCAAAGCCCACGCCTTGAGCAAGCAAGAAGGTAACCGAGCGTATATGATCGCTTATGACGCGGTAGCTCGCTCCGCTTTCATATTTGTAAGGCTTGCCGCAAATTTTAGCCACTTCGTTTATGATCGGCATGAAAAGCGAGCTGTCGTAGTTGCTAAATTTACCTTCTTTTATCGCCGTTACGCGCTCTAAGCCCATGCCTGTGTCGATTGACGGCTTTGGAAGAGGAGTTAGCTTGCCGTCCGCGCTTCTTTCGTATTGCATGAAGACAAGGTTCCAAATTTCAAGAAATCTATCGCCGTCACCGCCCATGTAGTCTTCATCGGAGTTAAAATGCTCCGCGCCTTGATCGTAAAATATCTCCGAGCACGGACCGCACGGACCCGTATCGCCCATCTGCCAGAAGTTGTCTTTGTCGCCGAATTTGTAAATTCTCTCTTTTGCGATATGCTCTTGCCACATTGCGTAGGCTTCGTCATCGCTTTCGTGAACCGTGACATATAGGCGATCTTTAGGCAGTTTTAAAATTTCCGTAACAAATTCCCACGCATAAGCGATCGCGTCCTTTTTAAAATATTCGCCAAAGCTGAAATTTCCAAGCATTTCAAAAAAAGTATGGTGGCGCGCAGTATAGCCCACGTTATCAAGGTCGTTGTGCTTGCCGCCCGCTCTTATGCAGGTTTGACAGCTGGTGCGAATAGGCGGAGTAGGGCGCGGAACTTCACCCGTAAAAATACTTTTAAAAGGCACCATGCCAGCATTTGTAAAAAGCAACGTCGCGTCGTTTGGCACAAGCGGAGCGGAGTCTATAATCTCATGTTTTTTGCTCGCAAAATAGTCTAAATAAGCCTGTCTGATATCCATAATTTTTCCTGTCAAAATTTATAAAATAGTGCTGATTTTACCATATTTTTTATTAAATTTTTAAAATAAAGCGCAAGATTTGTTACTTATCGGATATGTTTTAAGGGATTTAAAGCAGGTTAAACATATAATTACCAAAATAAATTATAATGCCTATCAAAAAACGGAAAAGATTATGAAAAAACGCCTCGCATTAATAGGCTTTGACGATGTCGGAAGATCGCATTATAACGAGCTTAGAAGATCGGATGAATTTGAGTTGGTCGGTATTTATCACAAAAACGCTAAAGAGAGTTGCGTAAGAGCTGAAATTTATGACGACTTAAACGAACTTTTTGAGTCAAGTTCTCCCGAGGCTCTTGTTATAACCGACGGAGTAAGGTATTTTGACCTATTTTCAAAATGTGTAAAAGCATGCAAATTTATACTTATACACGCTCCTGTCGCAAAGAGTGCAAGCGCTATTCAAGAGATGAAATACTGCTCAAATTTAAGCAATGCAATTAGCTCAATAGGGTTTTTTGATAGGTTTAACCCGGTTGTGGCATCGCTTAAAAAATCTCTTGAAAAAGAAGAGGAGATATACTCCTTAAATATCACCAGAGGGGTTTGTAAGGATGAAAATTTAGCCGTGCAAATGCTGCACAGCGTCGATCTGGCAAGATATCTAACAAGTAGCGATGCGGGATCGTTTTGTAAATTTGAAAAGCAAGATAGCGGTAAAAAAAGCGCTTTAAACTTACTTTATAGTATAAAAATGAAAAATCAAACTCTAGTTAGCATCCATGGCTCAAAAGAGTATCCCATAGAGCGTTTTATAATCGAAGTCGGAGCAAAAAGCGGGATTTATTTCGGTGATCTTCTTGGCTTAAAACTAAATAAATATACTATTGAAGGACAACAAAATTTGAAAGTAAATTGTGATATATCGCCTATAAAAATGGCTCAAACGGAGTTTGCAAAGCTTTGCAACGATAACAAATTTGAAAATTTAGCTACGCTTGATGATGCGCTTAAAGCTTACGGGGCTTGCGTATGAAAAGGCTTTTGTTGCTTTTAAATATGGGAGGACCAAACGACCTTAGCGAGGTAAAAGTCTTTTTGAAAAATATGTTTAACGATCCGTGTATTCTTGGGATAAAAAACAGCGTTTTGCGTAAATTTGTAGCCTTTATGATAACAAATTCAAGGCTAAAATCGGCACAGGAAAACTATAGACAAATCGGAGGAAAATCTCCTATCTGCGATATCACAAATAGGCTTTGTAAAAGGATAAAAGACCTAAGCGACGAGTTTGAAGCGGTTGATTTTGCGATGAATTACACCCCTCCTTTTGCCAAAGACGTGCTAAAAAAGTATGAAAATTTTGACGAGATAGTAGTTATGCCATTGTATCCGCATCACTCCGTTACGACCGTGGTTTCTAGTTTAAGTGATTTTCAAAAGGCCTTTAAAAGCCTCAATTTAAAAGCTAAAGTTAGAGTAATAGAGCCGTTTTATAAAGATGAAAGCTTTAATGAACTCATAGTTAAAGATATAAAAAATAAGGTAAAAGATTTAAAAACGCAAAATATTACTTTGATATTTTCTTCTCACTCGCTTCCGCAAAAGATAATTCAAAACGGCGATCTTTACGAAGAACACACCAAAGAGCATGTGCAAATTCTTTCGGATTTGATTAAAAAAGAGATGAATTTCAAAGAGATCCGCCTTGCTTATCAGTCAAGACTTGGTCCTATAAAGTGGCTTGAACCCGCTCTTAGCGACGAGCTTGAAAAAATTGAAAACAAAAATGTTTTGATATATCCCATATCTTTTTGTATAGATAATTCAGAGACCGTTTTTGAGCTTGTAAAAGAGTATAAAGAGCTTGCAGACGAGCTTAAATTCAGTTACTATGATGTAGTCGCTTGTCCAAACGACAGCGAGGATTTTGCCAAATTTATCATCAAAATAGCTTCAAAATAAATTTTATAATCATTACTAAATTTTAATTTTAATAATTAAATATTTTATTTTATATTTTAATTAAAATTTAGTATTATTTTTTATAAGCTAATAGATATTTATTTTAAATCACAATATTTATAAAAAATTTCTTAAAAATTTAAACTCCCTATATTTCGGTTTTAATACTAATTAATTTTTAGTAATATTAAATAAATATTAAATTTATAAATTGATTTATTTTATTAATAAATTTATTCAGATTTAAGCTCCAATATGCAAACATTGCATATATGAAATATGCTACATTTGCATAGTGAAAGGAGAGGAGATGTTGTATACAGACGCTAAGTTAAGCAGTAGCACAAGCGCTGCTCCTAACGTCAAAGAGGGTAAGGTTATCTGTCCGTATTGCGGTACCGGCTGTCAGGTTACTTTGCACGTTGAAAACAACGTGATAAAAAGCGCTACGGGAGTTGAAGAAAATCCCGTAAACCAAGGTAATCTCTGCCTAAAAGGATTTTATGGATGGGATTATGTCGGAGCTCCGGATCGGCTTACAAAGCCTCTTATCAGAAAGAAAAACGGGGTGTTTAGCAAGGATGGCGATTTAGAGGAAGCAAGCTGGGACGAAGCGCTTGATCTGGTCGCTTCAAAGATGAAAGAGGTAAAGGAGAAATACGGTCCTGATGCACTTGTCGGAAATTTCTCGGCAAGATGTACTCTTGAGGATAACTATGTCGCCCAAAAGATCATGCGGGCGGTAATTGGAACAAACAACGTCGATCACTGCGCTAGAATTTGACACGCTCCGACTGTGGCAGGTCTTGCCAAAACAATCGGTAACGGAGCCGCAACAAATAGCTTCATAGAGATCGGACCTTACAGTAACTGTATCATGATGATCGGATCAAATCCGGAAAACGGGCACCCGATAGCCGCTATGCATGTGCAACGCGCTTTAAATAGAGGTGCGAAGCTAATAGTTATCGATCCGATTAAGACGGAATTTGCCAGCCGTGCGGACGTGCATTTACAGCTTGCGCCTGAGCATAACATAGCCGTTATAAACGCACTTTTGCATGTAATTTTTGAAGAAGACTTGGTAAATTGGGAATTTGTTAATGAATGCACTACGGGAGTAGAGTATGTGCGCGAAGCCGTTAAGGATTATTCGCCTGAAGCGGTTGCGAAATATACGAATTTAAATCCTGAAGACATTAGAAAAGCCGCTAGAATGTATGCTACCATAAGACCTGCGGTTATCACTCACGGTATGGGCGTTACTCACTTTAACCACGGCGTGGGCGCGGTTTGCGATATATCGAATTTATTCTTACTAACGGGAAATATCGGTGAACTTGGAAGCGGAGATCTTCCTATACGAGGACAGGTAAATGTCCAAGGCTGTTGCGATATGGGAGTTTTGCCAAACGTATTACCGAATTTAGGTTTGGTAACCGATCCTGAACAGCTTGCTTGGTTTGAGAAGGTTTGGAATTTAGAGCCCGGATTTTTAAGCGATAAAGTCGGAATTCACAAGACCGAAGTTCCAGATGCCATCCTTGACGGCAGGGTTCATTTCTTCTGGACTATGGGTGAAAATCCGGTTATGACCGATCCAAATACCAACCACTTCTTAAAAGCCATATCAAAAGTCGATATGTATCTGGTTCAAGATATCTTTTTAACGGAAACTTCGCGTAAAGCGGATGTCGTATTGCCGGGCGTGGCAAGTAGTGAGAAAGAGGGTCTTTTTGCCAATGCCGAGCGTCGCGTTCAACACAATGAAGCCGTTATCACGCCTCCGGGAGATGCTAGACAGGACTGGTGGATTATCTGTGAGATCGCACGCAGACTTGGAGCGAAAGAGGGCTTTAACTTCAACTCTCCTGAAGAAATTTGGGAAGAGGAGAGGAAGTGTGATCCGCGCAGGTATGGCGGCATGAGTTATTATCGTATCAAAAAATATCACGGACTTCACTGGCCTTGCCCAAATGAGGACGATATGGGCGGACAGAGCTTGTATCTTGATAAAAAATTCTTCACGCCTGATGGAAAGGGTAAATTTGTGCCTTGCTTACATGTCGGAAGTGTCGCCGAGATCGAGCCTGCAAAAGAAGAGTTTGCAAAGAGAATGAATATGCCTCCTGATTATCCGGTAATGGCGGGAAGCGTGGATGAGCCAGTGGACGAAGAGTATCCTATCCAGCTGCTTACGACCCGCAAGGTTTATCAATACGCAGGCGGAGCGATGACTCGTCGTTCAAAGACTATAGAAGAGGGCGGCGATAGTATAGGCCCTATAGCCGAGATGAATCCGGTGCTGGCTGAGCGTTACGGCATTAAGCACGGCGACTTTATAAAAGCTTGGAGTAGATACGGTTATATCGTCGTTAAAGCCGATGTTACCGATATCGTGCCTGACGGTATAATACAAATGACATATCACTATTGGGAGAGTTGTTGTAATGAGCTAACAAGCAACGGTTGGGACTTTATCAGCAAAACTCCGACATTTAAAGCCGCTATCGAGATCAAAAAGATAGACGAGGAGGAATTCTTGCGAGTTAGGGAGCTAAAACGCGAGAAATTCCATACAAACAAAGTTATATATGACGACTATCACCATCATTGATAGCGATGCTTTTTGTACCGCCGATTGATTTCGGCGGTAATTAATCTAAGCGGAATAAAATTTGCTTTTAACTTCATAGTTATTTCTACTAAGGATAAAAATTGAATATAAGAGATGAAAATTCCGCACTTAAATTTTTAGAGAATTTAAACAGCTTTTCTAAGACTCAAAAGATAATTCAAGGTGAAAATGCCGAATTTGAAAAAGAGCTAGAAAGCATAAATTTAAAGTCTAAAAGCTCGTTAAAGAGTATGGATATAGAGAATTTTAGACAAAATTTAACTTCTATGGGTGCGCTTAAATTTATAAATTATATAAACGAGCTTAAGATAGAAGAGAGAGTCGAGAAAAAAAGAGCCGAGCTTATCAAGACGCTTGGACTTGACGAAGAGGGTATTAAAAGCAAAACTCAAAGCGAAATTAAAGAGCTTAGCTCGCTGCTTGAAGAGATGATTGTGAAATTTAGGAAAGAGCTTTTAGCTAGTATTCAGGACAATTCGCTTCTTGAAAAACAACAAAAATTATCCAGACGAGGTTCTGCTTTAAGCTTTGCTCTTAGTATTGTATGAATTAATGATATTTTTGATAGGTATTTTGTTCAAAAAATCCCGATTTTATCTTTATTCTTTAAAGTTTTATAAAAACTTTTAAATTTGATCTTTTTAAAGATAAAAACTGCTAAAATGCCGCCACAAAATTAAAACCAAAGATCTAATTTACAGCAAAGGTATTCGTGAATTTAAAAGAATTTTTAAAGGGCGCCTCAATTAAACCTTATGGGATTTTTGAGACTTCTTTAGCCGTTTTTCTATCTATTGTTATATCGGCAGCCATAACTTTGGCGCTTATTCTTGTGTCCATGTCTGTTATGGCTATAATTTATAGCGTTATATTGGATCTTAATCTTTCTTCGCAAAATATGAAAGTTTTTTATGTTATGGGCAAAGAGTTTATGACGAATTATCTGGTAATAGCGATTTGTTTTATCTTCTTTTGCTTTAGATCTTTAAAAAGATATGTTACCGATAATGCGGAGTTTATATCTTACGGGATATCTTTTGGAGTAGCTGTAGTTTGCGCTTTGGTTTCGATTGTGTTTAACGGGCTTGTTCTTATTCATTCTTTTACTTTAGATAGCCTTAGCTGGTTTTTATACTATTTTAGCTCCATTATTATAATATGCTTGATGGCGTATAGTTTAAGAGATATAGTCGATGGAAACTATGTAAAAAGAAGGCTTTTTATAGCAGGATTTTTGCTTATGGTTATGGTCGGCTGGTCTTGGTTTTTATTAAATCTTTTAGAGATCAGGATCTAGTTGCCTAAATTTATTTTTTAGCCGTTTCTTTGCTTGAATTTATATCATCGGGCTTTAAAAACCCTTCTTCTATCATAAGATCAACCGTCTTTTTAAATATCGGCAGCGCGCTTTGAGCGCCGAAGTAGTAATATGCCTTTTTAGGCTCTCTGGCTAATACGCCGATAGTATAGCCGTTGCCTTGGCTATCATTTACGAAGCCGAAAAACGAGCCGTTGTATTTGTTTGCATATCCTCCGGCTGATGCTATGTGCGCGGTGCCCGTCTTGCCGCCTATTTCAAGACCGGCAGTCTTAGCCTTCTTGCCTGTTCCGCTTTCTACGGCTTTTATTAGTATTCGCTTCATCCGCTTTGCTACATCTTGACTTAGCACTTCTACGGGCTCAGGTTTGTTTACCGCATAAAAATTTCCGTTTTTATAAAGCGAACTGACAACCTTAGGAGTAACCATAACGCCTTTGTTGTTAAATACATTGTAAGCTTTTAAAAGTTGTATAAAAGTAGCTTGAAGTCCGTATCCGTAGCTGATAGTAGCCTTATAAATTTGAGAATTTAACTTGGCTATCGGCGGCATATTACCCACTTGCTCATACGGCATGTCTATACCGGTTTTTTGAGTAAATCCAAATTTTAAAAGCCCTGAGTAAATTTGCGAACCTTCAAGGCGTTGGGCTATTTGTATCATACCTATATTTGAAGAGTGCGCAAGCACATCTTCAGCCGTCATAAAAGGCTGCGGATGAGTATCTCTTATGATACGTTTGCCGAGTTGATATCGTCCGTTGTAGGTATTTATCCGCTCAAACGGATTTAGTTTGTCTTCGGCAAGCAAAAGAGCAAATATAAAAGGCTTAAATACCGAGCCCACCTCATAAGCATACTCCGTGGCGGACGAATTTAAGGCTTTATAATCTTGTTTTTTGATGTTTGATGGATTGTATCTTGAAGAGCTTGCAAGAGCTAGCATCTCTCCCGTTTTTGAATCCATTACGCCTACGATGATCTCTTTTGCGTTTAAAAACTCCTTGCGCTCGTCTATTATCTGCTCTAGCATGCTTTGAAATTTAAGCGAAACCGTAAGGATAGTGTCGTATCCGTCCACTCGGTTGGCTAAATTTGAATCGCTTGTTAAAATGATATTGTTTCCTATATCTTTCGGTCCTAAAATTTTAGCGTCCTGAATGGCTGATATGTAGTATTCATAAGACTTTTCAACCCCTTTTACCCCCGTAACCTTAGTGATATTTTCCTTTTCGAACTTTTTTACGTACCCTATGAGCGGAGTTAGAGCGTCTTTTGCCATATACTGCCTGCTTTCGCCGCTTTCTACTATACTCATGCCGCGAAGCGAAGCTATGCCGGTATTTGGATCCTCATAAGGGATAAAAATTTTCTTTCTATACAGCTTTCTTGCCAGCTCTTGAAGATATGCCGCGCCTTTGGCGTCAATCTTATACGAAAGAGTTACAAGCCCTTTTGCGCTATTTATACTCTTTTTAATTTTTTTAAGATCATCGCCGCTATAAAGCGAATAGAGCTTTATAAATAGGTCTTTTTTGTTCGGATCGATATTTCTTGTATCGACCATAACTTTATAGAGCTTTTGGCTGCTTGCTACGCTAAAGCCGTCTTTTGTTATTATATTGCCGCGAAGTGCCGTATTTATATCGCTAGTTTCAAGCTTTGGAAGTCGTCTTTCTATATTGGCGCGATAAAAAATCACAGCCAAAAATATTAGTATCCCGATAACGATAAGTGAAAATAAAACGAGAATTTTTGATTTTCTAGAGTTCATTTAAGGCTAAATTTGCGTCCTTGATATCTCTTTATATGCGCTAAGGGCTTTGTTGCGAATTTCAAGCATTAGCTTCATGCTGGTCTCTGCCTTGCCTATCGCAATGGCTGCTTGGTGAAGGTCTTTTACTTCTCCTGTAGCTAGATCGGCTATTGCCTTATCTGCCGTTACTTGAACTTCATTTAGCTCTTTAAGGGAGTTATCAAGCATTTTGGCAAAGTCGTTTGCGTCTGTTTTTTGAGTTGAATTTACGTTTTCTTTTTTAAACGGTGAAGCAACCGAGCTGATTTTATCAATATTTGTCATTTTATTAACCTCTTAGTAACTCTATCGCACTTTGAGCGATAGTCTTTGCGCTTTGAAATGCAGAGACATTTGCCTGATAGGCTCTTGTAGCCTCGATCAGATCAGCCATTTCTATGACCGGATTTATGTTTGGATATGCGACATACCCTTTGGCGTTAGCGTCAGGGTGGCTTGGATCGTATTTTAGTTTAAAATCCTTATCGTCACGAACCACTTTATCAACTACGACGCTCATTATAGCAGGTTTTGCGTCTTTTTGCCAAAAGCTGTCATCAAGCGGGTTTTCATACTCAAGCATGTTTGCTTTTTTAGCGATTTCTTCATTTAAGGTGCTGTCAAAATCAACTGCTTTAAATATCACTTCGCGTCGGCGATAAGGTCCGCCTTCTGCCGTTCTAGTCGTATTTGCATTAGCTATGTTTGAGCTAATTACGTTCATTCTAAATCTTTGCGCGCTTAGTCCGTATCCGCTTATATCAAAATCGCTTAAGTAACTCATCTTTTATCCCTTTAAATCTTACTGCTTGCTTCAATCACGCTTTTAAAATTCGCACTATCGCGTTTCATCGCATTATCAAGTGCGGTTATCATGATCGCATTTTTACTAAGCTCGGTTGTTTCCACATCAAGATCAACGGTGTTGCCGTCGTTTCTAGCCATGTGTCCGTCACGAAGAAAGATCGTAGCTAGTTTTGAGTCAGGAAATTTCACCTTTGGCAAGTGAGCCGCGTCAGTCATTGCCAGCTCAAGCTCTTTAGTCTCTTTTTTGCCGTAAATTTCGGCAGCTCTCTCGCTAAGCGCTCTTTCAAATGCGATATCGCGTGATTTATAAAACGGCGTATCGATGTTTGCTATGTTGCTTGATATGAGTTGTTGGCGTAAATTTCTACTAGCCAGCGCGCTTTCTACGAGCTGTTTTGACTTTGAACTTGATATACCTGCAAACATCTTTAGCCTTTTTGGTTAAATTTCACTATAGTTATAAGCAAAATTTGTTCCTAAAATTCCAAATTTCAAAGCAAATTTTCTAAATCTTTGAAATTTTCAAATCCGCTTGGCTCTTGTTTTAAAATTTCAAACCTTTTTAAAAACTTATCACGCCCCATCGCCTGCGCGCCCATAAATTTTAGGTGATCATTCATCACTTGGCAGTCGATCATAAAATCAAATTTGTCTAAAACCTCGCAAAGCCTTATGAGGGCAACCTTTGAAGCGCCTGTTTTTAAGCTTATCATACTCTCTCCGCAAAAGACTTTGCCGAAGATAAGCCCGTAAAGTCCGCCTATGAGCTCGCCGTCTTCATAAACTTCCACGCTATGAGCAAAGCCCGCTTCAAACATCGCCGTATAAGCTTCTACTATAGTGTCGCTTAGCCAAGTCTCTTCTTTATCCGCTCGGGCTGTTTTGCAAATTTTTAAAAATCCTGCAAAGTCGTGATCGAATTTAACGCTAAATTTTTTAAGTGAGGATTTTATGCTTTTTTGGATTCTAATATCTTTTGGAAATAGCACGGCGCGCGGATCGGGGCACCACCAGTATATCGGCTCGTGCGGTAAAAACCAAGGAAAAATTCCTTTGTCGTAAGCCTGCAAAAGCGCTTCAACGCTTAAATCTCCGCCGACACAAAGAGGGGAATTTGAAGGAGCTAGGCTTGGGTCGGGAAAGTTATAAATTTTAGTAAATTCCAAACCCAAACTCGCCGAATTTATTTTTCCGGTTTATCAAATTTAAACAACAGCCTCTCATCTTTTAAGCTGATGTTTAAAATTCCGCCTTTTTTAAGCTTGCCAAATAAAATTTCCTCGCTAAGTTTGGTTGAAATTTCATCTTGGACTACGCGTTTTAGATTTCTAGCGCCAAATTCCTTACTATATCCTTTTTCCCAAAGGTATCTTTTTGCCTTCATATCGGCTTTGATGGCTACATTTTTATCTTTTAGGCTTGCGCTTATCTCATCAAGTATTTTTTGTGTTATGAGAGCTAGCACATCTTCGCTTAGGTCGTTAAAATGCACTATAGCATCGATCCTGTTTCTAAATTCGGGACTAAAGAAATTTTTAACCGCACTATCGGCTTTGCCGCTTTCATCCTTACTAAAGCCCATTTTTGGAGCCTCTTTTGAGCCTAAATTTGAAGTCATTATGATGATAGTGTTTCTAAAATCACTCTTTGCACCCGTATTGTCGGTTAGGCTTGCGCTATCAAAAATTTGCAAAAATACATTTACAAGTTCGTCGTTTGCCTTTTCGATCTCGTCAAATAAAATCACGCTATAAGGATGTTTTTTGATCGCATTTGTAAGCATGCCTCCACCTTCAAAGCCCACATATCCAGGAGGCGCTCCGATAAGGCGCGATACGCTGTGCTTTTCCATATATTCGCTCATGTCAAAGCGCTCGAAATTTACACCTAAATTTCTAGCTAAAGATATCGCCAGCTCGCTTTTTCCGACACCGCTTGAGCCGGTAAATAAAAATACTCCGATAGGAGAGGTTGGGTTTTTAAGCCCTGCATAAGAGCGCTTGATCGCGTCGGCTAGAGTCTTAACCGCACTATCTTGACCGAAAATTTCAGCCTTAAGCCTGCTTTCTAAATTTTTAAGGAACGAGATATTATCCGTCTTTAAATTCGTATCGGGGATGTTTGCTATCTTGCTTAAAACGGCGGTTATATCGCTTTGTTTGACCTTTATGTTTTTGCTTTGTTTAAGCGACAAGCTTGCGCCTACTTCATCTATCAGATCGATGGCGCTATCGGGCAAAAAGCGATCATTTATATATTTTTTGGCAAGTTCCACGCTTAGTTTTAAAATTTCATTATCGTATTTTACGCCGTGAAATTTCTCGTATTTTTCGCAAAGCCCCTTTAGAATTTCAAAGCTCTCATCTATGCTAGGCTCTTCTATGTCAATCTTGGCAAAGCGCCTTGAAAGCGCCTTTTCTTTCTCAAAAAAGCTTCTATAATCAGCATATGTAGTAGCTCCGATGCAACGAAGAGCGCCGCTTGCAAGGGCGGGCTTTAATAAATTCGACATATCAAGACTTCCGCCGCTTGTTGAGCCGGCGCCTATGATGGTGTGAATTTCATCTATGAAAATGATCGCATTTTCTTGCTCGCTTGCCTCATCTATCACGTCTTTTAGGCGTTTTTCAAAGTCTCCGCGGTATTTGGTTCCAGCTATCATAGCTCCTAGATCAAGGGCGAAGATTTGCACGTTTTTTAACTTTTCAGGCACCTCTTCGTTTGCTATTTTAAGAGCCAAACCCTCAACTATCGCCGTTTTGCCGACGCCTGCTTCGCCTACTAAAAGCGGGTTGTTTTTCTTCCTGCGGCTTAAAGTTTGCATCATACGCGCAAGCTCATCTTCTCTGCCTATTAGCGGATCTATTTTGCCGTCTTTTGCAAAAGCGGTTAAATTTATGGAAAATTTGGCTAAATTTTCAAATTTCTCTTTTGCTTCTTTGCTATTTTGTTTGAGTTTATCCGCATCAACTCCGTAAAATTCAAGAGCTTTCGCACAAAAACTATCCTTGCTTAAAGCAAGCTTGTATAAAAGCTCTCTAATGCCTATGTTTTTATTTTGCGCCCTAAGCTCCTCTTCAAGCTCTTTAAAAATTTGCTCAAGTAAAAGAGTCATGCGAGGCTGTCTTACGGGCTTTACTTGCTCGTTGTTTTGGGAAAGATATTTTTTAAGGTCGTTTCTAAGGCCTTCCATGTCGTTAAGTCCCGCTTCAACCAGTATATCTCTGCTCTCCTCGTTTAAATTTATAAGCACGAACAGAACATGCTCGCTTGTTAAGTATTCGTGCGAGTTTGAGTATGCAAAGCGCTCGGCTTTTTCCAAAAAATAGCTTAAATTCGAATCCAACATCACTCCTCCTCTACCTGCACTTTTAGCGGATAGCCTGCTCTTGCGGCGGCTTTTTTAACCTCGTTTTGCTTGCTAAGCGCTACTTCTTTCGGATAGATTCCGCAAATAGCGCTTCCTTCGTTGTGTACTTTAAGCATTATGGTTATCGCGCTTTGGGCATCGTGGTTAAAAATTTGAGTTAAGATATCCACTACAAAATCCATGCTTGTTACGTCATCGTTTAGCAAGATGACCTTAAATTTCTTAGGAAATTCTAATTTATCCTTTAAATCGCTGTAAATTTCTTCTTTGCCGCCTGTTTTAGTTGGCATTTCTTATCCTCTGCATATCTTTTTCAAGCTTACCCATGTGAATTCCGCCAAGGTAATACGGCACTCCGAAATTTCCGCTTCCGATATCCGTTAGAGTTTGATAAACGCCGTTTTTAAGCACCATTTTGATAGGCACGGATTCAAGACGCGGATATTTGATATCCTCGAGCAGCTGCGCGCTTATCTTGTCGTTTACCGGCGTATCGTTTGATATGAAGTAGTAGGCGTTGTATTTTTGCGCGAAATTTTCTACGACATACTCGTTTGTTACGTTTTCAAAGTGAGTAAGCCCGATAAGTATAAAGTCTTTGTCATTTTTAAGCTGATAGTCCATTAGCTCAGGCGCTTCTTTTTGACACGGCGGACAAAAAGTGCCGAATATATCAAACATGATGATCTTACTCTCATCGCCCTTTATAACAAATCCTCCGTCGGTTCTAAGCAGAGTTAGCTCTTTGCCAAATACGCTTGTTAGCTTTATCTCCTCGCCCGTTTTATAGCCCTCTATCTTCTTTGGAGCCTTTGCGCTCTCATCCTCTTTACCGCAACCAGCCAAAAATAGCACACATAAAATAGCCGTAAATATTTTTCTCATCCGTTTCCTTTTTAGTTTTTGTAAATTTTACGAAAAAATGCTCAAATTTGCAAGAGCTAGATATATCGCTTTATGGCAGCGCGCGCTTCTTTATCGGCTTCGCGTTTCTTTAAACTCTCGCGTTTATCGTGCAAATTTTTACCTTTTGCAAGAGCTACCTTGACTTTCACGATATTTTTATCGTTTAGATAAAGCACAAGCGCAACTAGCGTCAGTCCCTCTTGCGTAACCGCGCCAAATAGCTTATCTATCTGTTTGCGATGCATTAAAAGCTTTCTTGGCGCTCTTTCATCGGGTCTAAAGTGTGAATGCGTCGTGCCAAGGTGGCTGATGTGAGCGTTTAGTAAAAACATCTCGCCTTTTATTATGCGCACGAAGCTATCTTTTAAATTTACTCTTCCTGCGCGCAGAGCCTTTACTTCGCTACCTTTTAATACTATGCCGGCTTCAAAAGTTTCAAGTATACTAAAGTCGTGAAGCGCTTTTTTATTTTTTGCTAAATCCTTACCCATTTTCCTCTCATTTCAAGCAAAACACACTGCTGCCGCTGCCGCTTAAAAACATATCTTTGTATTTTTGCATTTGCGGATAAATTTTAAAGCAGGGCGCATAAAGATCGTTAAGCTCGCTATTTTTGTAGCTTTCAAGCAGCTGCGAGCTGGTTAAATTTGACATCTTGCGCGCTAAATTCGCATCTATCTTATCCATAAAATTTGCTCTAAATTCGCCGTAAACCGCCGGAGTAGAGGCAAAAATCTGAGGAGTAAATAGCTCCAAGCTTGGAACTTCATCTTTAAATTCTTCTATCACTTCGCCTATGCCGCTTACGTTTGCAGCCTCAAAGTCGCTTACGAAAAACGCCACGTCAGCTCCGATTTGCTCGGCTATCTTGTAAAGTTTTTCGCGAGGAATTTTTAAATTTAGCTCCTCGTTTGCCATCTTTAAAAAAGTCGCTGCGTTACTGCTTCCGCCGCCAAGCCCTGCACCTATGGGGATATTTTTAGTAAGCATGACTTTATGTGAGCTAAAAAACTCGTCAAGTTCGTCTTTAAAGCCTGCATTTTCAAGTGCGGTTTTTGCTTTTAAGATTATATTGTTTTTAATGCTTTGGTTGTTGCATTCGATGCTAAATTTATCAGCTTGCACGAAATTTATCTCATCAAATAGCCCTTTCCAAAGCACAAAGCGAGAGATGATCTCATGATAGTTTCCGCGCGTTGCGACAACCTTTAAAAAAGTGTTTATCTTTGCAAAGCTTTTCATTTTTGTATTTTTTGACTAAGCTCGGCTAGGACGGCTTCATCGCTTTGTTTTATCGCCTCTTTGTTTTTGTTTGCGACCTCTTCGGCAAGCTCTGAGCGCAATATCATCATGTTTTTAGGAGCTTCTATACCAAGCTTAACGCCGCTTTTTGATATGCCGACAACCGTGATCTTGATATCCTTACCAAGAAGTATGCTCTCATCTTCTTTCCTTGAAAGTATTAGCATAGTGTAGCCTTGTTTAATCGGTACTCGACCGTTTGATCTTTTATCTCAATGATGCTTAAAAATTTATCAAAAGATATTAAATATATTTTATTTTCGCGCTCTTTAAAATTTGCCGAATTTAGCTTTTTGCCGTCCATCAGATCGCTTATGTCGCCTAAGTATTCGTTGCGCGGCAAGTTTAAAATTTCAAGTGGATTTAAAAATCTCTCGTCTTGAAATTTAAACTCGCCTTCGCTTAATCTATGAAGCGCGCTAAGAGTTGCTATCTCGCCTAGTTTTGAGGCTAAAATTTGAGCGTAAGAGCGTATGTATGAGCCTTCATCTACGCTTAATTTGATGGTTAAAAACGGATGCATATAGCTTAAAATTTTGGCGTTATGCACTTTCATGATCTGTTTTTTAAGCTCAAATTCCACTCCTTCGCGAGCAAGCTTATAAGCTCTTGTGCCATTTATATGTTTTGCGCTAAATTTTGGCGGAGTGTATGAGATTTCTCCCGTTAGCTCTTTTAAAATTTCTTCTATTTTAGCTAAGTTAAGCATCTTGGTTTGCCTTACCTCGCTTATGTTTTCGTTATCTAGACTCTCGCTTTTAGCGCCAAACCAAATGGTTGCGATATATACTTTTGGCGTTTTGTTTATGTAGTTAAAAAATCTCGTATGATTTCCAAACGCCACCACTAGACATCCGCTCGCAAATGGATCAAGCGTGCCCGAAAAGCCCGCCTTTTTGACATTGTATTTGCGCTTTAAGCGGCTTAGAAAATGGTTGGAGCTTATCCCTGTGGGCTTATTTGCTACAAAAATCGCGTTCATACGACCTTTTCAACGAAGCTTGACATGATATCACGCTCGTTTCCGCCAAAATTTATGGTTAATTTTAGATCTTTTTTAACCTTGCTAACGCCTGTAACTCTGCCGATACCAAAAATTTTATGCTTAACCAAATCGCCTTTTTTGTATTCGTTTGAAGTTTGGGTTTGTATGATGAGGCTTCCCGTGCAAATGCCCGCCTCGTTTAAAAACCTGCTTCTTTCAAGCCTTGTGCGCTGACCTTTATAAAATCTTGAATTTACGCAGCTTAGCGTAAGAGTCTTTTTGGCTCTTGTTATGGCTACGTAAGCAAGTCTTCTCTCCTCTTCTATGTCGCTTGTATCGCCAATTAGCGGGAAAAATCCTTCTTCAAGACCGATTACAAAGAGGTGATCGAACTCAAGCCCTTTGCTAGCATGTATACTCATGATGGATATGGCATCTTCGCTTATGCCGTCTTGCTCGCTTTGAAGGGCAAGCTCGTTTAAAAACTCCTCAAGCTCAAAGCTTGGATTTTGCTTTATCTGATCTTTTATCATGGCGTAAAATTCGTCGATGTTTGCTACTCTTTCGGCTCCGTCAGGTAGGCTTTCGTAGTATTTTTTGATACCGAATTTCGCCTCAAGTTTATCTATAAGCTCATAAGGAGAGCCGCACTCTTTAAGCTCTTTTAAATTTTCACTAAATTCATTAAGAGCCTTTATGATTTTATTGCTGAAACCTTCGTCTTTCTCGTCTAAATTTAAAATCGCTTCAAAGATTGAAATTTTATTTTCATAGGCTATCTTTTCGATCTTTGCCATGCTTACCTTGCCAAGCCCGCGTTTTGGACGGTTGATAATTCTCTTTATGGAAAAATCGTCATTCTCGTTAGTCACTAGCCTTAGATAGCTAATGATATCCTTAACCTCGGCTCTTTCGTAAAATTTCACGCCGCCGACCATCTTATATGGGATTTTTTCCTTATTTAACCCTTCCTCAAGCGAGCGCGAAAGCGCGTTTATGCGATAAAGTATGGCTATCTCGCTAGCATCCACTCCTTTTTCTAAAAGCTCTTTTATCCGCTTTGCTATCTTGCTTGATTCCATATTTTCATCGTTTGACTCCATAAACAAGATATCTTCGCCTTGATCTTTCGTGCTTACAAGCTTTTTGCCAAGACGGTTTCTGTTGTGATCTATTAGTTCGTTTGCAGCTTTTAAAATCGCACTTGTAGAGCGGTAATTATGCTCTAAACGAACTATTTTCGTATCTTTAAACTGGTCTTTGAAATTTAATATATTTTCTATCTTTGCGCCTCGCCAACCGTAGATACTTTGATCATCATCGCCTACCACGCAGATATTTTCGTGATTTTTGCAAAGCTTTCTAAGCAGTTTATACTGCAAATCATTTGTATCTTGATACTCATCGACCATTATGTAGCGGTATCTTTTAGAAATTTGATCGGCTAGATTCTCGTCTTGATCTAAAATTTTATAAGTTAAACAAAGCAGATCGTCAAAATCAACAAGGTTGTTTGAGCTTAGATACTCTTCATACTGCTTGTAGGCATTTGCTATTTTAAGATAGTATCCGTCTTTGTTTTTGGAAGTGTCGCTATAAAGGCTTAAATTTGCAAACACCTCTTCAACGCTTAAAAGAGAGTTTTTGAAATTTGAAATTTCACTTGAAACAATAGGGGTCGGCAGTTGGTTTTCAAAACTCTTTAAAATACGCTTTTTATCGTCGGTGTCTATTATAACGAAGTTGTTTTTGCGATCTATACTGTCTATATAAAATTTTAGAAATAAAAGCCCAAATTTATGAAAAGTGCAAAGTAGGGGGGTGAAATTCTTTCCTTGTTCGCCAAGCATATTTAAGGCTCTTGATCGCATAACGTTTGCGGCTTTGTTTGTAAAAGTAAGCGTTAGCGTGCTTGCCGGGTCGATTCCTACAGAGCTTATAAGGTACGCAAGACGTGTTGTGATAGTCTTTGTCTTTCCGCTGCCGGCACCCGCTAAAATAAGCATAGGACCGTCTAAATGAGTAGCCGCATCTCTTTGCTGCTCGTTTAAAGATTTTAAAAGTTCTTCCATTAAGATTCCAAAATATTGTATTTATTATGTTAGATTGTAACAAAACAAACTTAAAAATCAGTGTTTAAATTAGTTGTTTCAGTAAAATTTTAGCATTTATTAATATAATTACGTGATTTGTGATATTATATTTTTAATCAATAATATTATGTTGGCCTAGAATAACAAAAATAATAGGAAAAAGTATGATTAACGACTTTAGTAAAATTTACACCTTCATGGAAATAGTTAAGGAGAGAAGCTTTTCAAAAGCGTCAAAATCTCTTGGAATATCTCAACCCGCAGTTACTTTGCAGATTAAAAAGTTAGAAGAGATTTTAAAAGTTACTCTTATAATGCGTAAGAAAAACGGCATTATCTTAACTAGAGAGGGTGAAAAATTTTACAAGCTCTGTCTTCGCTTTGAAAATGCTATGTTTAGGTTTAAAGATGAAATATCACATATCAAAAACGACAAAGCGCCTCTTATCATCTCGACTACTCAGCTTATCGGAGAGACGTTTATACCTCTTATACTTGATAAAATTTCAGAAGTTATCGATGCCGAGCTTGATATAAGGATTAAAGATCAAAACGAACTTATAGCCCATTTAAAAGACAGAAGAAGTGATATATGCATCATTTTAGAACAGTCTTTTGACGATAATCTAGTTACCAAAAAGCTATTTGATTATGAGATTATCCTTGTTTCAAACAAAAAACTTGTAGATAGCGTTAAGCTTGAAGAGCTCTATAAATTTAAGTTTATTAAAGATAGAACTAAGGCGTATTTGAATGATTTCTTTGGAAAATACGGTATTAATTATGCTGATCTAAAAAGTGCATACTTACTTGACGGATCTATAATGGTTCAGCGTGCAATACTTAATAATTTTGCCGATGATTATGTTACTTTTGTGCCTAAATTTTTGGTCGAAGAGCACCTTAAAAATGAAAAACTTTTTGAAATAAAAATGAACAAAGTTAAACTCGTTCGCTCCGTATATGCCGCAGCTCTTAAAGAAAACGAAGAGACTTTAAATAAATTTATAAAGATAAAAAACGGATTTAATTTTTAATAGTAATTGGCAGAGTTTAAATCTGCCAATTGTATTTTTTCTTAAAAAGTAAATTCAAATGTGAATTTGAAATTTCTTCCCGGTGCATAAAATCTATTTATACCCAAACTATCACTTTTTCTAACCATATTCATAGTGCCGAAAGATCGTATAGAACGAGCCGAATCCCATGTGAGATATTTTTCATCTGTTATGTTATATGCGCCAAATCTTAATGTCAAATTTTTAATAGGTTTCATATATGCTATTAAATCTATAGTAGTGTATTTTGTGCTTAGCCAATGCGATCTATAGTCTGTTACTAGTCTTCCGTTTATGTAATCTCTTGCGCTGGGAGGATTACCCGGTTTTTCATTCATCCAAAACATATTATAAGTATCTTGAGGCTTTTTGGCGGATACGTCCGTGATGTATAAATCAGCTCCAAATTTGTCATTCTTGCTTGCATACCCCATGCTATATACGGACGTTCTAGGCTGAATTGCATTCATAGGCACAAGCCCGTCTTCATCGGTTAAAATTTTACCTTTTTGTTTAGTTAGCTTATATCCTACATAAAATCCAGCCAAAGATTCGGTTATATCTTCTAAATTTAGTTTAGAATTTATCTCAAATCCGTTTACTTTGGCTTTTTGTCTATTTACGTTTTGGTATATGTCAAAGTCAAGACCGCTACCTACGTTGTTTCCGGCATTTAGTCTTTGCACTCCTAAAAATTTAAGATCCAGAAAATTCTCATAATCCGTTCTAAAAGTACTAAAAGTTATAAAGCTTGAATTGTTGTGAAACGTTAAGGCCACCTCTTTTGTTTTTGCTATTTCAGATTTTAAATCTACATTTGGCTTTATAGTAAAATCAGGATGCCTGAAGGCCAAATAGAGCTCTTCGTGAGTCGGAGCTCTAAATCCTTTTGAGTATTTTGCTTGAAATCTTAAGAAATCTAGCGGATCTATCGTGGCCCCTAAAGAATATGAACTGCTCTTAAATTCTCTAGGTCTAGAGAAGTATTCTATGTTTTTTTCAGGATTTGATTCGTTTTCTTTCTTGACTTTGTCGGCCAATGCTTTTGTTCTATGATGTTCTGCAACTTTATCGTTGTAAATTTTTAAAGCCTCTTGATATAAATCAGGTCTTCCGGGATATTCATGAGGGAAAGGTTTTTCTCTAATGCCTGGCATAGGCGCTATCTTTGGAACAGGTTTAAGCGGTATAAATAGTCCTTTTACCATATCATCCGGTATTTTTGGAGATACTCCCGGAATGTATTGCGGTTTGTATTTAACTTTATCATACCTATAACCTAGATCAAAACCTAGATAGTCGTTTATCTGAACTTCGTCGGCTAAATATAGTGCGCCGTTTTCGTTTTTAACGGGAATTAAAAATGATGTCTCTGGCTCAACTTTAGGACATTTTAAGCCATTAAAATTTCCTCCCTTGCAGTCCTTAAAACTATCTGTCCACCATGCCGGAGCAGTAGCATCATATCCTTGTCTATTGACCATCTCTTTTTTCCCTCTTGAATATACGCCGCCATAAGAGAAGCTGTGATCCATTGAAAGCAGTGTAAATTCTTTTGTAAAGTCAAGATTGAATTGTTTTGTGTCAGTGTTAAGATCTCTTTCTTTCCAATCTCTTTCCAGATAGCCTTTTGAGCCGGGAATTAGTGTCGTAAAATCTCTAGTAGGCCCTTCTATTGGACCAAAGCCACCGATATATTCGTGTGTCGCGGTTATTTTTTTATATGTTTTATCGCCTTGTTTTTGATCTGTAATTTTTATTTTATACTTTTTGCCGTCTGTCCCGTCTATTTTTATAAGATCTTTTGTTAAATCTATATCATGTTTTTTGTATTGTTTGCTAGGATCATTTCTTGGGTTTTCGTATAATGTTATCTCTTTGGAGCAGTCGTAAACGGAACAGTCAAATAGGTATTCGTTTACATCTTTTAGGTCAAAACCGATATTATGTCTTGTGCCTGCCGAGTCGGTAAGGACCGATAATCCACCAATTCCGTCTTTTGTTAGTGTAACATCTCCTCCATTTTTATCTACAACCTTTCCATTTTGCACGTTTAATCCTATAGGATTTGCTATCTCCGCACAATCACTTCCTCTACAAAATTCCTCCGTTCTAGCTCTGGTTTTGATTTTTTGATTAGAGTATGTAAGCTTTACGGTATCCCAGAAAGGAGTCTCTGTGAAATTCTCATATCCTATGCTGAAATTTTTTCTAGTTGTAGTATCCGTAGTGTGTCTTTGGCCTAGTTTTTGTTGGAAGTCAAAGCCTGTGATTGATTTTGGCGTTAAGGTATATGAATAATCATGTCCTCTTGAAACATTTTCATAATCATCCAATGCAAAGCTAAATCTATGCTCTTCATGCGGTTGAAAGCCAACTTTTAGCAAATTGCTTTTCTTTTTTATATAGTAAGGATCAGCCTTTTCCCTCTCTCTTCCTACTACAGAGTCATCAAATGTATCATATCCAAAGTTTTTTAGCTCATGGTGCCTTCTTTTTGTATGCACATTAAGAAAGTCAAACCACTTAAATTTTGCCGCAATTGTATGAGAATGAAACCTCTGATCATCGGCTGTTGAAATTCCTCCTTTGTATCCATAGAAGTAGTCTTTGTCGATCAAATAATCTCTTGCATCTTTTGTTTCAAACATTACAGAGCCGCCAAGTGCGCCTGAGCCTGTTTTAAAAGAGTTTGCACCTTTGGCTATCGAAACTTCTTTAATCGTTTCGATCTCAACTCCGTTTCTTGTATTGTTAAAATTTCCATATCCTTCAAAGATTTCTTTAAACCCCTGCGAGCTTAATGTTTCGGCTTGATGAAGACCGTCTATGGTTATGGCTACCCGATTTTCATCAACGCCGCGTATAGCGTATCCGCTTGAGCCAAATCTGCCTGTTTCAACTACGCTTACACCGGTTTCGTATTTAACCAGATCTCTTGTGTCTGAAACTTGTTCTTTGGTTAATGTTTTACTGCTTTTTTTAGTTTCTCCGACCTTTTTTTGTAAAGGATCGTTTTCCGGGCTGTCTGTTATAGTTACTCCGCCTAACTCTACTTGATCTGCATTTTTATCATCTCCTTGTAAATTTAAGCCCATTCCCAAGATGGCTAGGGCGACTAATGAAAATTTAAGTTTTCCCATACATTAAGCCTTTTGAGTTTTGTAAATTTCATAATTATAATATTCGTTATTATAAAGCAAACAATGATAATAAATATTGGTTTAAATACATATTAAATTAATTGTATACAGGGCGTATAATGTATCAAAAGAGATTTGTATGTATAAAAAATACTACTTCTTAAAAAACTCTCTATTTTTCGGGTTTGATAAAAAGACGGACATTGATTTTTCCGTTTTGTTTTTTAGATCTTTTTCTTTATGTATTGAAAAATTTACTAAAATAGCGCTATTTTCTACTAAAATTTGTATTATTGCGCCAAGCGGAAAGCTCACAAGCGAAGCAAAGTTATCAGGTCCAAAGCCGGCTTCAAAGCTAAGCTCGTCTTGAGTTAGTTTTGCGCTCTCAAATGTATATCCGTCAAGAGTAAAAACTATAACGGGATGTTTAAAACTTGCCGATATATTGCTTGGAAGTTCCGGCGTAAATTTTACCAGATCTAAATTTACCATAACCGAAAATGGTTGGTTGTTTTGAAAAAGATAGTCGATGCACTCGTAAATGTGCATCTTCATAAGCAAAGCGAATTTCTCATCATCCAATATCTTTTCTAGCATGACAACTCCTCAAATTCTTTAACAAGCTTTTTAACTTCTTTTATGCCGATATCCCAGAATTTCTCACTCTCTATATCAAAGCCAAATTTTGCCACCATATCTTTTGGGGATTTGCTTCCGCTAAGGCTTAGAAATTCGGTGTAAATTTCCACGAAATTTTTGCATTTACCGCTTTTATAAAGCCCAAAAATAGCCAAAACCAAAAGCTGAGCGTAAGAGTAGGCGTAGCAGTAAAAAGGAGTATGTATAAAGTGTGGGATATAGCTCCACCAAATTTTATAATAATCATTTAGCGTAACGCTTTTGCCAAACATCTTTTTGCTCTCTTCAAGCCAAATTTTGTTTAGCTCATCAAGTGAAATTTCGCCTTCTTGAGCATGAACTCTACGCTCAAAAGTAGTGAAATTTATCTGGCGATAAAGCGTTGCAAAGATATCTTCTATCTTGCCTGCAAGAAGCGAAATTTTATCCTTGTCGTTTAGATCTTTTTTAACGTAGTCAAACACCAACATCTCGCAAAATACCGAAGCCGTTTCGGCCGTAGTAAGCGGAGTGTCGGAGTTTAGATACCCAACGCTATAAGAGAGCTTTTGATGTATCGCGTGTCCTAGTTCATGAGCCAAAGTAAAGAGATCTCGTCTGCGATCGGTGTGATTTAGTAGCACATAAGGATGCGCATCGCTTGAGCCTGAGTGGCTAAACGCACCGCCTCTTTTGTTTGCGCTAGGATATACGTCGCACCAGCCTTCTTCAAACGCTCTTTTGGCAATAGCCGCAAATTCGGGACTAAAGTCGCCAAATGCCTTTAAAACAATCTCCTTGCATTTATCGAATTTATACTCCGCTTCAGCCTCAAGAGGTGCGTATCTGTCGTAATCATATAGTTTTTTATATCCTAAAATTTTGCGTTTTTTCTCATAAAATTTACCAACTAGATTAAAGTTTTTCTCAGTCGTTTTTATAAGTGCATCGACGCTCTCTTTTGTTATTTGGTTGCTCTCATGCCTTGGCTCTTCCGCTAAGCTGTATTTTCGCAGCTCACAACTTGTTTTAAGGCTTGTTTTTATCATATTGTAGATGTAGCCTAGAAGATGTTGGTTTTTGGCTAAGGTGTCGCTTAGCGATTTAGCCGCTAGTTTTCGCACACTTCTATCCTTATCGTGAAGCTTGCTTAAAATTTGCTCTTCGCTTAAAAGCTCACCTTTAAACTTAAATTTAAGATTACTCATCGTCTCGTCAAACAACCTTGCAAACCCTTCGGCCCCAGTGTTTGCGGTGCGAAGTAAAACTTGCTCCTCTTTTAAACTTAGTTGATGAGCTTTGGCTTTAGCAAGATTGCTTAGATAGTATCCGTGCGTCTTTGAGGCTCTTATGATATCTCTTTGTTTTTTGTCGTCAAATTCATTAAATTTAATCTCAAAAAATAGTAAATTTTCATGCGCCTTTGTGCCTATCTCTTCAAATTTTGCGTAAAATGCACCTTTTGAAGTATCTTTTGCAAACACCAAAAATGCATAGGTCATAACTTTTGAAATTTTAGAAAGCAGTTTTTCGTATTGGCTAAGGGCTTTTAAAAACTCCTTCGGGTCTAATTTTTCAAATTTAGGCGAATATGATTTTTGAAATTTTTCACACTCTTTTTTTAGGCTTAAAGCCTCTTTTTCTAACTCTTTTTCATCTTTAAAAAGCGGTTTTAAATCCCAGCTTGTCATATATTTTCCTTAAAATTTTTAGAGTATTTTACACAAAATTTGTCTTAAATTTATAAAAGTTAAGGCTTGAAAAGAAATTTAGCGCCAAAAGAGGCGCCAAATTTATAAGGTTTTATTTCGTAGTTTCTGAAGCTATCGCTGTAAATACAACGTCAGATGAGCTATTTACCGCAGTTTCAACCGAGTCTTGTATAACTCCGATGATAAACCCTACGGCAACAACTTGCATGGCTATGTCGTTATTGATTCCAAATAGCGCGCAAGCAAGAGGAACTAAAAGCAACGATCCGCCCGCAACACCCGAAGCTCCGCAAGCTCCGATGGCTGAGATAAAGCTAAGAAGCAAAGCGTCGCCAAACGTTACCGTTATCTCAGGGATAGAATTTACCGCGGCAAGCGCAAGTATGCTTATAGTAACGGCAGCTCCCGCCATGTTGATGGTGGCTCCAAGAGGGATGGAGATAGAGTAAAGCTCCTCTTTAAGCCCTAGTTTTTTGCAAAGCGCCATATTTACAGGGATGTTTGCCGCCGAACTTCTTGTGAAAAACGCCGTTACCGCACTCTCTTTTAAGCAAGTTATGATTAGAGGGAACGGATTTTTCTTAGTTACTATGAAAGCTAGTATAGGATTTATCACAAGAGCTACAAATACCATTGCGCCAACAAGAACAAATATTAATTTGATATATCCTTTTAAAGCCTCAAATCCTGTTTCATGGATGCTAATTGCGACAAGCCCAAATATACCAAAAGGCGCAAGGCGGATCACAAATTTGACTATTTTAGTAACTCCGTCGCTAATATCGGAAAATACCTTTTTTGTCTCTACCGAGCAATTTCTCATGGCTATACCGCCGCCTACCGCCCAAGCGATGATGCCTATATAGTTGCCCGAAGATATCGCTTGAAGCGGGTTTTGCACTATCTTAAACATAAGATCTTTTAAGACGTCAACAATATTTTTAGGCGCACTCATAGCCGCGCTTTCAACGCCTTTTAATACAAGCTCTACGGGAAATAAAAAGCTTGCCGCAACAGCTACGCAAGCTGCTAAAAATGTCCCTATCAGATACAGAACTACGACTTTTTGCATACCTTTTGCGTTTCCAAATTCCTTTGTGATAATCGAAGTTGCAACAAGAACAAAGACTAAAATAGGAGCGACCGCCTTTAAAGCGCCGACAAACAAATTTCCAAGTATCGATATGGAATTTACGATTTTATTTGCAAGTTCGGCAAATTCACCGCCTGAAACAACTTGGGTATTGCCCCAAAAACCTATAATGGCACCTAAAACAATTCCGATCAAAATTTGAACTATCAGGTTTCCATCCGCAAATTTTCTTGCCATATTGCAAACTGCACTCATGTATTTACCTTAAATTTAAATTTAAATAGCCTAGTATAGCAAACAAAGCTGAAATTTTAAACAAATTCTAAGAGATTAATATAGATTTTATCTTCAAATGTTACAATTTCACGATTATAGTAAATATAAAAAAGGAAATTTATGTATCTATTTACATCCGAGGTAGTAAGCCCTGGTCATCCGGATAAATGCGCCGATATCATCGCCGATAGCATAGTCGATAATATCTTGACGCAAGATCCAAACGGCAGGGTTGCCAGTGAGGTTTTTGTAGCAGGTAAAAATATCATAATCGGTGGCGAGATAAACTCGAAAGTTAAGCTTAGCTTTAAAGATTATGAAGGTATAGTAAAAAACGCTTTAGCTAAAATCGGCTATGACGGCAAGTCAAATTTTACCAAAGAGCAGTGCTTACATCCTGACGATATAGAGGTAAAAGTTTGCATAAATCAGCAAAGCAGCGATATAAATCAAGGTGTAGATCAAGCTAGTGGCGAAATAGGCGCGGGCGATCAAGGTATAATGTTTGGGTTTGCAAGTTGTGAAGCGAAGGAATTTATGCCCGCAGCCATTACCTATGCAAGAATGCTTTGCGATAAGGTGTATAAATTTGCCAAAGCAAATCCCGATAAGCTAGGCGTTGATATCAAGACTCAGGTTACGATTGATTATGATACGAAAGATAACTTTGAAAATTGCAGACCTCAAAGCATCCATACCATCGTTGTTTCGGCTCCTTGCGTGGAGAGTATGAAGATAGAGGAACTTAGAGCCCTTGTCGGGGAGCTTATAGATGATGCAGGCCTTCCAAAAGAGCTATACAGCAAAGAAAAAACGATAATTTACATAAATCCAACCGGTAGATACGTAAATCACAGTTCGCTTCACGATAGCGGATTAACAGGTCGTAAGCTCATAGTAGATAGCTTTGGCGGATATGCTCCCATAGGTGGCGGCGCTCAAAGCTCAAAAGACTACACAAAGGTTGATCGTAGCGGACTTTATGCGGCTAGATATATAGCTAAAAATATCGTTGCGGCAGGACTTGCCAAAAAGTGCATCGTGCAGTTAAGTTACGCTATAGGCGTTGCAAAGCCGACATCTGTTAGCGTAGATACTATGGGCACGCATATAGAAGGTGTGAATGACGATATACTCTCAAATTTCGTTATGCAAAATTTCCCTCTTACTCCAAAATGGATAACTCAAAAATTTGGACTTGATAAACCCGGCAAAGATAGCTTCTTGTATGCCAAAGTTGCCGCTAAGGGGCAGGTGGGAAATGCGAAGTATCCGTGGGAGAAGCTAGACGCGATAGATACATTTAAAGC
>JAUNLC010000001.1:6115-31405 GCA_030532465.1 Campylobacter sp. | reverse complement strand
TGACTATTGAGGAGTATAAGGCTAAATTTAACGAAGATGAAGCCGCGCCGGGTTGGGATGCTATTGATTTGTCATTAAATAAAATTTATGGCGAACGCAAACCGCGCCACTACGGCACAATTTTAAAATATATGCTAGGCGGTAAAGATCCATTGGATGGAATTAGTGTGTATGATTGTGATGATCAAGACTTTCATAGGCATATAGTAAGCTATGGAATGAGTAGTTTGTATTACGACCTTCAAAGTGTCGGCGGTGATTTTAGCGGTTGGGGATTTGAATTCACGATGAGAGTTAAGCCTTTTGAGATGGATCCTGATGCTGATGATAGCAATAAATCAGAAGACGGTCGTAATGAGCCGTTTTGGGCAATGAATTTGATGCAAAATTTGGCTCGTTATGTATATAGTAGCAAAAAATGGTTTGAAGAGTATCACTTTATACCTACAAACGGTCCGATACGCAGTCAAACTGACACCGCGCTTACGGCGATCATTTTTGTGCCTGATTTAAAGTTGCGAACTATAGACACGCCTCACGGCAGTGTTGCGTTTTTGCAGATGTTTGGCATAACCGACACCGAGTATCAATGGCTTTTAAAAGATCCTACGACAAAGAGAGTAAAAGAGTTAGCGGATGTTATTGCTAAAGACAATCCTATGTTTATCACCGACTTAGCTCGCAAGATTTCTTATGTTTAATTTCACTTAGCGGAATTTTATGTATAACCATACTCTAATCCTAGCGACAAATTGCTAAAATTTAAAAGCTTGTTTAGGCGTGATTATCTCACACGGCGAGCCGTTTACGCTGTGATAAATTGTTTTATTGTGTTTTGTAGCGTAATATCTAAGCAAAAGTCTTTGTAAATTCGGCTCGGTCGAGGGCACGAACCAGCCGTTATTGCTGATAGCTATCATCACGTCAAATTCGCCTTTAAACAGCTCGTCTCTAGTCGCTTCATAACATATTGCATTGCGAATTTTAACTCCGTCTATCTCGTAGTCGCTAACCGAATTTGCGGTTTTAAAATCCTTACTGCCCTCAAAAAATAGCTCATTTATAAGATCTTTCATAAAATTTGGAAGCGGAATTTCCTCTCCAAAAGGCACTAGGATAAATTTATCAAATCGTTTCATTTCGCCCTTATCAAAGAAAAAAGTCGAGTTGTAGCTTTGGTTATTTTCGTAAGCAAGCGCACCGGCGATGATAGCTATTTTTTGAGATTTTTCTTTTAGCTCGGCTACTAAATTTCGCTCATGCGTCATAAAGGTCGGAAATACGCTCTCAGGCATAATTATGGCTCTTTTGCCTTCGCTTATCGCTTCATCTATCATCTTTAAATTTTGGTTTATAAACTCATTTTTAAGCGACTTTTCCCACTTTAAGGCTTGAGGCACGTTTGTATTTGTAAGAGTGACTTCAAAAGGCAAAATTTTAGCCTTAGTATCGTTATACTGAACCGCAAAGAGCAAAAGTGTGATAAAAGCTAAAATTTTAAGCTTCGTTTTTATATAAAATAGCGATAAAATCGCAGCAAAGATAAAGATAAGCCCGTATAAATTCGGCTTAAAAATTCCAATCACAAATATCGCCTCAAAATTTAGCCAGTTAAAGTTAAACGGATGTAAGTTTGAAATTAAAACCAGCAAAACGGCTCTAAGCCAAATTTGAGTAGGAATTGCCGCGATAAAAAACATAAGTCCATAGACTATGCCGATAAATAAAATTTCAAGCGGAATCAGATAGCTAAATCCGTAATAAACAAGGCTAAAGCTGATCCAGTAAAACCACAAAATTCCTACGAAAAATCCTGTCGTAAAAAACTCATATCGGTTAAATTTAAGAAGCGTGTAAAATCCGTAAATAGCAAGAAACGGCGAGATGAAATTTAGCGTCTCGGAGTCAAAAAGCGAAAGAAATATAAAATTTGATATCAAAAAAGCACTAAAAAAGGCTTTTCTTATAATTTTAGTGCTAAAATATTTGATTAAAAAATTTTTTACTAAGGAATACAATGCAAGAAGGCAATTTTTTAGCTTCATTACTACCTCTAATCGTGCTTTTCGCGATTTTTTATTTTTTGGTTATCAGACCGCAGCAAAAACAGCAAAAAGAGCATCAAAAGATGCTTGCAGCCTTAGAAAAAGGTGACAAGATCATCACTGCGGGCGGAATTTACTGCGAAGTTATCAAACCTGAAGATGATTTTATCAAAGTTAAACTTAACGATGATGTAATAGTGCGCATAGGACGCGAGTTTGTCGCTAGAAAAATCGAGACTAAAGTAAATGCGTAGCGCCAAGGTAACATATAGACTCGTTATCTTTCTAATAGCTCTGATTTTCGGTATAGGCTTTTCTGCACCTTCGTTTTTTAAAGATATAAACGGAGCAAAGATAAGCCTTGGGCTTGACCTTCAAGGCGGACTTCACATGCTTCTTGGCGTAGAGACCGAGGAAGCGATACACTCTAAGATCAAATCAATCGCTTCAAGTATCAACTACTATGCGGGCAAGGAAGATGTCCTTATAGACAATTTTAAAATTCGTGAAGATCATGTAAATTTCGAGCTTTTAGACGGTGACGATCAGCGCAAGATAGATGAGATGCTTAAAGAGATCAAAGGTCTTGACGTAACAAAAGAAGCCCTAAAATATACCGTAAAGTTAACGGAGGCTGAAAAGGCCGAAACTATAGAGTATGCTATAAACCAAGCGGTTGAGACGATACGAAACAGGCTTGATCAGTTTGGTTTGGCTGAGCCGACTGTTGCAAGGCAGGGTGAAGAAAATATCCTAGTAGAGCTTCCCGGGGTAAAAACTCAAGCCGATGAGCAGCGCGCAAGAGAGCTTATCGCAAAGGCGGCGCATTTGCAACTAATGGCTCTTGATGAGAAAAGACAGCCGCAAGCAAATACTCTAAGTGCCGCAGAGGCCGAAAGCTACGGCTCCATAGTCTATCCGGACGTTAAAAACGAGCAACAAAAATATGTGGTAAAAAATATCCCTGTGCTTGACGGCTCTATGTTAACGGATGCTAGAGTCGCATTTGATCAGCGCACAAACGCTCCTATTATCAGCTTTACGTTAAATGCCGAAGGAGCTAGAATTTTTGGCGATTTTACGGGTGCAAATGTCGGAAAACGGCTTGCTATCGTGCTTGACGGCAAGGTTTATTCAGCTCCCGTTATAAACGAGCGCATAGGCGGCGGAAACGGACAGATAAGCGGCGGCTTTAGCGTGGAAGAGGCTCACGACGTAGCTATCGCGCTTAGAAGCGGCGCGCTTTTAGCTCCCGTAAAGATGCTTGAGAAGCGAAGTATCGGACCAAGCCTAGGTGCCGATAGTATCAACCAAAGCATGACGGCTCTTGCAAGCGCAGGCGTGCTTGTGGTGCTGTTTATGATAGTTTATTACGGATTTGCGGGAATTTTGGCGAATTTAGCTTTGATCGCAAATATCCTCATCTTAGTTGCCGTTATGGCGATGTTTGGAGCCACTTTAACCCTGCCCGGAATGGCGGGTGTTGTATTAACTATCGGTATGGCGGTTGATGCAAACGTGATCATAAACGAGCGCATAAGGGAGTTTTTACGCGAAGGACACTCCATAGCCGCAAGCGTTAAAAAAGGCTATGAAAACGCTATGAGTGCGATCGTAGATGCAAATTTAACCACTCTTATAACTTCAGCCGTGCTTTACGCATACGGCACGGGGCCCGTTAAAGGCTTTGCCGTAACTATGAGTATAGGCATATTAGCGTCGATGCTTACGGCGATACTCGGTACTCGCGGTATGTTTGATACGCTGATGAATAGGATAGAAAAAAGCGGCAACACGCAAATTTGGTTTGGTTACAAGAGAGGGTAATAATGCAAATTTTTTCAAAAGCACATGTTTATGATTTTATGGGCAAGCGTTATATCGCTCTTGCGTTTTCCGCGATTTTGTTTTTTGGTTCGATATTTTTATTGTTTACCAAGGGGTTAAACTACGGTATTGATTTTTCAGGCGGAACGTTGATCCAAGTAAAGTATGAAGATAAGGCGCCTCTTGATAAGATTAGAAGCGCACTTTCAGTAGATGAAACGCTTAAAAACGCTTCGGTTACGGAATTTGGCTCAGATAGTGAAGTCGTTATTAGATTTTCGGCTTCAAATTCAAACATAGGAAGCGACATAGGCGCCAGTGTCGGTGAGCTTATAAAAGATACGGGCAAATTTGAGATTCGCCGTGTGGATGTTGTGGGACCAAAGGTAGGAAGTGAGCTTAGACAAAAGGGTATGATGGCTATTGCTATCTCGCTTGTGGGAATTTTGCTGTATATAGCGTTTCGTTTCGAGTGGAGATTTGCCATGGCGGCGATAGCGTCCGAAATTCACGATGTGGTTATCACGCTTGGAGCTATAAGCTTGTTTGCCATAGATGTAAATTTAGACACTTTAGCGGCGATTTTAACGGTAGTAGGATACTCGCTAAACGATACGATCATTATCTTTGACCGCATTAGAGAGGGGATTAAGACAAGCAAGAGCTCGGATCTTGATATCATAATAAACGAATCGGTTTCCGCCACTCTTTCAAGAACTATCCTAACTTCGGGAACGACCTTGATCGTTGTGGTTATCTTGTTTCTTTACGGCGGAGATATGATAAACGGATTTGCGTTGGCTTTGATAGTGGGAATTTTGGCAGGAACCATAAGCTCTATATATATAGCCTCTCCGATGTTGCTTTGGTTTAAATTTAGCGTTGAGAAATATAGAGCCAAAGAGGCTGAAAAGATGAAAGCGAGAAAAGAGCGCGAAAGACATAGAGCTATGTTTGAAAAAGGCGTAGTGTAAGGAGGATTTATGAACTGGGGTAAGGTTGTTTATATCTTTTTTGCGTTGATGAGTTTAACTACCACGGCGGGATTTTTATACGATAAAAACGAGATAGCGCTTTTTATCGCAGCGAGCATAAATTTAGTCTCCACTCTGCTTAAAATCGGTGTGAAAAATATCCTTTCAGCCGAGCTTTTTGCCAGCTCTCTTGTGGCGGATTTGCACCTCATACCTGCGTTTGTAGTGCTCCAAACCACGGGAAATATGACTATAGTCTATTCGCTTGCGATAGGCGCTGCTATAGCAAACATCTTTTCGCTTTCGCTTGTTTTGGTTGAAGCAAGTAAGACACAAGAAGAATTTTAGGAGAAAAAATGGCTGAAAATTTGAAGTATGAAGCATCGAAAATTGAGAAAAAATGGCAAGAAATTTGGTCTAAAAACGGTGAATTTGAACCAAAAGATGACTATATCCTGCCTAAAAAATATATCTTAAGTATGTTTCCGTACCCAAGCGGACGTATCCATATGGGTCACGTTAGAAACTACTCGATCGGCGATGTGCTGGCAAGATATTACCGCAAACAAGGCTATAACGTGCTTCATCCTATCGGCTTTGACAGCTTTGGTATGCCTGCGGAAAATGCGGCTATACAGCATAAAATTCATCCTAAAAAATGGACTTATGAAAATATCGATTATATGAGAGCCGAGCTAGCCTCGCTTGGTTTTTCGTTTTCTAAAAATAGAGAATTTGCGACATCAGATCCGCTTTATACGAAATTTGAGCAGGAATTTTTCATCAAGCTGTATGAAAAAGGGCTTGTATATCGCAAAAATGCCATAGTAAACTGGTGCGAGCACGATCAAACGGTGCTTGCAAACGAGCAGGTCGAGGATGGATGCTGCTGGAGATGCGGAAATAGCGTCATTCAGCGCGAGTTACCTGGATATTATCTAAAGATAACCGATTACGCAGAGGAGCTTTTATCTGATCTTGAAAAGCTAAAAGATAAATGGCCAAATCAAGTAATCACAATGCAGGAAAACTGGATCGGTAAAAGCTTTGGTCTTGAGTTTAAATTTAGTCTTGATGACTCTTCTAAAGCGCTTTTAGGCGGCGAAGCGGACGGCTTTGAAGTCTTTACTACTCGCCCGGATACGATTTACGGAGTTAGTTATACCGCACTTGCGCCTGAGCATAAGATAGTTAAAAAGCTGCTTGATAGCGGAAATTTAAGCGATGAGGCGAGCCAAAAAGTAAAAGCCATGCTAAATCAAAGTCCAAGAGAGCGTCAAGCTAAGGAGAAAGACGGAGTATTTTTAGGAATTTACGTTATTCATCCGCTTACAAAAGAGAAAATCCCTGTTTGGGTTGCGAATTTCGTTTTGGCCGATTACGGAAGCGGAGCGGTTATGGCGGTTCCTGCACACGATGAGAGGGATTTTGAATTCGCTAGTAAATTTAACTTGCCTATCAAGCAAGTTATCAAGCCTTTTAGCGGCGAAGCGGATAACTCAAAAGCGTTTACGGAAAGTGGAATTTGTATAAATTCTCCGCTTATAGACGGGCTAAATAACGAAGATGCAAAGCTTAAGATCATAGAGGAATTTGAGAGTGAAAATATAGGCAAGAGAGTTGTAAATTTTAAAATTCGCGACTGGGGAATTTCTCGCCAAAGATATTGGGGCGCGCCGATTCCTATGATTCATTGCGATAAGTGCGGCGTGGTTTGCGAGGATATTAAAAATCTGCCCGTTACTTTGCCTGACGATGTAGAGATAACGGGCGAAGGAAATCCGCTTGATAAGCATCCAAGTTGGAAGCACACCAAGTGTCCAAAATGCGGCGGTAAGGCGGTTCGCGAGACTGATACTATGGATACGTTTTTTCAAAGCAGCTGGTATTTCGCCAGATATGCAAGCGATCACAAGACTTGGAATGAGCGAGCTTTTGATGATAATAGCGTGAATTACTGGATGAATGTCGATCAGTATATCGGCGGAATCGAGCATGCGATACTGCATCTTTTATATGCGAGATTTTTCCAAAAGGCGCTTAGAGATCTTGGCTACTTGCGCGATGACGAGCCTTTTGAGAGACTGCTGACGCAAGGAATGGTGTTAAAAGACGGCAAGAAGATGAGTAAGAGTAAAGGTAACGTCGTAGATCCCGATGATATCATCAAAAACTATGGTGCTGATACCGCAAGGCTGTTTATACTGTTTGCCGCGCCTCCTCAAAAAGAGCTTGAATGGAACGATAGCGCGGTTGAGGGTGCGTTTAGGTTTTTAAATAGGCTTTACGATAAAGCTGCGGGAGTTAAAAAATGCTCTAAAATTCCCGACATAGATCACTCAAAGCTTAGCAAAGATGAAAAATACGCCCGCGCGAAAGTTTATGAAGCGCTTAAAAAGTCTCAAGAGGTCTATACGCAAAGCTTTACTTTTAACACCTTAATAGCTGCGTGTATGGAGGCTTTAAATGCGGTAAATACGCAAAACAACGAAGACGTAACCGCCGAAGCCTTTTTTATCATACTAAATCTGCTTGAGCCGATAGTGCCGCATATAGCAAACGAGCTAAGCGAAAATCTATTTGGTAGAGCAAATTTCACTCATATCGACATCAAAGAAGAGGTCTTTGAAAAAGATAGCCTAAATTTAGCTATCACGGTAAACGGCAAAAGAAGAGGTGAGGTTGAAGTGCCAAGTGATGCGAGTGAAACAGAAATTTTAAGATCGGCTAAAGAGACGGTATCTAAATGGCTTGACGGAAAAGAGCTTGTAAAAGAAATTTATGTGCAAGGAAAGCTTGTAAATTTGGTGGTAAAAGGTTAGATATGAGATTTATAGCTGCGATTTTCATCGCTGTTTTTTTAGTCGGATGCGGATATAAGCCTGTTTCAAAGATAGCTAACGAGATAATGCACGAGAGTGTTTATGTGGATGTTTATATCGATAAATCCGAGCCAAAAAGTAGCGTTTGGATAAAAGATAGCGTAAAAGAGGGTATAGTTTCAAGGCTAAATAGAAATTTAAGCAACGATAAAAACGCAAACACAAATATAGAAGTGCGCATAAAATCGTTAAATTTCCAAGCTCTTGCATATGACGAAGACGGATATGTTTCGCTTTATAAAGCGGTGCTAAATTTAGAGTTTGATACCAAATTTAAAGATAACAAGAGATACAAGATAGCTACTAGCGGCGAGCATGACTTTACTATCTCAAAAAAGATTAAGGATATCCGCTATGCAGATAGCGTCATTAGCGAAACCGATAAATACAACGCCATAAAAATAGCTTCACAAGAAGCCTTTGACGAATATATCGCCACTCTTGCAGTTAAGGGATTTAAAAATGTCTACAAAGATCAATAAAATCATAAGAGATACGATAAGTGCGATGAAGGAGCGCAACCTAATCCTAACTCCGGATAACTACTCTGATGTTTTTTGCGAGATAGCCAAAAAAAACGGCGTAGTGGTGCCTGATTGCCAAAAGCTTGAAAAGTATGTTTCAAGGCTAAATTCAGACTTCCAAGAGGAGTTAAAATCCAAAAGAGTTAAAAATTTAGACGAACTTTTCGCTTTTATGAGCTCAAGGCTAAATTCATCCGCGTCAAACGACTCTTCAAAGCTTGCAAACGCTCTTTCGCTGATGAGTAAGCGCATACTTCAAGCCGCCGCAATACTTCACAACAAAGAGGCTAGAAAGCTATCTGATATGAGTATAGAAGCGCTTAACAGAAAGCTTGATCTAGCTACGGTCGAAAGGGTTAAAGACAAGTGGTTTGAGTTTTTAACCGATTATGACGACTCTTTTTTCAAGCGGTTAAATAGCTATGGGGTAAGAAATTTCGATGATATTGAAAGTATCGTAGTAGAGCTTGATAACTCTCTTATGAGGTCTTATGATAACGCATATATATGCAACAAATTTATCCCTGTCATCATATCTACGCTAATTCCATCTATATCCGATCAGATGGATGATGAAATTTCGGCTTTTGAGCTAAATTTAAAGAGCGATCCTAAGTCTTTACAGCAAGAAAGTATACAAGAGAGCATAAAAAAGCTTACCAAAAAGCGTATAGAGCTTGATAGAGCCGAAGTTGCAAGTAAAGTTTCCGTGCTAAACGAAGTGCTTGAAGATATCAATAAACGAGTCGGCAATCTAATAAGCAGCTCCGTAACCGGCTCAAGCAAGATGCAGGTGATAAAAAACGACTTAAACTTGATAAATCTTAAAGAAGATAGCTTTGAAGGTATCAGAAGCAAGCTTATAGCTATAGCCGAAAGTCTTGATATCGAGACTAAAGAGCTTGGAAATCAGATGAGCAGCAACCAAAAAACTATAAAAGAGCTTCAAGATAGGGTAAATAAGCTTGAGGGCGAGCTTGAAAACGTAAAGGCCGAGAGTAAGGAGGATTTCTTAACTAAGGCCGCGACGAAAAGAGCCTTGATGGAAGAGCTTGAGCGCACCGAAGAGGTTTATAGAAGGTTTGGAACTGATTATTCGATCTGCTTTTTTGATATAGACCACTTCAAAAATATCAACGATACATATGGACATGAGGCGGGAGACGTCATAATAGCAAGCGTGGGAAAGATGCTTAGAAGGTATTCCAGAAAGATTGATTTCATAGGGCGATACGGAGGAGAAGAGTTTGTTATCATGCTTCCTCAAACGCCGCCTGCCAATAGCGTTAAATTTGCAAACAAGGTTAGAAAGATTATTGAAACTTCAAAATTTATGTATAAAGATGAGCGAATTTCCGTGACCATAAGTTGCGGTGTCGCCGTTAGAAGTGAAAATACAAGTCTTACATCGACTCTTGAGACTGCCGATAAGATGCTTTATGCCGCAAAACAAGCCGGCAGAAATTTAGTCATGCCAAAAACAGATGAAGCTTGACGAGTTTTTAAGCCATAAGCCTCTTTTTTATAAAGAGATCGACTATACTCGCATGCCTCGCGCTTGGCAGAGCATAAAAGATAAGATAAAGCCTTTTAAGATAATTCACATTATAGGAACTAACGGCAAGGGCTCAACCGGGCGGTTTTTGGCTCAAATTTTACATCTTCACGGCAAAAGCGTAGGGCATTATACCAGCCCTCATATATTTGAGTTTCGCGAGAGATTTTGGCTAAACGGCCAGATCGTAAAAGCTGAAATTTTAGAGGATGCCCATAGTAGGTTGCAATCCATGCTTAGCAGCGAATTTAGCGCAAAAACGAGCTATTTTGAGTATGCTACCTTGCTTGCGGCGACGCTTTTTAGCCAGTGTGATTATTTCGTCTGCGAAACGGGCATGGGCGGAGAGTTTGATGCGACAAATGTTTTTGATAAGCTGCTTAGCCTATTTACTCCCATAGGGCTTGATCACGTCGGAGTGCTTGGAAACAGTATCAAAGAGATTTCAACTACCAAATTTAACGCCGTTTCTTGCGGAGTAAGGACTTTGTTAAACGACGATATGGATAAACTAAGCGTTGAGATCGGGCGGGATATAGCAAGCAAAAAAGGGGTCAAGCTTGAATTCGCAAGTGAAATTTTAGAAGAGTCGGACAAGGAGACTATAAAAATTTATTCGTCAAAATTTGCTCTGGCTGAATTTTTAACCTCGAATTTAACCCTTGCAGCAGCAGCCAGCAAGATAATCTTAGGCAAATTTGATATATCTAATTTATCCAAGCTAAATTTAAGAGGCAGGTGCGAACAAGTAAGCGACAATGTCTGGGTGGATGTAGGCCACAACGAGCTTGCTGCGCTTGCAGTAGTTAAAAAATTTAAAGATGAGAGGCTAACTCTTATATATAACTCCTTTATAGATAAGGATTTTAAGGCGGTTTTAAAGGCTTTAAGACCGATTATAAACGAGGTTGAAATTTATGAGTATGAAAGTTTAGGCAGAGAGCTTGCTACGGATAAGATGGCGCCCATTCTTGATGAGTTGGGGCTGGCTTATCGCAAATTTAAGGGGCTAAGTTTAAAAGAGGCTCAAAAAAGCGATAAAAAATATCTGGTTTTTGGTTCGTTTTATCTAGTAGAGTCGTTTTTAAGGCAGTTTGATGCAAGCTAGGGTGTATGAGTATCTTTTAAATTCAAATGAAGCCGAAATTATCATTTGCGAGGATGACAAAGAGGCTTTGCTTATAGAAAATGCGGCTAAATTTCTTGGTATAGAGCCGTTTTGCTTGCCTGATTTTAGAGCGCGCTTCGGAGATGATCTACGCTCTTTTAGCGCCGAGCTTTATGAAATTTCTTCTAAGCTTTACAAATTTCATGAATTTGAAGGTAAAAAACTTCTTATAAGCCCGGTTTTAACTATCCTAAACAAGCTTCCGGGCAAAAAGCACCTTCAAAAAATCAGTCTAAACTTCGGCCAAAAGTTAAATTTAAACGAGCTAACGGATGAGCTAATTCGCTTTGGTTATGAGCCTGTGGATATCGTTGAGAGCGAGGGTGAGTTTTGTTTGCGCGGAGATATCATCGATATATTTTGCGTGGGAAATGAGGATCCGCATAGAATTTTGCTATTTGATGACGAGATAGAAAGTATCAGAAACTACTCAACCGCTACTCAAATTTCAAATAAAACCGAGCTAGAAAGCGTTGAAATTTCACCTTTTATCGCGGCACTTAGCAAGGATGAGTTTGAAAAGACAAGCGAAAAAATAGACGAGATAAAAAGCCAAGCCTTGATAAGCGATCTAAATTCGCTTGGATTTTGGGCTATAGATGGATTTATCGATTATACCAAGCAGTTTAAATCCGTGCTTGCAAAAGAGTTTAAATTTGAGGATTTTGAAAGAGATACGAGCGCTCTTAGTGATTTAGCCGTAATTCCTGAAGCAAAAATTTACAAAGACCTTTTTGTAACGCCAAATAAAGACTTTTTTGAGTTAAATTCAAGCAAGGCTATAAAGGTTATCGCCCGAAACGACGGACTTTTTAACTCGCTAAATTTGAGCGAATATAAAAACATAGAGTTTATAAAAAGCGACGCGGTTGTAAATTTAACTTCGGCTAGCGAGATAATCATCTCGCTTAATAAATTTGAAAAAAAGAGACGCGTCAAGCGAGCAAGCTTAGTAATCGACGAGCTAAAGATAAATGATTACGTGGTGCATGAGGAGTATGGAGTAGGGCGCTTTGCAGGGCTTGAAAAGATCACGGTTCTTGGCAGTACTCGCGAGTTTGTGATCATTGTCTATCAAAACGACGATAGGCTGCTTTTGCCCGTCGAGCATCTAAATTTAATCGATAGATATATCGCGCAAAGCGGCTCTATCGCCATGCTTGACAGGCTTGGTAAGGCGAGTTTTGCAAAGATCAAAGAAAAAGTTCGCCAAAAACTCTTTATTATAGCCTCAAAGATCATAGAGTTAGCCGCCAAGCGCGAGCTGGTGCGAGCCGAAGTGTTGCAAAAAGACGATGTGGAGTATCTAAATTTCTTGCAAAATGCAGGCTTTGACTATACCGCCGATCAGGAAAAAGCGACAAGTGAAATTTCAAAAGATCTTGCAAGCGGTAGGGTTATGGATAGGCTCTTAAGCGGCGATGTCGGCTTTGGCAAGACCGAGGTTGCTATGAATGCGATATTTAAATGCGTAAAATCGGGCTTTCAAGCTCTATTTTTTGTTCCTACGACTCTGCTTTGCGCCCAGCACTTTAAAAGCTTAAAGGAGCGTTTTAATAAATTTGATATCGCGGTTTTTAGGCTTGATAGATTTAGTAGCGCAAAAGATAAGGCAAACATAAAAAAGGCTCTTGAGGACGCAACTCCTTGCGTTTGTGTCGGCACTCACTCGCTTTTAAGCCTAAAAGCAAGCAAAATAGGACTTATCGTCATAGATGAAGAGCATAAATTCGGAGTTAAGCAAAAGGAGAAGTTAAAAGAAATTTCAAGCAACTCGCATATCCTCTCAATGAGCGCGACGCCTATCCCAAGAAGCCTAAATATGGCGCTTAGCAACGTAAAAAGTTATAGCGTGCTTCAAACCCCGCCAAGCTCAAGGCTTGATGTTAGAACCATAGTTAAAGAGTGGGATGAAAAAGTTGTCAAAGAGGCTATTTTACGCGAACTTAGGCGTGGAGGGCAAATTTTTTATATTCACAACCATATCGCTACCATGCCTCAGGCCAAAAGAGAGATTGAAAACATCTTGCCGAATTTGCGAATTTTAACTCTTCATTCAAAGATTGACGCCAAAACTACAGAAGACGAGATGATTAAATTTGAACGCGGCGAATACGACGTTCTTTTATGCACGAGCATAGTTGAAAGCGGCATTCACCTGCCAAACGTAAACACCATAATCATAAAAAACGCAAACAAATTCGGTATGGCCGACCTTCATCAGCTTCGCGGGCGTGTCGGAAGAGGCGATAAACAGGCGTATTGCTATTTTCTAATCGAGGATAAAAACGAACTTACTCCCGAAGCCCTTAAAAGGCTTGTGGCGCTTGAGAGTAACTCGTTTTTAGGCTCCGGCTCGGTGCTTGCGTATCATGATTTGGAGATTAGAGGCGGGGGAAATTTAGTCGGAGAGGCTCAAAGCGGACATATAGAGGCTATCGGCTACTCGCTTTATATAAAGATGCTTGAGGAGGAGATCAATAAGCTTCTAAACAAAGAGAGTTTTAAGAGCAAAAAGGTAGATTTGAAGCTAAGCATAAACGCCTTTTTAAATCAAGAATTTATCCGCGAGGATAGGCTTAGACTTGAGCTTTATCGTCGCCTTAGCAAGTGTGAAGAGGTAAGCGAAGTTTATGCTGTAGAGAGCGAGCTTGAGGATAGGTTTGGCAAGATAGATGTTTATACAAAGCAGTTTTTATCCTTGATAATTATAAAAATTTTGGCTTTAAAAACGGGCTTTAAACTCATCTCAAATAGCGGCCAAAACATAGTTTTGACAAATTTAAACGACGAGAAAACGGTTTTAAAATCAAAAAGCAGGGATGATGAGGATATAATAGATGAAATTTTAATCCATCTAAGAAAGGCGTCAAAATGATTGATTGGAGCTTGATTCACGCTGCGGTTTTTAGACGTAAAGCCGAAACATTAAGGGCTGTGCATGAGATTGATTTTGTAGAGCTTGACGATCTGGTGGGTATGCAAAAGCAAAAAGAGCAGCTAATCGCCAATACCCAAAATTTCATCGACGGCAAAGAGGCCAATAACGCTATCTTATGGGGAGCTAGGGGGTGCGGTAAAAGTAGTCTGGTAAAAGCCGTTTTTACCAAATTTCATAAAGACGGGTTAAGACTAATCGAGCTTAGAAGCGACGAGCTTGAATTTATGGTCGATATCATCGATGAGGTTAGAAGAACGAATTACAAATTCATCATCTACTGCGATGATCTTAGCTTTGAAGCGGGCGATACAAACTATAAATTTCTAAAGCCGATTTTGGAAGGCTCGATAGAAAAAGCCCCTAAAAACGTGCTTATATATGCCACTTCAAATCGCCGCCATCTAATCAGCGAGCTAAAAAGCGATAACGAAGGCACAAGCGTAACTAGCGACGAGATCCACTATGCAGAAAGCGTGGATGAAAAAATTTCCCTATCCGATAGGTTTGGTTTGTGGATAAGCTTTTATCAAGGAAGTTTTGCCGATTATCTTAAAATAGTCGATTTTTACTTTAAGGACTACACGGGCGATAGGCAGATGCTTCACGAGCTTGCCAAAAACTACTCCGCTCTTCGTGCCAGCAGATCGGGGCGAACTGCAAAGCAGTTTTATCTTGCATATAAAGAGAAATTTTTGTGAGAGCGGGATTTATAGGTGATATCGTAGGGCGAGCGGGTCGTAAGATCGTTGCTGAGAATATTAAAAAGATGCGGGATAAATTTGGGCTTGATTTCATCATCGCAAACTGCGAGAATGCAAGCGGAGGCTTTGGACTAAGCGCTCAAAACGCAAACGAGCTGCTTGAGTGCGGCATAGACGCTATAACCGGCGGCAATCATAGCTTTGATAAAAAAGACGTTATCTCGCTTATGGATAGCTTGCCTATCATTCGCCCGTATAACCACTTCGCAGGCACTGCGGGACGCGGGGTGGTAAATTTAAAAAGAGGCGAAGCTAGCTTAAGCGTCATAAATTTAATGGGACACTACGGCATGCCTTATACCAATAACGCCTTTTTAGAGGTGCAAAACGCGCTAAAGGAGTGCGAGAGCGAAAATATACTCATTGATTTTCATGCAGAAGCCACTAGCGAGAAGAATGCTATATTTGGGCATTTAAACGGCCGAGTAAGTGCGATATTTGGCACTCATACCCATGTGGGAACGGATGATTTGCAAATTTTAAATCATACGGCTTATGTAAGCGATGTGGGTTTAAGCGGAGCCTTTGACGGAGTTATCGGTATGGATAAAGAAGCGCCCATAAAGACCTTTTTAACGGGTCTTAAGCACTCTTTTAAGGTAAATGAGAGGTGCAGGCGGATATTTCAGATGGTTGTTTTTGAATGCGAAAACGGAAGATGCGTGGATGCTTTTAAGATCAGGATGATAGACGGCATAGACGAGATGCAGATCCAAAGCGCGCTAAAATTTAAGGATTAAAATGAGAAGTGAAGAGCTTTTAATAACGCTTTTAAACGCAGGCATTAAGGTTGATTTAAAAGACGAGCTTTGGTGGCCAAATTCGCGCACTTTTGAAGTAGTAGTCGGCGCTGTTTTGGTGCAAAATACGGCATGGAAGAATGTCGATAAGGCGCTTAATAATCTAAAAAACGCAAATTTGATGAGCCTTGAGGCTATTTCGAATTTAGATACTTCAAGGATAGCAGAGCTAATTAAACCAAGCGGATTTTACAACACCAAAGCTAAAAGATTAAGTGCGCTTTGCAGGGCTATTTATGAGAAATTTAAGACTTTTGAAAATTTTAAAGAGAACGTCTCGCGCGAGTGGCTGCTTGGCATAAAAGGCATAGGTGCCGAGAGTTGCGATGCGATACTTTGCTATGCTTGCGAGCGTGAGGTTATGTGCGTGGATAGCTACGCGGCTAGGATAATGGCTCATTTGGGATATGAATTTGAGAGTTACGAAGAGGCGCGCGAGTGGTTTGAGGATATCGATACAAGCGCGGTTTGTAAAGCTTACGGCAAAGAGCTTAGCCTAAATCAAATTTTTGCTAGATATCACGGCAAGATAGTTGAGTTTGGTAAGCTTTATTTCAAAGGCAAAAAACTTGATGATGTGGGCGCGGCTTTGCTTGAGCCTCTTAAATAAAGGTAAAATCAACCGTGAAAAAAATTTTGTTTATCGATACGGGAATCGAGTGCGGAGGCGGCACTAGAAGTCTTGTTTATCTTCTAAAAGAGCTTGTAAAAAGCAGCAAATATAAGCTTTTTGTATTTTTTGAAAAAGATTACGAGATAGACGGCAGGTCTGTTTGCGATGTCATGAAAGATATCGGAGTAGAATTTGTCAAATTTGAAAAGAAGCCTCAAATTTCTAAGATAAAAAGAGAAATTTTAAGACTTTTTTCAAAAGAAATTTTAGCCGAAAAAATATATCAAAATGACCTTAAATTCGCAGTTAAGCTTTTAAAAAGTGTTAGCGTGGACGCAATTTATCTAAACAACCATTTTTCTACGAATTTGGCTTATATAAAAGCTGCGAACATGCTTGGTATAAATGTTATTCAGCATCTTCGCAAAAACGCTACGATTGAAAAATTTAAGCTTGAAATTTTAAAAAGTCTTAAATTTACCCCTATCAGCGTATCGAATTCAACCTATAAATTTTACGCAAATCAGCTAAAATTAGATAAAAATATAGTTTATGATCCGGTGGTCTGTTCTAAAAATTTAAGCTCAAGTAGTGAAGACGGTGTCATAAATTTGATAATGTGTGCAAATTTTTTAGAGCTTAAGGGGCACGAGCTTGTATTTGACGCTTTGCTTAAGTTAAAGCGTGAAGATATCAGGCTCAGCCTTGCCGGAAGCGGAAAATTTAAGCCTCAAGCGCAACAAAAATTTGAGAGATTGCAACAAACCAGAAGAGTCGTAAATTTAGGATTTGTAAATGATATGAGTAAGATTTATTCTAAGGGCGATTATCTTATAGGATTTTCAAGCGACGAAGGCATGCCAAGAGTGGTTATAGAGGCGCTTAGTCACGGACTTGGAGTGATATTTTCCGATCTTGGCGCCATAAGAGAAATTTATGAAATTTCATCAAACAAAGAGAATTTTTACATACTAAAAAGAGACAGTAATGAGCTTTTAAAATGCCTTGAAAATCTTAAAAAACCGTCTTTTAAAGCTCAAGATATATCCATAATAAAAGCCTTTAGCATGGATAATTATATAAAAAGTATAGATAAAATTTTACAAGAAAAAATTTAGAGTAAATAGCTAAAATAAATAAAATTTAAGGATAAAAAATGATATATGAAAACATAGTTCAAACCATAGGCAAAACACCGGTAGTAAGGCTTTCTAGCCTAAAACAAGACGGGATGGCGGAAATTTATGCCAAGCTTGAGTTTTTTAACCCGGGCGGGTCGGTAAAGGATAGAATCGCTGCAAATATGATTATGGGTATGCAAAACGATAAAAGGCTAAAAAAGGGCGATATCATAGTTGAGCCTACAAGCGGAAACACGGGCATCGGTATCGCAATGGCCGCAAGTGCGCTTGGATACGAGGTGATCTTAACCATGCCTGAAACCATGAGTTTAGAAAGGCGTAAAATTTTAGCCGCTTACGGAGCTAAGCTCGTGCTTACCGAGGGCGCAAGAGGGATGAAAGGCGCGATAGAAAGGGCCCAGCAGCTTGCAAGCGAGCAAGGATATGTGATGCTTAGCCAGTTTGAAAATATCTATAATCCAGAGGCTCATATAAATAGCACGGCGGTTGAGATTATGCAAGATTTTAAAGAGCTTGACGCTTTTGTCGCAGGAGTTGGAACGGGAGGAACTCTTAGCGGAGTTGGAAAGACTCTTAAGAAAAATGGCTATAAGACCGAAATTATCGCGGTTGAGCCTGAAGAATCGGCAGTGATATCGGGAAATACGCCCGGTGCGCATAAAATTCAAGGCATAGGAGCGGGCTTTATACCCGACACTCTTGATATCTCGGTGATAGACGGTATCGAGCTTGTTAGCGCCAAAGAGGCGTTTGAAGCCTCAAGAATGCTTGCAAAAAGCGAAGGGATAATGCTTGGAATTTCAGGAGGAGCCGCTTTAAGCGTAGCTATCCGCACGGCAAAAAGGTTAGGCGAAGGCAAAAAAGTGCTCTTTGTCGCTCCTGATAACGGCGAGCGATATTTAAGCACCCCTTTATATGAGGTATAGATTTGAAAATTATCGAAGAGATAAAAGAGCTGGTTAAAACCGTGCTCGAAAAAGACCCCGCGGCAAATGGATGTTGCTTTTGGGCGATACTGATAAACACTCCGGGGATCCACGCGGTAATTTTTCATAGATTTTCGCACTTTTTATACGTGAAGAAATTTTTCTTTATCGCGCGTTTTATCTCTCAAATTTCAAGATTTGTAACGGGCATAGAGATACATCCGGGAGCAAAAATCGGCAAAAGACTCTTTATCGATCACGGCATGGGCGTTGTTATAGGCGAAACGTCCGAAGTGGGCGATGATGTAACGATGTATCATCAAGTTACATTAGGAGGCACCGGCAAAGAGGTAGGCAAGCGCCACCCTACCGTAAAAAACGGAGTGGTTATAGCAGCAGGCGCAAAGGTTTTAGGCGCTATAACCATAGGAGAAAACTCAAAGATAGGCGCAAATTCGGTTGTGTTAAAAGATGTGCCCGATAATGCTACCGTTGTAGGAATTCCTGCAAGAGTGGTTAGGATAAACGGCGTTAGGATCCAAGAGTAGGTTTTGCGAATTTATATCCGCAAAATCCTTGGCGGCAAATAAAAACTACTCTTCAAAATTTATAGTGGTTTGATGGGTTACGCTAGGCTTTTTAACCGTATTTGCGGTCTTGCTAAACTCTATCAGATCTTGCGTATATCTAACTGCGCTTGGAGTATTTTTAAGCGCTGCTTTAAAGATTTCAAAAGCCGCGATCGTATCGCTCATAGCCCTATGGTGGGTGCCGTTTATACCTAAAACCTCTTTTAGCGTTCCAAGCCCGTATTTTGGCGAAGAGATGGTTCGTCTAGCTAAGTCGATAGTGCAAATTTTACGATTTAGCATCGTTGCAAACCCCGCTTTTTCAAAGCTTGCATTTATAAACCCGTAGTCAAATTTTACGTTATGCGCCACAAAAACCGAATCCGCCAAAAAAAGTCTAAATTTCTCAAGAGCGCTTGCAAGACTTGGAGCGTCCTTTAAATCGCTTACTTCTATGCCTGTTAGAGCCGAGATGTTTTCCGGTATGCTTTGAGCGTGCACGAGAGTTTCAAATCGCGCGATTTCTACGCCGTCTTTTGCTTTGATAGCTCCGATTTCTATGATCTGGCCGCTATTTATGCCACCGCTTGTTTCGATATCCACGATACAAAAGACCTGATCGCTTATATTTTTCTTTCTAGTTCCTAGCTCCACTTCGTTTGAGCCGTTTTTTTTGATATCAAGACCTAAAAGTTTCCACATATTTAGATCGCTTACGTCTATAAGAGAGCTTAGCTCCTCTATGTCGGCCGCTTTTTGGATAAATTCGTCATAGTCTAAATTTTTTTTGGAGAGCAGGTTTATAAGATTTTCTAATTTCTGATTCAAAACTCAAGCTTTAGAGCCCTTATAGCCTCGCTATAAGAGTTTGATGAAAATATATAATTACCCGCAACCACGATATCAACGCCAGCTTCGTCAAGCTCGGCTACATTTAGACCCGTTACTCCTCCGTCTACTTCAATGAGGCATTTTGCGTTTTTTCGCTCTATCATCTCGCGCAGTTTTCTGGCCTTATCAAGCACGGAAGGGATAAATTTCTGCCCTCCAAAGCCCGGATTTACGCTCATTAAAAGCACCATGTCAATCTCGTCTATGATATATTCAAGAGTTTCGATAGGAGTATGCGGATTTAGCGTTATGGCAGGGCCTACGCCGTTTTTTCTTATATGATCTATCAGTCGCAAAGGGTGCTTTTCCTCTTCTATGTGAAAGCTTAGAAATTTAGGCTTAAGAGGCAAAAAAAGATCGGCGAAAAATGTGTTATTTTGAACCATGAGATGTATATCAAGCGGCTTTGTAGCAGCCTTTGCTACGGCATTTACTACAAGCGGTCCGATGGTTAAATTCGGCACAAAATGCCCGTCCATGACATCAATGTGTATAAGATCGCAACCCGCTTCGCAGATAGCCTCTATCTCGGCTCTTAAATTTCCAAAATCGGCCGATAAAATACTCGGAGCAACATACATATAAATCCTTTATTATCTACTTAAAAATAGCGCGCCATCGGTTCCATCAACCTTAAGTTCGATGAAAGCGCCCTTGCTTACGATATCTCCGTGACCAATATAGTCGCTAAAGATATTTGGCATGGTTAATTCAACCTTTAAATTTTTCGACTCAAACCATGATAAAAGCTTGTTTGCGATGATAACCATCAAGCTTGCATAAGCTTCGTGTAAAGACTCTTCATCTTCATCTTGCATTAACAAAGAGCATATTTTTTGAGCCGTTTTTTTATCAAGGCAGAGTAAAATTCTACCGTGCATATCGCCGTAAAACGCTATGCATGCAGTTAGCGCCTCTTTAGTAAATCCAAATGGCTTGATACCTACTTCGCCGCGCTCTATGTTTACTTTCGCGATAGAAGAGATCGTCTCCATCGATGTTTTTAAGACCAAAGGCAGCAGCTTTATCAAGCTTTTGGTGATGTTGTGAGGCTTTACTTCAAGCATCCCGGCACCTCCTTGTATAGTGCCTTCGTCGTTAAAAAAATCTTCGACGCAATTATATAGTAAAATTCCCGAATCTTCTAAATCATTTTTTAACGTTTGAGATGTATTTGATTTGCTAAGTCCGCAAACGGCGATAGTTGCACCGTATTCGGCGCTGGCAGTGGATAGCTTGGCTAGAAAGCTAACTCCGTGGATATTTGTAGATCTAGCCTTAGCCGCGTCAAATACAAAAAACCTAAATCCTACTTTAAGCGAGTTTGTATGAGCCGTCATATCGAAATTTTCGGCGAAATTTGAGTCTATAAAGCCTGTTAGTCTGTATATGATGACGTTTTCTCTTACTTTTATGGTTAAATTTCGTTCGCTTAAATTTATATGGACTAGATGAATTTTGATATCGTATTCGTCATAAAGCTTTCTAAATTCCCCGATCTCCTTTGCTACACGCACCTCGTATCCTCGCTCGGCAAGCCTTAGAGCGATTTGGTTTTTTTGCTCTTGGTTGTCGTGAAAAAGGAGAATTTTTTTGTTTTTGATATCTTTTTTCGCCCCTTTGAAAAACAGCATGGCTATCTCTTGGGTTTGAAACAGCGAGAAGTTTAAATTGCTTGCGGACATACTTTTAACGGCTTTAAATTTGGCTTCGTCATAGTCGCAAAACGCCACATTCGCATCTATCTTTTTTGCAAGTTCGCTTACGTTTTGGATGATGGAATTTAAGCCTCTTTTGTTAAAGTAAATCACTTTTTTAAGAGAGATTAGTATGCACTCAAATTTACGCGATAGTATCAACTCTTTATCAATCGCCTCTATCTCGTATTTTGACTCGTCTCCGTCTAAAAATCCGTGCGGAGAAAATATTACTACGCTCTCTTTAAATTTAGGCTTCATACTCTAAAGCTCTCATAAATGTTTCGATCTCATCTTCGCTAGGTTTCATATCAAACTCAAAAAGTTCCGCAAAACCCGCGCTTTGAAACTCCGCTCTTGATAATTCGTATGAGATTAATAAATTCATATAAGTTGTGATCTTGCTTTGCTTGTCCTTTTTGCCAAGCCTTGAAAATATGTCGATTATAACCGGACTTAACTGCCATTTTTGAGCTACCTTGCAGCACAATTCAAATATATCAAGCCCGCTTTGTCTTCTTAAAATTTCGCTGTAGCTCGCTCCGCTTTCTTGGTTTATAAGCTCTAAATTTTCAATATCGGCTTCAAAAATTTTTTCGCAAAGACAGATGCTTGCAGGTATTAAGGTGATGGATTTTAAAATTTCTTTATCGTTTACCGAAATTTTTTTGAGAATCTTTGTCCAATCAAAGATAAAATTCGCCTGCAAATTTGCAAATTTATGAGTATCCATATCAAAAATTTGCCATTTTTTAGGAGTGGTTAGCAAAACGTAGTAGGAGTAAAGAATGTTTATCGTCTCATCAACCCCTAGAGTTGAAAAAATTTGAGATATATCTTTTATCTCTTTTTTAAAGCCAAATATCGGTTTGTTTATTATTGATCGCATGTAGCCCACTAAGGCTAAATCATTGTTTGCAACCGATGCGGCTTTGGCTAGATCGCCGCTTGCAAGAGCGTTTTCACAAGTTTTTAAGATAGCCGGGATAGCAGGGATTTGCGCTATAAGCCTATCTATATCTGCTTGATTTACCATTATCACATTTCGCTTTTATTGAAAATTTATTAATAATTAGATATTTTAGCCTCTGTATTCATAAAAAGAGATTAAATTTAAAAAGTTTATAGTTGCTTTTCGGGCAAGATTTAAGAATTTATTTAAGTTAATATTTGGTTTGTTTTGGATAAAATCAGCGGAAATTTTTGTTTCGAAGGAAAAATTATGTCAAAGATATGTGCAATTACAGGCAAAGGTCCTATGGTTGGAAACAACGTAAGCCACGCCAAAAACAGAACTAAAAGAAGATTTTTACCAAATCTTAGAACAGTCCGTGTAACTTTAGAAGACGGCACTACAAGAAAGATTAGAGTAGCCGCTTCTACGCTTAGAACGATGAGAAAACAGTCACGTTCATAACTTTCAAATAAAGAGGGGTTATGTCTTTGCTAAAAAAGATTAAAAAATTCCTCAATTGGTCGAGCTTCGCAAAGCCGGAGATCAACCTAAATACAGAACTATACGAACAGCTTCGCCCATTTCGCCTTCCTCTTATCCTAGTCGTCTTGATGATGATGGTCGGTGCGACGGGCTATGTTCTTATAGACAACTTCAGCTTGATAGACGCTATTTATCAAGCGGGTATGACCTTTACTACGGTTGGATTTACCGAAGTCGCCCCGATTTCTCCCGCCGGACGTCTTTTTACGATCACTTTTATTTTGCTTGGATTTTGCGTCTTTACTTTTTCTATCGGTCTTTTGATAGAAGTTTTAAAAAAAGGTGCATTAGTTTCAATTATCAAGGAGAGGCGAATGCTTTATAAAGTTGCAAGGCTTAAAAACCACTTTGTAATCTGCTATCACAACCTTTATACTATAGAGTTAAGCGCGCAGTTTAGGGAAAACCATATCCCTTTTGTCGTGATAGATCCTAGAGAGGATCTGCCTGAAATCGCTGAAAAATACAAATATCCATACTATATCGTAGCTCAGCCTCATACTAAAACCGCACTTTTAAAGACCCATCTCTCAAGCGCAAAAGGGCTTATCACTCTTAGCTCAAATATAGCCGACAATATCGCCCTTATAGCGACTGTTAGACTTTATGAAAAAGAGATTGATCGCAAAAGACCTTATTTTATCATGACAAATTCCGACAACGACGATGATACCGAGAGACTTAAAAAGCTTGGTGCAAACAGCGTAGTTTCGCCTTCAAAGCTCGTTGCACAGCGTCTTAGCGCTATGAGCGTGCGTCCCGATATGGAAAATTTGCTTGAACAGTTTTTATATAAAAAAGATTCGCCTATCGACATTGAAGAGATTAGTGTTCCTGATTACTCTTGGATACGATTTAAGCGTCTTAAAGAGACAAATTTAAGAAATATCACGAACTCCGATGTGGTAGGCATAAGAGATGTAAACAATAAATTTATCCCGATGCCGCGCGGCGATACTCTAATAGGCACCGGAACCAAGCTTTTGGTTATCGGCACGGCAGAGTCGATTCGCCTTACAAAAAGAGTAGTAAAAAGCAAACAAAAACCTGAGGAATTTAAGTATGTGTGAGATAACAAGGCTTAAAAACGGGCTTGAAAATATAAGCGGCTTTTACTTTGGCGGAGTAAATGCCGGATTTAAAAAAGAGGGAAACGATCTTGGATTTATCCGCACGGATAAAGAGGTTGATGTCGCAGCGGTTTTTACAAGCAATAAATTTAAAGCGGCTCCGATCAGACATTTTTTAAACAGAGGTCAAAATTTCAAGACGAATTTCATCTTGCTAAATTCAAAAAACGCAAACGCCATGACGGGCGAAGCGGGGATAAAAGATATAGATGAAATTTTTGAAACTTTAGGTAAAAAGATAAATTTGATAAACCCGATTATGAGCTCGACCGGAGTTATAGGATACCGCTTAAATAAAGAAAAAATCAGCGCCGCATTTGATAAATTTGATTTTAACTCCAAAGACTCAAACGCCACCGTAAATGCGATCATGACTACCGATAGCTTTAAAAAAGAGCTTGCATTTAAGGTAAAGATAAAAGAGGGCGAATTTAACATAGCTGCCATTTGCAAGGGTGCGGGCATGATAAATCCCGCGCTTGCCACTATGCTTTGCTTTATCTTAACGGACGCCGATATACCAAAAGACGATATGGACGAGCTTTTAAAAGAGGCGTGCAAGGATAGCTTTAACGCCGTAAGCGTAGACGGCGATACATCCACAAACGATACCGTTATGCTCTTAAGCTCAAGAGAAGCTAAAATTTACAATAAAGAGGCGTTTAAACAAGCTTTAAGTCTTATGACCAAAGAGCTTGCTTTAATGCTTGTTAAAGACGGCGAAGGGGCTACTAAAGTAGTTGAATTTGAGGTTAAAGGGGCTTTAAATTTACGTGAGGCGGAGCATGCCGCAAAGGCTCTTTCAAATTCGCTTCTTGTTAAAACGGCTATATTCGGAGAGGATCCAAACTGGGGCAGGATCGCTTCAGCTATCGGTGCAAGCGGGGTTGAGTGCGATGAGGATAGTCTTGAGATATACTATGATGATGTTGTTGTTTATGATAAATTTCATAAAGAGCTTGATGCTAAAAGAGAGGCTGAGGCGCATGCCGTTATGCAAAAACCAAGCTACAAGATAACTTGCAACCTAAACATAGGCGATGCCAAATTTAGCGCTTACGGATGCGACCTTGGACATAAATACGTAAGCATAAATGCGGACTATAGGTCTTAACCGATTATTTAGGTTTAATTGCTAAAATTTCATAAACGATTCTTAGGAGGAAAAATGCTACACGAATACAGAGATATCATCACAGAGTTAAAAGTTTCAAATCCGAGATTTGCATCTATCTTTGATAAACACAACGACTTGGATCAGCGCATTACTGACGCCGAACGAGGAGGGGAGTATATCGATCAAGCTCGCCTTGAAACCATGAAAAAAGAGAAGCTAAAGCTAAAAGA
>JAUNLC010000001.1:0-6015 GCA_030532465.1 Campylobacter sp. | reverse complement strand
AATAAGAGCTTTCTAAAAATAAATTTGCTAAAATCTCTCAAAGTTGCCGTAAAAAGGGGTCTTGATGACAGAAAAAAGAAGTATTTTTATAAACAGAGAGCTTAGCTGGCTTAGATTTAACTCGCGCGTTTTAGCGCAATGTGAAAAAAATTTGCCTCCGCTTGAAAAGCTTAAATTTATCGCTATTTATATGACAAATTTGGATGAATTTTATATGATACGCATCGCAGGGCTTAAGCAGCTTTTTGCCGCAGGGGTCGTATCTAGCGGGAGTGACGGCATGAGCCCGCTTGATCAGCTAAGAGATATAAGAAAGTATATAAAAGAAGAGCTAGCCGTCGTAGAAAAACACTATAAAGACACCTTAAAAGAGCTTGAAAAACAAAATTTATTTATCAAAAATTACGATGAAATTTCGCCTGAACTTAATAAAAAGTGCGATGATTATTTCTTTTCAAACATTCTTCCGGTTATAGTTCCGATCGCCGTTGATACGACGCATCCTTTTCCGCATCTAAACAACCTTAGCTTCTCGCTTGCGGTAAAGCTTGCAGACATCGAACATCCTGAAATTCTAAAATACGGTATGATACGAATTTCTCGTGTTTTGCCGAGATTTTTTCAAGCAAGCGATAATTTTTATATCCCTATTGAAACCATAGTTCAGCGCCACGCGGAAGAGATTTTTCCGGGGTATAAGCTAATTAGCTCCGCGGCGTTTAGGGTTACGCGAAATGCCGATATCATCATCGAAGAAGAGGAAGCCGATGATTTTATGATGATTTTGGAGCAAGGTCTTAAACTAAGACGAAAGGGCGCTTTTGTGCGTATGCAGATACAAAAGGATGCCGATGCCGATATAGTCGAGTTTTTAAACACTCATATGAAGATTTTTTACAAGGATATCTATGAGTATACGGTTCCTTTGACTTTAAATTCACTCTGGCAGATCGTAGGCAACAAGGAATTTTCACACCTTGCCTTGCCTCCATATACTCCTAGAACCCTACTTCCTTTTAGCGAACATCTATCGATATTTGACGTGATAGACAAGGAGGACGTAGTCGCAATCCACCCGTATGAGAGCTTTGATCCCGTCGTGCAGTTTATAAAAGAGGCGAGTAAAGATCCCAAAGTCATATCTATACGCATGACGCTTTACCGCGTGGATAAAAACTCGCCTATTATCCAATCCTTAATAGACGCCGCAAGCGACGGCAAGCAAGTAACCGTAATGGTCGAGCTTAAGGCGCGCTTTGATGAAGAAAACAACCTGCACTGGGCAAAGACGCTTGAAGATGCGGGAGCGCACGTGATATACGGCATAGCTGGATTTAAGGTGCATGCTAAAGTTAGTCAAGTTATCCGTCAAGTGGGCGATAAGCTTAAATTTTATATGCACTTTGGCACGGGCAACTATAACGGCAGCTCGGCTAAAATTTACACCGATGTTAGTTATTTTACGAGTAAAAGCCCTTTTGCGAGCGATTCGACAACCTTTTTTCATATACTTTCGGGATTTTCTAAGCATCGTAGATTAAGCACTCTTTCGATGTCGCCGATGCAGATAAAAGAGCGAATTTTAGAGATGATAAAAACCGAAACCAAGCACGGCAAAGAGGGGCAAATCATCGCCAAGATGAATGCCTTGGTCGATAGCGACATCATAAATGCTCTTAGCGAGGCTAGTGCGGCAGGTGTGAGTATAGACCTTATCGTTCGCGGGATTTGCTGCATACGCCCGGGCATTAAAGGCATAAGCGAAAATGTCCGTGTGCGCTCCATCATCGGCAAATACTTAGAGCATGCCAGAATTTTGTATTTTAAACACGCAAGCCCGCAAATTTACATATCAAGCGCAGATTGGATGCCTAGAAATTTAGAGCGCAGACTTGAACTTATGACACCGATTTGCGAGCCGCATTTGCAAGATAGACTGCTGGAGTTTTTAAAGCTTCAGCTAAGCGATAACGAGCTTGCTTTCATGCTTGCAAATAACGGTGAATACTATAAAGTTATGCCAAAAGAGGGCGAAGAGAGTATAAATTCGCAAGAAATTTTTGAAGAGTATGTAAGTAAAATTTATAAAACGACAAAAAAAGATAACGGCAAGGTTAAGCGAGAGCAGATCGCCTCAAAGCTTTTTAAAGAGAGCTAAAGTTTAAATTTTAGGCAAGGCTCAAGTTTGACCTTGTCTAAAAAATAAATATAAAAAAGATCCTAAAAAGCGCGTAAGATTAGATATTAAGCAAATTATAAAATCGATGATTAGTCTGCAAGAGGTGATTTTACAAGAAAATTTTAGCAGTATAAATCAAAAAACGGCTTTATCTATCATACGCAAAAAGACGCGACGGGTAGGGTTGGATATTGTCAAAACACGCCCAGCGTAAGTAATGAAATTTATTTTACGCTAATTAAAACTATCTCGTAATTATAAGCGTTAAAAAAGATTGCGTATATCTTGAGTGCTCTTATGAGATGGATATACACGAGCTTTTTAAAATGCCGTTAGATAGCGCACCGCTACTTTTACCGTTTTAAATATACTCGCTTTTGTCTGCTTATGTTTTGCTTTGGCGATTTTGTTTATGTAAAGTAAATTTCAGCCATCAGTATCAAATTTTACGAAGTTTGGCTATCTCATCTCTAAGAGCTGCCGCCTTTTCAAACTCAAGCTTGCTAGCCGCTTCAAGCATCTGTTTTCTAAGCTCTTTTACGATTTTAGCACGCTCGGCTGCGGGCATCTTTTCTAAATTTTCTCCTTGGCGATAAATTTCACCGTCATCTTCGATTTTTAGGCTCTCTTCGATATTTCTACTTGCAGATCGCGGAGTTATGCCATGCTTTTTGTTGTAGTCATCTTGCAGCTTCCTTCGCGCTAAAGTCGTATCCATAGCTTCCTTCATCGATTTGGTTATCTTTTTTGCAAACATCAGCACGCGTCCGTTTGCGTTTCTAGCCGCCCGCCCCATCGTTTGGATTAGGCTCGTAGTAGAGCGCAAAAAGCCCTCTTTATCCGCATCCATTATCGCTATGAGGCTAACTTCTGGCAGATCAAGTCCCTCGCGAAGCAAATTTATGCCTATTAGCATGTCAAAATCCCCACCTCTAAGCCCTCTTATGATCTCATTTCGCTCTATAGCGTCGATATCCGAGTGCATATACTTTACTTTTATACCAAGCTCGGTATAGTAGCGGCTTAGCTCTTCCGCCATCTTTTTAGTTAGCACAGTTACTAATACACGCTCATCGCGCTCTATCACTCGCTTTGCCTCGTCAAACAGAATTTCAACTTGATTGTCGCTATCTTTTATCTCGATTTGCGGATCAAGTAGGCCCGTAGGACGTAAAATTTGCTCATAAATACGCCCTTTACTAAGATCCAGTTCAAGCTCGTTCGGAGTTGCCGATACAAAGAGAAATTTCGCTCTTTTAGAGATAAACTCGTCAAATTTTAGCGGACGGTTATCAAGCGCTGAAGGCAGACGAAATCCATACTCTACAAGCGTTTCCTTGCGACTTCTATCGCCTGCATACATTCCGCGAAACTGCGGCAAGCTCACGTGGCTTTCATCGATTATCACCAGATAATCCTTGCCGCTAACTTCAAAATAATCAAACAGCGTATAAGGCGTCTCGCCCGGTTTTTGCCCCGTAAGATGCCGCGCGTAGTTTTCAACCCCCTTACACATGCCCGTTGAGCTTAGCATCTCAAGGTCAAACTCAACCCTTTGCTTTAGCCTTTGAGCCTCTACGAGCTTGCCCTGGGCGTTAAATTCCTTTAGTCTCTCGTCAAGCTCGATCTCTATCTCTTTGATCGCGATTTTTAACCTATCTTCGCCCACGACGAACTGACTTGTCGCATAAAGCGTAAATTTCGTCACGCTTTTAGTTTTTTTATTATCCAGCACGTCAAAGTGATACATCTCGTCTATCTCATCGCCAAAAAACTCTATCCTAAGCGCCTCATCGTGATAATACGCAGGATAGATATCGACCACATCGCCGTTTACGCGAAAGTCTCCGCGGTCAAAGTAAGCGTCGTTTCGCTTGTATCCCATATCTACAAGCTTGCTAAGCAGTTTGCGTTGATTTAGCGTTTCGCCCGTTTTTAGATATAGCACCATGCCTTGATACTCGCTTGGATTTCCCAAGCCGTAGTTTGCCGACACGGACGCCACGCATATCACGTCATCAAAGCTTAGTAGGCTCGCGGTAGCCGACAGTCTCATGCGCTCAAGCTCTTCGTTTACGGAGCTATCTTTTTCTATAAACAAGTCTTGGCGCGGGATATAGGCTTCGGGCTGATAGTAGTCGTAGTAACTGATGAAGTATTCGACATGATTACGCGGGAAAAAGCCCTTAAATTCGCTATAAAGTTGAGCCGCAAGAGATTTGTTGTGAGTCATGACAAGAGTCGGCATATTTAGCTCTTTTATCACGTTTGCCATGGTAAAAGTCTTGCCCGAACCCGTTACTCCAAGTAAAGTCTGGTAGTTTGAGCCTGAATTTATCGATTTTACTATGTTTTTGATAGCTTTAGCCTGATCATCGCTTGGGCTAAATTTGGATGAAATTTCAAAATTTGTCATTAAACGCCTTTAAAAAAGAGCTTATTTCTGCTACAATTATGCCGAGATTATACCAAATAAAGGGACGATATGTTTGAAAATGATAAGGTGCTAAATACGCTAACCGATAAAGTTAATGACCTGCTTGCCAGATATAACGAAGTTTGCGAGGAGAACGAACAACTTCGCAACGAACTAATCAGCCTTAAAGCTCAAAACGAAGCAAAAACAAATCAAATTTTAAGACTTGAAGAAGAGGTTAAGAGTAAAAATATCGAATCAGACGACATCGTGCGCAAGATCGAGGCGGTTTTGGGTAAATAATGAAAAAGATAACGGTTACTATCGCATCAAGAGACTATACTATCAGCCTTGAAGACGAGTTTGCCAAGAGCTTTGAGCGTGATTGGGAGGTCTTTTTAGGCGGAAAGAAATATCTTGATGTGAAAGAGCTGTTAAGCGCCTTCGTGCAAAAAAGCTACGAAAACTACATGCAAGAACGCGATCTGCAAAACTTAGCGCAAAAGCTAAGTGATGAGATTAAGTTAAATCACTCGTAATTTTAAATTTATTTTTTATATCCATTTATATAAAACTTATGTATAATTACACAACATAAGGTAGACGGATGAGCAAAAGAGAAAAATTATTAAAAGAGCTTGAAAACAACCCAAAAAACGTCAGATTTGAAACACTTAAAAATTTATTGGAGAGTGTGGGCTATGAGATGTTTAATAAAGGTTCGTCGCATTTTCAATTTAGAAAAGTGGGAAGAGATTTGATAACTATCCCGTTTAAGCGTCCCATAAAGCCTATTTATGTAAAAATAGTTATAAAAGCGGTAAAGGATGAATAATGAAAAAAGATATAAATTACTACCTAAATTTACCTTATGAGATCATAGTTAGAAAACTGACCGATGATGAAGGCAGCGGATATTTCGCGTATTATAAGGATTTTAAGGGTGTTATGGGAGACGGCGAGAGTGAAGCCGAAGCGATAGCTGATGCAAAAGAGGCTTTTAAAGGGGCTATTGAAGTTATGCTTGAGATGAATGATTTTATCTATGAGCCTGCAAGCGAAGAAAAGCGCGTAAGAGTAAATGTAAGCTTGCCTAAATCTTTGCTTGACGCTATAGATAAAGTTAGTAAAAATCGCTCGGCATTTTTAACTAAAGCTGCCAATATGGCTTTAAATTCCTAAAATTCAGAGTTTGTAAAGACTGTTTAAAAAGCTAAATAGTAAGATAAATCATAACTAAAATATTATTCAAAATTTACCAAATATTTATAAAATTTAATAATCATTTAAGCTTATCAAGCATATAATTCCAATAACTGCATAAATGTATGTAGAATTTATTTAAGGAGTCTCTTATGAGAAAAGGTTTTACAATGATTGAGTTGATCTTCGTGATCGTTATACTAGGTATTTTGGCTGC
>JAUNLC010000028.1:21607-24742 GCA_030532465.1 Campylobacter sp. | reverse complement strand
TAGTTTCTTTATCGTGATATTTTCAGTAATCAAATAATCTTAAATTATATTATTAAAAATGAAATTTAATAAAAATTACAAACTTTAAGCTAACTAACCCTTAACAATTGGTAAAATTACCTCACAACTCTAAAAAATAACATTCCAAAGGAGAATTAATGGAGTTTTTGACCGGTTTAAGCGAAGGCACGCAGTTTGCCATTCAGCTTTTAGTTGTTCTTATCTGCTTATTTTACGGAGCGAAAAAGGGCGGTATCGCGCTTGGTTTGCTAGGAGGCATAGGACTTATCGTTTTGGTATTTGGCTTTCACATTCAGCCGGGTAAGCCTGCCGTAGCGGTTATGCTCACTATCCTTGCCGTCGTTGTTGCGAGTGCGACATTGCAGGCAAGCGGCGGACTTGACGTTATGCTTCAAATAGCCGAGAGAATTTTAAGGAAAAACCCTAAATACGTAAGTATCCTAGCGCCGTTTGTAACCTGCTTTTTAACGATACTTTGCGGAACGGGGCACGTCGTATATACGATCTTGCCTATCGTTTATGATATCGCTATAAAAAACGGCATCCGTCCTGAGCGTCCGATGGCGGCAAGCTCTATCTCTGCGCAAATGGGAGTTATCGCAAGCCCTGTTTCGGTCGCCGTCGTAACTTTAACCGCGTTTTTGGTAAGTTCTAAAACTCAGCTAGCCGGTTTTGACGGATATCTGGATCTGCTTAAAATCACTATACCTTCGACGCTTTGCGGTGTTTTAGCGATCGGAATTTTTAGCTGGTTTAGAGGCAAAGACCTTGATAAGGACGAGGAATTTCAAGAAAAAATCAAAGATCCCGAGTTTAAACACTATGTTTACGGAGAGAGTGCGTCCTTACTTGGACAAAAGCTTCCGCAATCAAGCTGGAATGCGATGTGGATATTTTTATCGGCGATCGCGATAGTTGCGCTGCTAGGTTATTTTAAAGAGTATCGTCCTGCGTGGCCTAAATCAAGCCCCGCAAAGATAGTCGAAGTAGTTGCGGACGGCAAGGCGGTTAAGAGCTTTAACGTAAAGGACGGCAAGATAGTTGCCGTAGTAAAAGACGGCAAAATCGAAGAGACCGTAGTATCTAGCAAAGCAAAGAGCTCTATGAGTTATGACAGCGTCGAAATTTATAGCAAGGACGGCAAGCTAACTCAAAGCGTTAAGAGCGAAAACGGCGGAGTAGTTATATACGAAGGCGATAAGAGCGAGACTCTCGCTTCGGCTAAAATAGCGGTAAAAGACAGTTTGAAAAAACCTGCTCCTATGGGAATGGTCGATGTTATCCAAATTTTCATGCTACTTGCGGGAGCGCTTATCATCATCTTTACGAAAACCGATGCAAACAAGATCAGTAAAAACGAAATTTTCCGCTCGGGTATGATCGCACTTGTTGCCGTGTTTGGAATTTCATGGATGGCTGAAACTATGTTCGCCGTGCATACTCCAATGATGAAAGAGGCGCTTGGAGATATCGTTAAGCAACATCCTTGGACCTATGCGGTTATGCTACTTCTTGTGTCTAAATTTGTTAACTCTCAAGCCGCCGCGCTTGTAGCCTTTGTGCCGCTTGCTTTGGGTATAGGCGTTAGCCCTGCGATAATACTCGCGTTTGCGCCTGCATGCTACGGATACTACATACTTCCTACATATCCGAGCGACCTTGCTGCTATTCAGTTTGACCGCTCAGGCACCACTCATATAGGAAAATTCGTAATCAACCACAGCTTCATCATACCGGGACTTCTTGGTGTGTCCGTCTCTTGTATGGTTGGATATGTCTTAGCTGGAGTATTTGGCTATCTATAATGATTTTGGAGGGCTTTAAGGCTCTCCATTTAAACTAAGCCGTCAAATTTTACTTAAGCCTATCGCCGAATTTGGCTCTATCGCTCATATAAACAAAACTTAGCACTTCGGCAACGGCTCTAAAAAGCTCGGCAGGTATCATCTCGTTTATATCGCACACTTTGTAAAGTTCTCTTGCAAGCGGCGGGTTTTCTACGATTTTAATTGAGTTTTTAACTCCGATATCTTTTATGCGAAGCGCTAGGAAATCAACTCCTTTGGCTATCACGACAGGCGCTTTTTCTTTGGTCTTATCGTATCTTAGCGCGACGGCGTAGTGAGTCGGGTTAGTGATGATAACGTCGGCTTCGGGGATATTTTGCATCATCCTGCGCCTGCTTGCCTCCATCTGAAGTCTGCGAATTCGAGCTTTTACTTGAGGATCGCCCTCCATCTGCTTGTATTCGTCTTTGACCTCTTGCTTGGTCATTCTAAGGTCTTTGAAGTACTGAAAACGCACGATTAAAAGATCGATAATAGCGATAATAAACAAAACTATCAGCATAACGAAAGCAAGAATGATCATCTTTTCTTTAAGCCAGTCAAGCTGGGCTATCATAGGCAAAAATATAGTGTGCGGAAGCTCTTTGATAAAGCTTAAAAACATAAAAAACCCGACGCTAAAAACGATCGTAACCTTTAGCGTCATTTTTACAGATTCGATCAATTTTTTAAGCGAAAAGAGGTTTTTAAGCCCTTTTATCGGGTTTATTTTGTTTAAATTCGGCTCAAGCGGCTTTGTGGTAAAGATAAAGCCAAATTGGATTAAATTTGCGATAATTCCGGCAACGGCTACGCAAACAGCGACGGGAAGGATGATTAAAAGCACTCTAAAGATAGTCGTGACGGCTATGCCGTAAAGGAGCTTTACGTCGATCTCTTGACCTATTAAGCTTTGATAATATCTATAAAGAGCGAAAAACTGGTCTTTAAGAAAGCCAAGAAGAAAGATAACCGCAAAAATAGCCACAAAAAGAGTGATGAAGCCCGCTAAATCCTGACTTTTAGGGACATTGCCGTCTTTTTTGGCGTCCTCTATCTTTTTGGAGGTTGCTTCTTCGGTTTTTTCTTGATCGTTTTGCGCCATTATCTACTTAAACTCAAAAAAATCAAGCTAAATCTGCCTACTAAAGCTTTAAATTCTTCGCTTGGACTCAAATTTTCTCTTAGATCCTGCATAAATTTAGCATACCTCTTTCGTAAAATTTAACCATATTGAAATCAGACCTTGATATTTAGACGTTGCGCTATATTTTGCAACTTTAATTTA
>JAUNLC010000028.1:6837-21507 GCA_030532465.1 Campylobacter sp. | reverse complement strand
TTTGGCTAGTTCGATGTTTGCGAACGATTTGATTAAAGAGGCGCTTGACGCAGGTCTTGTTGCGATCCCTAGCGATCCGCACGCTCTTACGAAGATGATAAACGATGCTTCGCCCGATTCAAAAGCATTTCCTACGACAATGGCGGCTTATGAGCTTGGCAAGAGGCTTTATTTTGATCCGCGCCTTTCAAAATCAGGCATCATCAGCTGTAATACCTGCCACAACTTAGGACTTGGCGGTACTGACGGCGTTCCTGCTTCAACAGGTCATAAATGGACCCCAAATCCTCACCATGTAAACGCGCCTACGGTTTATAACTCCGTATTTAACGCGGTTCAATTTTGGGACGGTAGAGCGGAGCACTTGATGGCGCAAGCTGCAGGTCCTATCACCGCAGCTCCTGAAATGGCGGCGACTCCTGAACTTGTTGTAAATAGACTTAAGTCGATACCCGCCTATGTAGCCGAGTTTAAAAAAGCATTTAACAGCGAGATAAATTTCGACCTTGTTACGACTGCGATTGGAATTTTTGAAAGGACTCTTGTAACTCCTTCAAGGTTTGATAAATTCCTCGAAGGTGATAAAAACGCACTGAATGAAGCGGAGAAAAAAGGTCTAAAAATGTTTATAGATAAAGGTTGCGCATCTTGCCATAACGGAGTAAATTTAGGTGGAACTCTTCAGCCGTTTGAAGTTGCAGGCAAATACGAATTTGCAAACGTAGGCGATTTTAAAGGCGATGCAAACGGAATGGTTAAGGCTCCTACTCTTCGCAACGTAGAGCTAACCGCGCCTTATTATCACAACGGAGCGATATGGTCGCTAAGTGACGCTGTTAAAGCGATGGGAAGCATACAGCTTGGAATCGAGATAAATGACGCTGAAGCCGCCAGTATAGTGACATTTTTAAATTCACTTACGGGAACTATGCCAAAGGTTGAATACCCGATGTTTCCCGCTTCAACGGATAAAACTTCAAAACCTGAGTTAGACTACTAAAATTTATGATCGGGAGGTTTGTCTCCCGATTAAATTCAACTTAAATTTATAAAATTTTAGCTAAAATCCAAACCTCATAACCAACAAAGCTCCACAAATCTTTTAAATCAAAAGTGCTTTTTGGTAACTTACCAAAGAAGGGATAGCAATGTCAAAATATGCTATTATAAAACACGGCGGCAAGCAGTATAAAGTAAGCGAGGGCGAGTACCTTAAACTTGATCGCTTTGAAGCCGAAGCAAAATCTAGCGTCGAAATTACGGATGTTTTAGCCGTAAACGATGGCGAGATAAAGGTAGGTGCGCCGTTTGTTAAGGGTGCAAAAGTTGTCTTAGAGGTCGTAAATTTAGGTAAAGACAAAAAAGTCGTAATCTACAAAAAACGCAGAAGAAAAGACTCAAAGCTTAAACGCGGTTTTAGAAGACAATTCACACGCGTTAAAGTTGTAAGTATCACAGCCTAAGGAGATAAGATATGGCACACAAAAAAGGTCAAGGTTCTACCCAGAATAACCGAGATTCCATCGGTCGCCGCTTAGGCGTTAAGAAATTTGGCGGCGAATTCGTTCGCGCGGGAAATATCATCATCCGCCAAAGAGGCACGGCAACTCATGCCGGCGAAAACGTAGGTCTTGGTAAAGATCACACGATATTTGCGCTTATTGACGGATATGTAAAATTCGAGAGAAAAGATAAAACAAGAAAAAAAGTTTCTGTCTATCCGGCTGCTTAAATTTTAGGAGAGTTTAGCTCTCCTTTTCTTCATTAAATTTTTTAAAATTTCATATTATTCTTGTGATGAGCTTTAAAATATAAAAGTATATTTTATTCTTTTTCTTTGCTTATTATCAAATTTGAATCAATCTCAAACATATTTTTGTCTTTTGTTTCTAGAAGATAAAATTTACCCAATGCAGATAAAACTTTAATATTATAAATTTTAAATGTGTCATTATCTTGGCTTTCAATGTAAGTCATACAAATTTTAGGATTTGATTTTAATGAAACATTTTTATATACAGTAGTGCGTTTGTTATTTTGTATAGTTAAAGTTTTATCTTGAAAATTTAATTCACTCTCTTTTGGGATATTAATCATCGTTTGATTTTCATCTAAAAAATTAAAGCATTCGCTAGATATATTTTGAATACTTTTAATCAAATTTGTATTATTATTTTTGTATGTAAAATTGCCGTCTATATAAGAAATCGGAGTTATGTCGCTATTTTTGCAAATATAATTTCCTTGTGCTATTTTCATACAAAAATATTTTTCACAATCTTCTTTGCAAATTTTATCGGGTAGAGAATTCAAAGCTTTTTTATCGATAGATATAAATTTGTAATCAATTTCTTTATATCCAATCAAACTCATAGTAAAGTTAGGTGCTGTTGATATCGCTCCTAGGAGTATAAGGGTGATAGTTAGATATGTATTAAATTTTATATCTGTTTTGCTCGTAATACTTGTTGTCGCCATTAGCCAAATGAATACAAATGATGTAAGTAGTAAAAAAATACCAAATATATTTGTTTTAAAATAGACAGTTATAATAATTGACAATAAAGCGATACAAACCAAAATAAACACATACAATCCAATCATGATTTTACTATTTTTTCTAAATCTTATGCATAGACTTATTGCTATATAGGTTACAGCAAATGATATTAGTAGATTATATGAGACATCCAATTTATCTTTTAGTATGTAAGCTGGTATCCACATGATAAGAAGTGCCATAAGTAAAACAAACCAAGATAGATACAAAAATCCAAATTTGGGATTTTTAAAATCTCCGTTTTTTTCAAGGACGGTATATGAGTATGCTAAAAAGACAAAAAATACACTCCATAAGATGGCAAATACAATATTTGTTACAGATATTAATATAAGCTGCAGTTGCGATATGTGCCTTGTGTCATTCAATGGATTTTCAAAATAAACTAAAATCCCAAAGATGCCAAATGCAAAGAATATCATCGTAGAAAACCACTTGTGTGATAATACAAAATTTGCTATTTCTTTTAAAATTTCAGTTTTAATTTTATCTGATTTTTTATATATGTATTTTTCAATGCGCTCCTTAATGCATTTTTCTTGGTTGAAATTTTCTAAGCTTTTGTCTTTTTTTGATATATAAATTTGCTTATAAATTTTCTCGTCTATATCTTCTATTGATTTTATTGTTTTATCGTAATTATTATAGGATATACTCTCGTAAATTTTTATTTTTTGATAAATCAAATCTAACAAAATACTTGCGTTACTCGGAATATTTTCGTCTGATTTGTAAAAATTTCTTATCTCTGCTATAAAATTTTTACATTCTTTCACAGTAGAGTGTTTTTCATTGACTAAATCCTCAAAAGATTTCATTGTGTTTTCCTTTATTTAATAATGATTATTATTATATTATTATTTTGTATTAAAACCAAGTCTTTTTTGAAATTTTGGTATAATCTACTAAAAATAAAGGTAAATTTATGTTTATAGATAGTGTAAGTTTGACATTAAGCTCTGGTCACGGCGGAGCGGGTGCGGTTAGCTTTAGACGCGAAAAGCATGTTATCTTAGGTGGACCTGACGGCGGAGACGGCGGAGATGTGTATTTCATCGTCGATAACAACACACACACTTTAGCCGCATATAAAGGCAAACGTGCTCTAAAGGCTCAAAACGGAGAGCCCGGAATGGGTCGCAGAATGACCGGTAAAAAAGGCGAAAATTTAGAGCTTATAGTCCCTCCCGGAACTGCCGTATATGATGCGGATAGCGGCGAGCTTTTGCTTGATCTTACGCAGCAGGGCGAGCGAAAGATGTTTTTAAAAGGCGGCAAAGGCGGTCTTGGAAACGTGCATTTTAAAAGCTCGACTAATCAAGCTCCCGAATACGCTCAAAAGGGCACTCCCGAAGAAATTTGTAATGTGCGCCTTGAGCTAAAGCTGATCGCCGATGTGGGACTTGTGGGCTTTCCGAATGTGGGTAAATCAACGCTTATATCAACCGTTTCAAACGCTAAGCCTCAGATTGCAAATTACGAATTTACGACACTTACTCCAAAGCTAGGGCTTGTAGAAGTTGATGAGTTTAACGGCTTTGTTATGGCTGACATCCCTGGCATTATCGAGGGGGCAAGCGATGGGCGAGGGCTTGGAATTCAGTTTTTAAAGCACATCGAGCGGACTAAAATTTTACTTTACATGCTTGATCTTGCCAACTACCGCACTCTTGAGGAACAGTTTAATACGCTAAAGGCCGAGGTTAGCAAATTTTCAAGCGAGCTTGCAGGCAGAAAATACGCTATCGCGCTAACTAGAATGGATGCTTGCGAAGAGATAGATAAAATTTCAACTTTTATAGAAAATTTAGGGCTTGGCAAAGAGCTTTTAAGCTATAAGCAAGATATTTACGAGTTTGATGCAAATAAACCGTTTTTTATCATGCCGATATCTTCGGCAAGCGGTGAAAATATAAATGAGCTTAAATTTGCCCTACTTGAGCTTTTAAAATCAGAAAAATAAACGGGCTAAAAGAATATGCAAAATCAAATAAATATAGTTTTTATGGGAACGCCCGAGTATGCGACTAAAATTTTAAAAGCGCTTGTTGAGGCTAAATTTAACATCTTAGCAGTCTTTACTCAGCCAGACAAACCTGTCGGCAGGAAGCAAATTTTAACTCCAAGCAGCGTTAAAGTCTATGCCGAGGAAAATTTGCCTAACACCCCTATATTTCAGCCAAAAACTCTGCGAGATGAAGCGGTAGCGGCTCAAATTTTAGGCTTGAAGCCCGATTTTATAGTAGTTGCGGCTTATGGAAAAATTTTACCGAAAGCCATTCTTGATATCTCTCCTTGTATAAATTTACACGCCTCTATTTTGCCTAAATTTAGAGGAGCTAGCCCTATACAAAGCGCTATTTTGGCCGGAGAAAAAATTACGGGCGTAACCTCAATGCTTATGAATGATGGGCTTGATACGGGCGATATGCTCGAGTTTGCTTACATAAACTGCGAAGATAAGATGGCTAGCGAGCTTTTTGATGAGCTTGGAGATATGGCGGGCGAGCTGATAGTAAAAACTCTTGTTAATTTTAAAAATTTAACCCCTATCAAGCAGGATAACAGCCAAAGTTCGGAGTGTAAGAAGATCCAAAAAACAGATGGACTTTTTAGTTTTAACGAGAGTGCGCAGCAAATTTATAACAAATTTAGAGCTCTTACGCCTTGGCCTGGAATTTACCTTGAAAGCGGGCTTAAAATTCTCTCCTTGGATATCAAAAAAGATATTTGCGCTCATGATAAGGTCGGTGAAATTTTAGATATAGATAAAGATAGTTTTACGGTAAGTTGCAAGGATGGCGCGGTTAGGATTAAAACCCTGCAAGAGCCAAGCAAAAAGGCGGTAAATGCTAAGGCGTTTATAAACGGAAAACATCTTAAAATCGGCGATAAAATTTCATAATGAGGCTAAAATTTGATAGTTGAATTTATAGATACTATCCCTTCGACGCAAGAATTTTTATGCGATAGCGTGCGAAAAGGCGTTATAAAGCCGCCGTTTATGATAGTTGCAAGCGAGCAAAGCAGCGGTATAGGCAGTAGAAATAACGACTGGCAAGGCTTTAGAGGCAATCTTTTTCTCTCGTTTTGCGTAGATAAAAATTTTTTGCCCAATGATTTGCACGAGGCTTCGATCTCTATATATTTTTCTATGATTATGCGTGAAGTTTTGGCTTTAAAAGGCTCTAAAATTTGGATTAAATGGCCAAACGATTTTTATATAGACGATAAAAAAATAGGCGGAACGATTACTTCAAAGATAAGTGAAATTTATATTTGTGGTATCGGATTAAATCTTGTCGCGGCTCCAAAAAATGCAGGAATTTTGGATATACAAATCGGCATAAATGAGCTAGTTTGGGGATTTGCGGAATTATTAGAAAAAAAGATTTTATGGAAGCAGATTTTTAGCAAATTTAGGCTAGACTTTCAGAAATCAAAAAAATTCATCACGCATATAGGCGGTAGTGAAATTTCGCTTGAAAGTGCGGAAATTTGCGATGATGGAGCTATTTTAGTAAATGAAAAAAGGGTATATTCTTTAAGATGAGCGAAATAATAACAATAGCAAATCAAAAAGGCGGCGTGGGAAAGACTACGACGGCGGTAAATTTAGCGGCATCTTTAGCGGTTGCCGAAAAGAGAGTTTTACTCATAGATATCGATCCTCAGGCAAACGCAACGACCGGGATGGGGTTTAGTAGAAACGACTACGAATACAACATCTATCACGTTTTAACAGGGCGCAAGAAACTTTCTCAAATCGTGTTAAAAACCGAAATTCCTACACTTTTTCTAGCTCCGTCAAATATCGGTCTAGTCGGAATAGAGCAGGAATTTAATAACCAGAGTAAGGATTATAAATTAATCCTTAAAAATAAAATCGCAGAAGTTTTGCATGAGTATGATTTTATCATCATAGATAGTCCTCCCGCCCTTGGAAGTATAACGGTAAATGCACTAAGCGCTAGCGATAGCGTGATCATACCTATTCAGTGTGAATTTTATGCGCTTGAGGGACTAGCTCAAATTTTAAATACCGTAAAAATCATCAAAAAAACCATAAATCCGAAACTTACTATTAAAGGCTTTTTGCCGACGATGTATAGCTCTCAAAATAACCTTTCAAAAGAGACTGTCGCGAATTTAAAGCAGCATTTTGAAAATAAACTCTTTAAAAGCAAAGATAGCGAAAGCGACTTCGTAATAGTTCCAAGAAACGTGAAATTAGCCGAGTCTCCAAGCTTTGGAAAGCCCGTTATACTATATGATATCAAGTCTCCCGGCTCTCAAGCCTATCAAAATTTAGCCTACTCGATTTTAGGATAAGAGATGGCTAAAAAGAGTAGTTTGGGTCGTGGTCTTGGCGCTATCTTAGAGGATGTAGAGTTAGCCTATAAAGCTGAGCTAAGCGGCGGCAACCGCGATATAATAACTGAAATTGATGTAAATTTAATCACCGAAAACCCGTATCAGCCGCGTAAGCATTTCGATGAATCCGCGTTGCGAGAGCTAAGTGAGTCCATTAAGCGTCACGGCTTAATTCAGCCTATCATAGTCATCCAAAAAGATGACGGATATATGCTGATAGCGGGTGAGCGAAGATTTCGCGCTACAAAGATGCTCGGTGAAGGTAAGATCAAAGCCATAGTGGCAGATATCGAGAGCAAAAATTTAAGAGAGCTTGCGCTTATAGAAAACATCCAAAGAGAAGATCTTAATCCTATCGAGCTTGCAAATTCGTATAAAGAGCTAATCGATGAGTATAAAATCACGCAAGAAGGGCTTGCGGGCATAATTCATAAAAGTAGAACTCAGATAACAAACACTATGCGCCTTTTATCTTTAAGCAAGCAGACTCAAGAATTTATAAAAGATGGCAAGATAACTCAAGGTCATGCCAAAGTGATCGTGGGTCTTGAGCCAAACGACGAAAAAATGGCTGTTGATACCATAATCGGGCAAAGACTTAGTGTGCGAGAGACTGAAAATTTGGTAAAAAATTTAAAAGATAAGAGCAAAACTTCTTCAAACAATAGCCTTAAGATAGATGAAAGCTATATAAAGAGGCTTGATGATCTCAAAAATTTACTTGAAAAATTCCACATAAAATCAAAAATCAAAAATAAAAATTTAATACTTGAATTTAAAGAAATATCGGATATTGAAAATTTTATCGGCAAAATAAGCTAAATTTGGCTTTGAAATTTAGCTTATTTTTTCCTAATGTATTGTAAAATAAGAGCGATTTTTTGTTTTTAGTATGAAAATCATAACTATCATAAGGAGATTTAATGTTAGAAATCGAATTGCCATTAGTCATACTAACGGCGGTTGTTTTTCTAGGACTTATCGTAATATTAAACTCCATTCTTTATAAACCTCTTCTTAAATTCATAGACGCAAGAAACGAGGCTATAAGGAGTGACGAGGAGAGTGCTAGCAAAAACACGAGCGATCTTAGCATCCATGAGGCTGAGATTGAGCAGATTATCTTGGCAGCTAGAAGTGAAGCTGGTAAGATAAAACAAGATGCTATGAGTGCGGCTAAAGAGAGCGCCGCTAAGATCATCGCTCAAAAGCGAGCCGTTTTAGAGGCTGATTATGAGGCCTTCATGCAAAATTTACAAGCTCAAAAAGTTGAGTTTAAGTCGGATCTGGTTGCAAAGCTTCCTGATCTTAAAAATGTTCTTAAAACTAAACTTGCAAGAATTTAAGGGGTGGGTATGAGAAAATCTTATCTTATTTTATTTGTCCCGTTTTTACTTGCGGCAAGCGAACCTAGCGGAAATGGTTATGATATAGTCGCAAGAACTATCAACTTCTTCCTCTTTTTTGGAATTTTATACTACTTTATCGCCACGCCTATCAAAAATGCTTACAATGCCAGAATAGAGCGCATCGCAAGTAGGCTTGACGGTATTCAAAAGAGGCTTAAGGAGTCTCAGATTAAAAAAGATGATGCCTTAAGAAGAGTTGAAGAGGCTAAAAATAACGCAGTAAGCCTTGTTGAAACTTCTAAAAAAGAGGCGATGATACTATCTGAAAAGATCAAAAACGAGACCAAACAAGAGCTTTTAAGCTTGGAAAAAACATTTGAAGAGCAAAAAGAGTTTGAGAGAAGACGTATGACAAAAGTTGTCGTAAGCGAAGTCTTAAATGAAATTTTTGAGAGCGATAGCCTTAAGATAGATCAAAACGAGCTTGTAAACATAGTTCTTAAGAGGGTTGGCTAATGAAAGAGTTGATAGCTAAAAAATATGTTAAGGCTTTGATGTCTGAGCTTGATAAAAGCCAACTGGAGAAATTTATAAGCAATCTCGAAATTATTTTAAATGCGTTTAAAATTCATAAATTTAGGAATATTATAATCTCGCCAAGTGTTAAAAATAGCCAAAAGGTCGAATTTATCCTATCTTTAATCAATGATCAAGATGTAAAGCTTATAAATTTTATCAAGCTGCTTGGAGAAAATAAGCGCCTTGATCTTTTGCCTGCGATCGTAGCCGAGCTTATAGCTCAAAAATCCCGTATGGATAACGTATATCGCGGTAAAATTTATGGAAATTTTGACATCAGTGCGGCTCAAGTTGAAGAGCTTGAAAAAGGCTTTTCAAAAAGATTTGACGCAAAAATTATGCTTGAGGCCGTAAAAAGCGATTATAACGGTATAAAAATCGAGTTGGACGATTTGGGCGTGGAAGCGAGTTTTTCTATCGACAGGCTCAAAGCCCAAATGACTGAATATATATTAAAAGCAATTTAAAAGGAGAAAAAGCGTGAGTGCAAAAATAAAAGCGGATGAAATTAGCGCTATCATCAAGGAAAGAATCGAAAATTTCGATCTAAACGTTGATGTCGAAGAGACCGGCAAGGTTATCTCTGTAGCCGACGGTGTTGCCAACGTTTACGGACTAAAAAATGTTATGGCTGGTGAGATGGTTGAGTTTGAGAGCGGTGAAAAAGGCATGGCTCTTAACCTTGAAGAGAGCAGTGTAGGTATAGTTATCCTTGGTAAAACCGACAACATTAAAGAGGGAAGCTCTGTAAAACGCCTTGCTAAGCTTCTTCGTGTGCCTGTAGGCGACGCTCTTATCGGTCGTGTCGTAAACTCTCTTGGCGAGCCAATCGATGCAAAAGGTCCGATCGATGCTACCGAGACAAGATTCGTTGAAGAAAAAGCAAAAGGCATCATGGCTAGAAAATCGGTTCACGAGCCGCTTCAAACAGGTATCAAGGCTATAGACGCGCTTGTGCCGATCGGTCGCGGACAACGCGAGCTTATCATAGGCGACCGCCAAACAGGTAAAACAACCGTCGCTATAGATACTATCATCAACCAAAGAGGTCAAGATGTGGTTTGTATCTATGTCGCTATCGGACAAAAACAATCAACCGTTGCCCAAGTCGTTAAAAAGCTTGAAGAGTACGGCGCTATGGACTATACCATAGTTGTAAATGCGGGTGCATCCGACGCTGCCGCACTTCAATATCTTGCTCCGTATGCCGGCGTAACTATGGGTGAATATTTTAGAGATAATTCGCGCCATGCTTTGATAATTTATGATGATCTTTCAAAACACGCCGTGGCATACCGTGAGATGTCTTTGATCCTTCGCAGACCTCCGGGTCGTGAAGCTTATCCTGGCGACGTTTTCTATCTACACTCACGTTTGCTGGAACGCGCAAGTAAGCTAAATGATAAACTAGGCGGCGGATCGCTTACGGCTCTTCCTATCATCGAGACTCAAGCCGGTGACGTTTCTGCGTATATTCCAACAAACGTTATTTCTATTACGGACGGTCAAATTTTCCTTGAGTCGGATCTTTTTAACTCGGGTATTCGCCCTGCGATTAACGTTGGTTTATCTGTTTCTCGTGTCGGCGGCGCCGCTCAGATTAAGGCTATTAAACAAGTTTCAGGCAACCTAAGACTTGACCTTGCACAATACCGCGAACTTCAAGCCTTCGCTCAGTTTGCGAGCGATCTTGACGAGAGTTCAAGAAAACAGCTTGAGCGCGGACAAAGAATGGTTGAAGTTCTAAAACAACCTCCTTATAGCCCGCTTCCTGTCGAAAATCAAGTTGTGCTTATATTTGCAGGATCAAAAGGCTATCTTGATGACGTAGCGACCCTAAACGTTACAAAATTTGAGTCTGAGCTTTATCCGTATATAGAGGCGAAATATCCTGAAATTTTTGAACAAATTAGAACCAAAAAAGTGCTTGATAAAGAGATAGAAGAGTTATTGCATAAGGCACTAAAAGATTTTAAAGCGACATTTGCTGCTAACTAAGGCTAAAATATGTCAAATTTAAAAGATATAAAACGAAAGATCAAGAGCGTTCAAAACACTCAAAAGACGACGCGTGCGATGAAGCTTGTTTCTACTGCCAAACTCAGAAAGGCGGAAGAGGCGGCGCGTCAGTCAAGAGTATATGCGCTTAAGATCAATGAAGTTTTATCAGAGATAGCTTATAAAATCAACCAGTATCGCTCGGTAAACGCAGAGAGTAAATTCTTTGACGTAAAAGAGAATATAAACAAGGTTGATATTATATTTGTTACCGCTGATAAAGGGCTTTGCGGTGGCTTTAACATCCAGACGATTAAAACCGTTAGAAAGATGATAAACGAATTTAAGGCCAAAAAGATAAAGATTAGACTTAGAGCCGTAGGTAAAAAGGGTATCGAGTTTTTTAACTTCCAAGGTATCGATCTGCTTCAAACTTATGTAGGATTTAGCTCGTCGCCAACCTATGAAAAGGCTCAAAGCGTTATAAAAGATGCCGTAAACGACTTTATAAACGGCGTTACGGATAAGGTAATCCTTGTTCATAACGGCTATAAAAATATGATTTCTCAAGAAATTCGTATAAATGACATTGTTCCTGTAGAACCGCCTGCGATGGTTGAAGTTGAGACAAATTCTTTGATGGAATTTGAGCCCGAAAACGACAATAAAATTTTAGATGAGTTGCTTGAAAAATACTTTGAATACAGCATGTATTATGCGCTTGTCGATAGCCTTGCAGCCGAGCATAGCGCCAGAATGCAAGCTATGGATAATGCGACAAATAACGCAAAAGAGCGCGTCAGACAGCTGAATTTAGCTTATAACAAAGCTAGACAAGAGTCTATTACCACTGAGCTTATTGAGATCATCAGTGGCGTTGAATCAATGAAATAATAAAAAGGAGAATGAATGAAAGGTGTTATTAGTCAGATAATGGGCCCTGTGGTCGATGTCGATTTCAATGACTATTTGCCAAAGATAAACGAAGCTATCGAAGTAAATTATGAAGTGGAAGGCAAGCAAAACAAGCTAGTTCTTGAGGTTGCGGCTCACCTTGGAGATAACCGCGTAAGAACCATCGCCATGGATATGAGCGAGGGTCTTACCAGAGGTCTTGAGGCTGTTGCGCTTGGATCGCCTATAACAGTTCCGGTCGGCGAGAAAGTTTTGGGAAGAATTTTTAACGTTATCGGTGATCTTATCGATGAGGGTGAAGGCATAAATTTTGATAAAAAATGGTCTATTCACCGTGATCCTCCTCCTTTTGAAGAGCAAAGTACAAAGAGTGAAATTTTTGAAACGGGTATCAAGGTAGTTGATCTTCTTGCTCCTTATGCAAAGGGCGGTAAAGTTGGACTATTCGGTGGTGCCGGTGTCGGTAAGACGGTTATTATTATGGAGCTTATCCACAACGTTGCGTTTAAGCACAGCGGTTACTCCGTATTTGCAGGCGTTGGTGAGAGAACTCGTGAAGGAAACGACCTTTATCACGAGATGAAAGAGTCCAACGTTTTGGATAAAGTTGCATTATGCTACGGCCAGATGAACGAACCACCAGGAGCAAGAAACAGAATCGCGCTAACAGGTCTAACGATGGCCGAGTATTTCCGTGATGAGATGGGACTTGACGTTCTTATGTTTATCGACAATATCTTTAGATTTTCTCAATCGGGTGCGGAGATGTCGGCGCTTCTTGGACGTATCCCTTCAGCGGTTGGTTATCAGCCTACGCTTGCAAGCGAGATGGGTAAATTCCAAGAGAGAATTACATCAACTAAAAAGGGCTCAATTACATCCGTTCAAGCCGTTTACGTTCCGGCCGACGACCTTACTGACCCTGCTCCTGCAACGGTTTTTGCCCACCTTGATGCTACAACGGTTCTTAACCGTGCAATTGCGGAAAAGGGAATTTATCCTGCGGTTGATCCGCTTGACTCAACTTCAAGAATGCTTGATCCGCAAATTTTAGGACAAGATCACTATAGAGTTGCGCGCGGCGTTCAAGCTGTTTTACAAAAATATAAAGACCTCCAAGACATCATCGCAATCCTTGGTATGGACGAGCTTAGCGAAGAGGATAAGGTTACCGTTGATAGAGCAAGAAAGATCGAGAGATTCTTATCTCAACCGTTCTTCGTTGCGGAAGTCTTTACGGGAAGTCCGGGAAAATATGTAAGTTTAGAAGAGAGCATTGCCGGATTTAAGGGAATTTTGGACGGCAAATATGACGATCTTCCCGAAGCGGCGTTTTATATGGTAGGTAATATCGACGAGGTAATGCAAAAAGCCGAAAAACTTAAAGGCTAAAATTTAAAGGAATCTTGATGAATAAATTGCATTTAGAGATTGTAACGCCTGAAGGTCTGGTTTTTTCAAATGATGTTAAAAGCGTAGTGCTTCCCGGCACGGAGGGTGAATTTGGCGTCCTTCCGGGACACGCCTCTTTGATATCTTTGTTAAAAGCGGGTCTTATCGACATTGAAGATGAAGATAAAAACCACGACGTAGTGGCCATAAACTGGGGCTATGTTAAAATCGACGAGGGTAAGGCTGTCGTCCTTGCCGATGGAGCCGTATATGTCTCTGGAAATTCCGAAGGAGAGATAGCAAGCTCTTTAGAAAAAGCCAAAGAGCTCATCCAAAGCATGAGTAGCGATACGAATGCGTTTGCATCAACCGTATCTAAACTAGACAGCATGGCTAGAGCGAGAGTTAAATAGTGGCAGGCCTTGATATATTTTTAAACTACTTATCGCGAAGTAGTTTTATAACTATTTTCGTTCTTAGTTGGCTCTCTTTGTATCTGATCATGAGCTTTACCATACTGTTTTCTCGTATGGTAGGGCTTGGCCTATGGCAAAGAAGAGAAAACGCCGCACTTGAATCATTATTTATGGGCGCTAAGAGTATAGGCAACGATTCGGCGCTTAAAAAATGCGCCTCCGGCAGGATAAGTAAAGAAAAACTCGGTATTTGTATAAGCATAGCCGAGAAAAACGCTACAAGCGGCGTTACTTGGCTTGCTATCATCGCTTCTACTTCGCCGTTTATAGGACTTTTTGGAACCGTTGTTTCTATCCTTGAGACGTTTTCGCAGCTTGGACAAGGCGGAAACTCCTCTCTTGGGGTGATCGCTCCTGCTATCAGTGAGGCATTGGTCGCAACTGGAGCGGGAATTTTCGTGGCGATACCTGCGTATACGTTTAATTTATTAATTAAAAGAAAAGCTTACGAGCTTATGAGTACTATCAAGCGTTCAGCCGATATACTTGTAGCCAATAAAGAAGAGTTTTAATGATAAATTTTGAAGAGACGCCTGAGCTAAATATCACACCGCTAGTTGATATAATGCTTGTGCTTTTAGCTATCCTTATGGTAACTACTCCTGCGATTATCTATGAAGAACAGATAGTGCTTCCTGATGGTTCAAAGACTAAGACCTCTACGGCGATGCAAAAGGATTTAACCGTCATCGTAGATGCTCAAAGGAAAGTAAGGATAGATCAAAGCACCATGAGTCTTCAAGAGCTACCCGATAATATCGTTTTGCTTGGTGCAAAATACGATAAAAATTCACCCGTTTATATAAAAGCGGATAAAAATTTGATTTACGATGATGTTATGTTTGTTTTAAAAAGCGTCAAAAACGCCGGATTTACAAAGGTGGCACTCCAAACGAATGGATAAAATTTTAAAACCGGATTTTAATACCTTTAACTACTTCATACTCTCATTTATACTTTATGTTTGTATGATAGCGGGAATTTTTGTCAAGCTTACTTATTTTAACGAAGAAGCAAAGAGATATAC
>JAUNLC010000028.1:0-6737 GCA_030532465.1 Campylobacter sp. | reverse complement strand
TAGCGGGAATTTTTGTCAAGCTTACTTATTTTAACGAAGAAGCAAAGAGATATACTGACACAAAAGACGCTTTTATGGACGTAACTATCGTTGAGCGTGAACCTGATATCGTTATAAAAGCGCCTGAAAAAAAAGAAGAGATTATAAAGAGTGAAGAACCCGAGAAAAAGATTGAAGAGCCAAAAGAGAAGCCAAAGCCCGATACTACAAATAAGCCTGTAGAGCCTGAAACGGTTCCTGAACCGGCTCCTAAGCCAAAACCGGCTGAAAAAGAAGAGCCGAATTTAAAAGATCTCTTCAAGGATATAGATACTTCAAAGCTAAAAGAAGATAAAGTGGCTAAAAAGCCCGAACCTAAAGTTCAAAGCAGAATAAAGCCTGAAAAAAAAGAGGTGCAAAAAGAGTCAAAAGCCGCAAGCGACGTGATAAATTCCTTGCAGCTTGATAAAGTGGCTAAGACTCCAAAATCTCAAAGAACGGGTGAATTTAATCCTTACATAGGAGAGATAACTAGAATTTTAGAGACAAAATGGACGGCTTATAAAGCGGACTCAAATGATAATGCGGTGGTTGAGATTACTATAAGTCCTACCGGAAATTTTAGTTACAATATAAAGCAATTATCATACAATAGTGAATTTAACGATAAAGTAAGAGAATTTTTACAAAAGATGACATTTGAAATATTTCCACCGTCAATCGATGGAAAACCATTTACAATTCCTGTAAAACTAGAAGACAAGCTGGAAAATTAAAACAACGGAGGATAGATGAAAAAGATTGTATTATTACTAAGCCTAGCTATCGGCTTATTTGCCGTAGATGCAACGATAGCTATCGTAAACAAGGGGCTTTCGCTTCCTAAAATCGTCTTGCAGGATGCAACGACTATGGTTTCGGATCAAACTTTTAAGAGCAGATTTCACAAGATCATGCTTGGAGATTTGAAAGTTAGCTCTGATTTTGAAGTGGTTGATGAGTATATCCAAAGTAGTTATGAGGGTGATTCAAACACAAACGTGATGAGCCAAAAGGGAGCCCAGCTTATATTTAGGTATGCTCTTGAAGGTTCGCCTTCAACTCCGCTTAAGTTAAGAGTAAAGCTTATCAACGCTAAAACTGCCACGACTCAATACGAGCGCGCTTATACTATGGAAGACGGGGCTAAATTTCCGTTTTTAGCGCATAAGGCTATAGTCGAGCTTGTAAACGAACTTAAGATGCCTCCGGTTAATTGGATGGAGAAATTTATCGTATTTGCCAAAGGAACGGGCTCAAAGCAAAGCGAGATAGTAGTAGCCGATTATACGCTGACATATCAAAAAGTGCTTGTGCGTGGCGGGTTAAATATCTTTCCTAAGTGGGCGGGAGCCGATCAAAAAGCATTTTATTACTCCGATTATAGCGGCGCGAAATTAGTGCTTTACAAATTTGAGCTGGCAACTGGTAAAAAAACTAAAATTTTAGAAAGCTCGGGCGGTATGCTTATAGCTTCCGATGTGAGCGAAGGCGGAGATAAGTTGCTTTTAACTATGGCTCCGCAAGATCAGCCCGACATCTACTTATACGATCTAAATTCAAAGAAACTTAAGCAGATAACAAACTACAGCGGCATTGATGTAAACGGAAATTTTGTCGATCACGATAGTCGTGTGGTGTTTGTATCCGATAGATTAGGCTATCCAAATATCTTTTCTCAAAATGTAAACGGCGGAGCGGTTGAGCAGATGGTATATCACGGTAAAAACAACAACTCCGTAAGCGCATATCAAAACTATGTAGTTTACTCAAGCAGAGAGGATGCCAAAAGCGAATTTGGAAGTAGGGATTTTAATATCTATCTTATCTCGACTAAGACCGAATATATCAGACAGCTTACCGCAAGCGGAAAGAATTTGTATCCGAGATTTTCAAGCGACGGACAAAGCGTAGTGTTTATCAAGGAGCTTGGCGGCCAAAGTTCGCTAGGTATAATTCGCGTAAATGAAAATAAAAGTTTTCAATTTCCGTTAAAAATAGGAAAAATTCAATCAATAGATTGGTAGTTTCGTTAAAGTTTATTTTAAAATTTATGATATAATCATCGAAATTTTTGTAAAAGGATTAATATGAAAAAAGTAGTTTTAGCTTCTGCTGTTGCTGCAGCACTATTAATGAGCGGTTGTAGCTCTAAAAACCCTGAAGTAGATATGAGCGCTGACTCAAACCAAAATATGGGCATGATGGGTTCATCTACCGATACTATGATGAGTTCAAGCGATAAATTGCAGCAGCTACTATCTGCGATAGAGGGCCAAGTTAAGACCGTGTATTTCGATTTTGATAAATTTAATATAAAAAGCGATATGCAACCTGTCGTGAGCACAAATGCAAGCCTTTTTAACCAATCGGAAGCTCAAAGCTTAACTATCAAAGTAGAAGGCAACTGCGACGAGTGGGGAACGGATGAATACAACTACGCTCTTGGTTTAAAAAGAGCTAAAGCTACTAAAGACGCTCTTGTAAAACAAGGAGTTTCAGCCGATAGAATCATGGTTGTAAGCTACGGCGAAAGCAACCCTGTGTGCTCTGATAAGACAAAAGCTTGCGACGCACAAAATAGACGTGCGGAATTTAAAGTTCTTCCATAATTGATTATGATAAATTTTAAAAATTTAGTGGCTCTTTTTATCGGAGCCACCCTTACTTATTCTGCCGAAGTTTCGGTATTTGATGCCGGAAATTTAGACAGTGCAAACCCTTACGGCTTAACCGACGGAGAAAAAGCTCTACTTAAAAATAAACAAAAAGTTGAAAATTTAAGTAGAAATATGACCGATGTGGAATCAACTCTAAGCGGAGCAAAAGAGCGAATAGAAGGAATTCAAAGCATCATGGACGGTATGAATTCCCGTATAACTAGAGTTGAGAAACGTTTGGATGAGTTGCAAAGCAAGGTAGTGGGCGAAGAGGGCTCTGAAGGAGTTAGCCTAGAATCTCTTAGGCAATACGTTGAAGAGAGTCGTGCGATTCAAGAAGCTAACAATAAAAAAATTACAAAAGCGTTAAAAGATCTAAGCGCTCTTATAGACAAGATAAATTCAAACTACGTTTCAAAGTCCGAATTTGGTAAAACTAGTGCAAAAACTTCCGACAAAGAGTCGTTAAACGACGTCAAAGATAGCTCAAATACAAATAAATCCGACTTCACCAAACAAAAAGTTCAAGATATCGCAACCGATGCGAAAAAGATGTTTGATACCGGCAAGCTTGAAGAGGCGAAAGAGAGGTATGAATTTCTCATAACAAAAAATCACAAGCCTGCTGCCGCAAATTTCTATCTCGGCGAAATTTCGTATCAACAAAAAGCGTATAATAACGCCATAAAATACTATCAGCAAAGCATCTCGCTTTACGATAAGGCAGACTATACTCCAAAGTTGCTTTATCATACAGCCATTAGCTTTGATAAAATCGGCGATACCGCAAGCGCAAATCGCTTCTACAAGGCGCTTAAACTTGGATATCCTGATAGCAAAGAGGCTAAAGCATCTCCTGAAAGATAAGTCAATTTAGATTAATAAAATTCAGGTATAATCTCACTTATTTTATTCTTAGGAGAAAATGTGAAAGATCAAGTTATATCTATGTTTTATGAACTAAAAGATGCAAATACGGGCGAAATTTTAGAATCAAACATGCAAACAGGAAGTCAAATTTCTTTTTTGACGGGACGCGGACATATCATACCAAAACTAGAAGAAGAGGTTAGTGCTCTAAAGGCAGGCGATAGAAAAAATATCGTTATTAAGGCTGTTGATGCTTGTGGAGTTTATGACGAAAAAGCGCTTCAAACACTGCCAAAAGAGCAGTTTGCAGGCATTGAGTTAAAAGAGGGAATGGAGCTTTTCGGTCAAGGTGAGGACGGTGCAAGCGTGCGTGTGATCGTAGCTAAGATCGGCGAAGATGATGTTACTGTTGATTTTAACCACCCATATGCAGGCAAGGATCTTGAATTTAATGTTGAGATAACGGAAGTAAGAGATGCCAGCGAAGATGAGATCAAAACAGGAATGGTTGCCCAAGCTCATGCTTGCGGATGTGCAAGCGGAGGCGAAAAGAGCGGCGGCGGTTGCTGCGGCGGGGGCGGACATCATCACCATGACCACGGCGAAGGCGGATGTTGCGGCGGAGCTCATCATGACGAAGACGGCGGCGGTTGCTGCGGAAAACACCATTAAGAACCGCTTGTGCAAGTAGCTTTTATATTTCCGGGACAAGGCTCTCAAGCCGTCGGAATGGGCAGAGAAATTTATGAAAATTTTATCGATGCGAAAGAGCTTTTAGAGAACGCAAGCGATACGCTTAAGATCGACTTTGCAAATTTGCTTTTTTGTGAAAATGAACTTTTAGGCAGGAGCGAGTTTACTCAACCTGCCATAGTTTTAAACTCTCTTATATGCTATTTAGCCTTTGTAAAACGCTCAAATTTAAAACCGAAATTTAGCCTCGGCCACTCGCTTGGCGAATTTAGCGCACTAGCGGTAAACGGCGCTTTTGATTATGTAGATGCAATTAGACTTGTAAATATTCGCGGTAAGCTTATGCAAGAAGCCTGTGCCGGCAAAGACGTATCTATGAGCGTTATTTTGGGCTTAAAAGACTCGGTTGTGGAAGAAATTTGTACAGGCGGTCAAAAAGAAGGCTTGCAAATTTATGCAGCCAACTACAACTGCGACGGACAGATCGTTGTAGCAGGTATTAAAGAGGATTTGGCTAAATTTGAAAACGCATTTAAGGAAGCTGGCGCAAAGCGGGTTATGCCGCTTAATATGTCGGTAGTTAGCCACTGTCCGATCTTAAAAAGCGCTAGCGAAGGGTTAGTGACTCACTTGCAAAGCGCCTTAAAGCCAAATTTCACGGATGTTATCTCAAACGTTACCGCAAAGGCTTACTCCAGCAAGGATGAGGCCTTAAGTCTATTAAAAGATCAGCTGGTTAAGCCGGTTCTTTATAAGCAAAGTATCGAAAATTTCAAAGATGAGGTTGAAATTTTCATCGAATTTGGCTCAAGCGTTTTAAAAGGCATAAACAAAAAGATAACCGATAAGCCGACGTATTCGGTTATGGATATGAAAAGCTTGGATGAGATTATGAATATTTTGGAGAGTAGATGATAGCGATTTTAGGGGCTATGGAGGAGGAAGTCGCTCCTCTTTTAAAAACGCTTGGCGATTATAAAGAGGTTAAGCACGCAAATAACACGTTTTATCTGGCGAATTTCAAAGGCAAAGAGCTGGTTATCGCCTATTCAAAGATCGGCAAAGTAAATGCGGCTTTGACGGCTACTGTTATGATTGAAAAATTTGGCGCGACTAAGCTTCTTTTTACGGGAGTTGCGGGCGCGCTAAATGAAAATTTAAAGATAGGCGACATGCTCTATGCTAGCTCGCTTGTGCAGCACGACCTTGATATAACGGCATTTGGACACCCTTACGGCTATGTACCTGGCACTAGTATCTTTATGAAAAGTGATGTAAATTTAAACGCTCTTGCGGCTAAGATCGCCAAAACAAAAGGCATAAATTTACTAGAAGGCGTCATAGCCACAGGCGATCAGTTCGTTTGCAACGGCGAGCGTAAAGAGTGGATCAAAACCACTTTCAAAGCCGATGCGACCGAGATGGAAGGCGCTAGCGTGGCTTTAGTTTGCGAAAGCCTTGGCGTGCCGTTTTTTATCCTGCGTGCGATCAGCGATGAGGCGGGCGGTGGCGCTGAATTTGACTTTGATGAGTTTTTGCAAAGCTCAGCCAATATAAGCGCGGATTTTGTCCTCTCTATGGTTGAGGAGTTATGATAGAGCTTAGCAAAAAGCTCCTTCGCATAGTCGGTCAGACGAACGCGAAATACAAAATGTTTGAAGAGGGCGATAAAATTTTACTCGCCCTAAGCGGTGGCAAAGATAGTATGACGCTTGCTCATTTGCTTAAGCATTTTTGCTCGGTAAGTCCGCTGAATTGGCAGTTTGAAGCCGTTACGGTTACTTACGGCATAGGCGAAAATCTTGAGCCTATAAAAGAGCATTTTAAGTTGCACGAAATTCCTTATAAAGTTATCGACACGCAAATTTTTGAATTCGGTAGAGAGAAAATTCGTGAAAATACGACATTTTGCAGCTTTTGCAGTCGTATGCGCAGGGGCTATCTCTACACTTATGCTCTTGAAAACGGCTTTAATAAGATCGCCATAGCTCATCATCTTGATGATGCGGCTGAGAGTTTCTTCATGAATTTTACTTATAATGGCGCGCTTAGGACTTTGGCTCCAAGATATAAGGCCGAAAACGGGCTTGATATCATTAGGCCTCTTATACTTGTGCGTGAGCGTCAAATTCGTGATTGTGCTATCAAAAATGAGCTTCCCTTAATGAACGAAGAGGAGAGCTGTCCTGCTAAGCAATACGGCGGCAAATTGCCTCGCGCAAGAGCTGAAACCAAAGCAATGTTAGCAAATTTAGAAAGTGAAAATCCAAAATTTTTCGTTTCGTTAAAATCGGCATTTGAAAATATCCATTCGGATACGTTTTTTAAATTCGGCGAGTAAAATTCTTTATATTGCCTATAAATTTGATTAGTAAATTTTGTGAGATATTGAAGTTTATGAGGTTAAAATTTTAGAAGCCATACTCTTTTAACTTATCCTTTATAAACTTCTCTTTGTTGAAATTTGACACTTTTACTCCTTAGTTTTTATTTGAA
>JAUNLC010000072.1 GCA_030532465.1 Campylobacter sp. | reverse complement strand
GCTCCAGTATATGGCGCCTATAAAAAACATACATCCCATGATAAAGGTAACCGCCCAGAGGTTAAGTCCAAGCCTAAACAGACCTCCTATGGCGGCTGATGTAAGCGCTCCTATGCCAAGATATATCATGTCGTTGTAAGCGATGATGCGTCCGTAGTATTTGTCGTCGCACTTTTGTTGAAGCAGAGTAAAGGTATAACTCCAAAGGCTGGAGGTAAAAAACCCTGCCGCCATCGTTCCTAAAAATCCAAGATAGAAGTTAAACTGAAGCAGCGCCCAGATACAAACCCCCACTCCGTGACCTATATAGACATAAACCAAGGTTTTTGTGTTGATAAATTTGCTAAGCAAAATAGGACCTATCAGTAGCGAAACGGATCTAGCCGCATTTATAAATCCTATAACAAGCGAGGCGGAGAGTATCTCTTTGTATTTATAGTCGGCTAAAAGCGCGACAAGAGCGTCATAAGAGGTTACGCCTACTATGCCGTGAAGTATGATAAGGTGCATAACCAAAGGATTTCGCTTCATATAGCTAAGACCCTCTTTTAGCATTTTTAAAGCCTTTTCGCCTCTGCTTTTTGCCATATTTGCTATATCAAGTCTTAAAAGTATAAATAAAGCCGTGATATAAAGCGCGCAGTCAAGTAAAAAAGCGCTTTTGATACCGAAAAAATGTATATAAATTCCCGCAAGTCCCATGCCTGAAGTATAGGAGATAGAAAAGATGAGGGCGTGAATTTCATTAGCTAACTTTAAGTCGTCCTTGCTTAAAATTTTAGGAAACATGCTCATCTCAACTTGGAAATATGTTCCTCCGGCAGCCGAGCGTAAAAAGATGATTATGAACAGTAGCCATAGCATTTCAAGCGAGTTTATAAAGATGAGTATAAATACCGTCACGGCTTCTATTATAGTAAGCATTACAAGCATCGGTTTTGGGTTAAATTTATCTACGATAACGCCGCTAAAAGGAGCTAGGATCACTCCGGGCAAAAATGCCATGGCGGCCGCTAGAGTGATAGCCCAAATCGGAGCGTTTAGGCTGATAAGCAGAGTAAAAACTCCCGTATGCGAAAACCAAACGCCAAAATAGCAAATTAGTTGGATTAAAGAGAGCCGTGCGAAGACGCGCTCTCTTCTTAAAAGAGAGATAAATTTAGCCATTTAAGTTTAATTGTCCCAGATCAAAATTATCTTTGATACCGGGCTGTCGATGCTTAGAGTGTCAATGGTATGCTGCTTTTTGCCGATTAAATTTGAACCGTCAAATTCAAACTTCGCCCCAAGACCTTCTATATACATGAGAATTTTATCCTCTTTTGAAGTTATCCTTGATACCTCTATGGTGTTTAAAATATCCTTTGAAGTTGAGGCGGTGGATAGTCCTTGCGGCGTTTTGTAAATCGGCGAGAGAACGTGAAGTTCTATTATATTATCGTTTTTATCCGCGATTATATAAAATAGCGGCTCTAGCTTTGAGTCAAGTATGTAGTATTCGTTGGTACTCTCTCCGTCTTTATCGGGATATCCGACTCCTTTTTGTATCTGTTCTTGTGGAAATTCTTTTAAAAATTCGCTAAGTTTGGCATCTTTGCTAAATTTGGTAAATGAGTATTTTGTTATGAGATTTTGAAAATTTAAATTTGTCTTGTAGTTGCCGTAAAACGAGCCGTTTTTGCAGAAATTTAGCCTTTTGTTGTTGCTTGAAACATTTAAATTTCCGTTTTGCAAAGTAAGGGCAAAGGTTACTTTAAAGCCGTTTTCTTCGTAATAAAATTTCCCTTTTTCAAATTTTACAACCTCATCAAATCTGCATTTTTGCGAACCTTCATCCGTTAGACTGTTTGAGTATATCACGACCCTTGTTTTGCCTTTAAGAGGGGTAAAAATAATACTTTGAGAGGTGTATGCTATATCTTTTTTTGTAAAAATTTTATTGTAATAATCGCTTTTTTCCACACCCTCTTTTATCTGCGGACCAGGCTCCTCTATCGGCTTTGGCTTAGGTTTTGCTTTGGGTTTTGGCTTTGGCTTAGGTTTTGGTTTTACTTGAACCGTTTTGGTTTGATTCATATCTTTGGTTGCGTTTACTTCGGGCGTAATTACTTGTTTTGGAGTACATCCTATAAAAACGGAAGCTATAAAAAATGATAATAAAACAGATATAAAATTTCTCACAACAACCCCTTTTAAATTTTCGATTTTTAACGATTATACAATTTTTTATCGATAATGTTAATTAAACAAAAACCGCCAATTTTGATAACATGAGTATTATATTTACCGAGCTATAAACTATTTTGCGGGTCTATAAACCAAATTTTTGGCAAAAGACTCTTTTATAAAGCTATCTTTTGATTCAAGTTTTGTTAAATTTATCCCGTCAAATTTATAGACACTCTTCTCGTTGTATTGATTTACAAGGGTTAGCTCCGTGCCTTTTACACTATAAGTTCCCTTTTCAAAAACTCTTTGAGCACTCTTTTTATGAACTATCGTTTCTAAAGTAAAGGTTTTGTCTTTATTTAAATTTAGCTTGCTAATCGCGCTTTTACAGTCCGTGCATAAAATATTTGCTTCAAATTCTCCCGAAACTTCTTTTAAAGCGCTACATGCAGGCTCTTTTCCCGCTTCTTCACATTCGTTTTTATTTAAATTTTGCAAAGCACAGCCCGTAAACAAAGAGATAACGGTTAAAAAAAATATAAGCTTTTTCATCTTCTTCCTTAAATTTTTGTATTAAATTTTGTAATTATATAACAAATTTATTTATAAGTAGCTAGAGGTTCGTTTTTAAATTTATCTGTGTTATAATTTTAAAAATCTCAAAAAGGAGCTAGGTATGTATAGCGA
>JAUNLC010000027.1 GCA_030532465.1 Campylobacter sp. | reverse complement strand
TAGGCGGCGTAAATGCGAGCGCTGCCGTGAACGCTAAAGATGTCAAATGGGATGAGGAATTTGACGTTGTTATCATAGGCTCGGGATTTGCCGCTCTTGCGGCTGGTATCACCTCTGCAAAAAAGGGCAACAAAGTGGTATTGCTTGAAAAAATGGGGCGACTTGGCGGAAATTCCGTTATAAACGGAGGAATTTTTGCCGTGCCAAATAGCGATTTGCAGATAAAAGCGGGTATAAAAGATAGCACGGAGCTATTTATGAAAGACTCTTTAAAAGCGGGACGCGGGATAAACCACAAAGAGCTTTTGGAAGTAATAGGCCAAAGAGCGCAGGACGCTTATAAATTAACTCTTGATTGCGGCGCAAAATATATAGATCAAATCACTCACGCAGGCGGTCACTCCGTGCCAAGAAGCCTTCAAACTCAAAACGGAAGCGGTGCGGGCATAGTGCTACCGATGATTGAGACGCTTGAAAAGATGGAGGGCGCAACTATCAAAAAAAGAACGAAATTTGATGAATTTATCTTAGATGATAAGGGTGCGGTAATCGGTGTTATGGCAAGAGAAAATTATAAATTTGACGGAAAATTACTAAGCGATGATACCGAAAACAAAAGCGGTGACGTTAAATACTTCAAAGCTAAAAAAGCTGTCGTTTTAGCTTGCGGAGGATTTTGCCGAGATAAGGTTTATAGAAGATTGCAAGACCCAAGGATCACTCCTGAAACCGACTCAACTAACCAACCCGGCTCAACTGCGGGCGGACTTTTAGCAGCATTTAGGATAGGCGCATATCCTGTTCAACCAAGCTGGATACAATACGGACCTTGGGCGTGCGCCGATGAGCCGGGATTTGGCGTGGGATCGATGTTTAACGTAAATGGAGCCTTTATGTTTGGAATTTCCGTAAATCCAAGAACGGGCAAACGCTATATGAACGAGCTTGCGGATAGAAGAACCAGAAGTGAAGCGATGTTTAAGGTGATTTACGAAAAAGGCGAAGACGATAGAAACTATCCGATAAATTTCTGCGACTCAAGAGCGCTTACTCACATGCTTCCTGTGCACTATGAAAAAGCCCTTGAAGCCGGACTTGTAAAGAAATTTGACACTCTTGACGCACTAGCGGCTGAGTTTAAAATCCCTGCGGACGAGCTTAAAAAGACGGTCGAAAGATATAACGGCTTTGTAAAAGACGGTAAAGATGCCGATTTTGGAAAACCGGTAGATGCTAAAACCACAAAAGGTATCGATATCTCCGTAGCTCCGTTTTATGCGGTAAGAGGAGCTCCAAAGGTTCACCATACAATGGGCGGCTTAAAGATCAATACAAAAGCGCAAGTTATCTCTTCGGTTACTAACGAGCCTATACCAAATCTTTATGCAGCGGGCGAAGTTACGGGCGGAACTCACGGAGCAAGCCGCTTAGGAAGTAACGCGATTACCGATTGTTTGACATTTGGAATGATAGCAGGAGAAAACATCTAATAAATCGGAGAAACATTGATGCAAAAAAAGATCTTAATCTTACTTAGTATCTTTTTTACGGCTATTTTAAATTTATCGGCAGCTGACGGCAACGCGACTAAAGTTGCCGATAAAAATTTAGGAATGACAAAAGAGCTTTTAGAAAAGTATCCTATCAAGGATCATCACAGCGTGCTGATGTTTAACTGCTTAAATTGCCACGCCGATCAAGGAGATGATCCGCAGAAATTTAAAGATCCGGGCGAGCGATCCTGTTTGGCCTGTCATAAGAGCAAAAAATATATGGCAGAGCGCCTTGCCTATATGGATCTTCTAAAAGCCAATCCTCACAACTCCGTTCATGACGGTCCGAATTTGTATTGCGACGAGTGTCATAGAGAGCACAAAGAGTCGGTAAATATGTGCGACGAGTGTCATGAGAGGGAGGTTAAGCAGTGGATGAGGAAGACGCCATGAAAAAGATTTTATTATGGATAGTTATCGGAGGCTTTTTAGGGTTAGCGGCTTCTTATGTGACTTATGGAGCGCTTAAGGCGACAAGCGATGAGAAATTTTGCGTGGTTTGTCACGAGATGATACCTATGGCGATAGCTTACAAAAAAGATGTGCACGGCGGAGCGGGCAAGACGGGCATCAAGGTTGATTGTGTGGATTGTCACTTGCCGCATGATAATTTAATCAACTACATTTATACGAAAGCTAGAAACGGCGTAGTAGAGGGCTATAAGCACTTCTTTACGGATGATTTTAATATCACTAGTCCGTATTGGCTAAAAAATATGAAGCATAGAGATAGATATGTGTTTGACGACGGATGCTTAAAATGCCATCCAAACTACCTAACCAACGATCAATTCTCTAAAAAAGCTTTAGAGATGCACGAGCACTATGCGAGCTTGCTTGACACCGATAAGAAAATCGGCTGTGCAAGTTGTCACTTAGAGGTCGGACACAGGGGCTTAAAGACTATACTTCAGTACTTCTCGCCTGAATTTAAGCTTTACGAAAGAAAGGCTGCACAAGAGGCCAAGAAGCTTGAAGAGCAATACCTCAAAAACAAATAAATTAATCCGATAGGCATAAATTTGTCTATCGGCTCTTCGTTTGTCAAATTCTCCTAAATTTAGTGTAAAATACTTAAGATGTATCATTAGATATTAAATTTAAGCTTATCTAACGACAAAACTTTTTATTTATACGGAAAGGATAGAGATGAAAAGAATTTCATTAGTTTCCGCCGCTCTTGCAATAGGGTTGTCCGCGGCTATATTTTTTATAGCGCCAACTCCTGCAAATTCAGGCGTTTTAGCCCATCAGATCAAAAAGCAAGGCGAGCTCGGACAGGTATTTATAAACCCTTATGACGTAGCGCCGCTTACCGCCATAGTAGATCGCGCGGGCAAGGATATAACCGATATCCACGTGCGAGTGCTCGGCAAACCAAACGGAGGTATCGATATAAACTACAATGTATCGCAAAACGCCCTTTTAAACCACGACGGCGTGCCTATCTGGGGGCTGTATCCAGACTATCTAAATCAGGTTGAAGTAAGCTATACGTTTAAGGGCGAAAAGAAAAAGGAGATGTATAAAATTTACGCTCAGCCGATCGTAACTTTAAGCCGTGATTTTCGCTTTGAGCATATGCAAAAGAGAATCCCAAAGAAAGTCGATCCTGAGTTTAAAGATAGACTCTATCTTATCAACAACACGATTACGGGAATTTATAAACCTTTTGATTGGCGAAGCGGATACGGCGGAGCTGCTAGCTGGAATGATTACACAGAAAACTATATCGTTGATACTACGGGCGAAGTTAGGTGGTATCTTGACTACGCTAAATTTTACGATCGCCGCGAAAGAAATGTCGAAAATACGGGTATGATGATGGGTTTTCATCAGCTTGATAACGGTGATCTAAGCTTTGGAATGTCGCAAAAATATATGCGATACGACCTTATGGGTAAGCAGGTCTATGAGAGAATTTTACCGCGCGGATATATCGATCTAAGCCACGAAGTATTGCCGATTAAGGGCGATCATCTGCTGCTTCGCGTAGGCAAGGCGAACTATCATCACAAAGACGGACAAATTTCCCACACGATTCGCGATCATATCATCGAGCTTGACGGCACGGGCAAGGTAGTAAACGAATGGGATCTAAACGAAATTTTCGGCAACAACATTTATAGAAGTAACCTGATAAAAGCGCTTGATCCGCGTGCTGTTTGTCTAAATATCGACATGAATGCAAAGGAGATCGACGCTAGCTCGGACGCTCCGTTTGGCGATAAGATCGGCACGGGAACGGGTCACAACTGGGCTCACGTAAACTCCATCTCTTATGATAGCGCCGACGAGGGCATCATCTTATCACTTCGACATCAAGGTATCGTAAAAATCGGCAAGGATAAAAAAGTCAAATGGATACTGGCAAGCCCTGAGGGTTGGAGTGATGAGTTTAAGGCTAAGGTTTTAACTCCTGTTGATAAAAACGGCAAAAAGATCAAATGCGAAAATTCAATTTGCGAGGGTGAGTTTGACTGGTCTTGGACGCAACACACCGCTTGGCTAACGGGCAGATACGAAAACAAGGGCAACATAAAACACATAAGCGTCTTTGATAACGGCGACGGGCGTGGTATGCAGCAGCCTGCATTTAAGGAGGATAAATACTCCCGTGCTGTTGAATATAAAATAGATGAGAAAAATTTAACCGTCGAGCAAACTTGGGAATTTGGCAAAGAGCGCGGATTTGAGTTTTATAGCGCGGTTACCAGCAACACCGAGTGGCAAAATGATAAAAAGACCTACTACATCTCAAGCTCAAACGTAAATTTGCTTCGCCCCGACAAGACTATCAAAATGGTTTTAGTCGAGATCGATCCAAAGACAAATGACATAAAATTTGAAATGGACGTGGAGTCTGCGTCAAGAGATGACGTGGCTTATCGCTCGCTTGTGATAAATCCAAATATATTTGAATACTAACATCTTTTAGCGCGGCTGAATTTGGTCGCGCTAATCCTCTTTGAGAGCTTAAATTTGATATAATGACTCAAATTTAAAGGCTATTTTTGAAAATACTGCTTGAGCTTGAAAAAGAGCGAAAACTGATACTTTCTAAATTTTTCTCATATCGCACGGCGGCAACTTTAGCGATATTTGTCTGCATTTTTTACGCTCTTAATCAAATTTTCACTCAAATTCCGCCAAGTATGCACATAGGCTTTTTGCAAGGTAAAAATTTAGGGCAAATTTTTGCTCTTTTGATCTCGCTTTTTCTTACTTACGTCGTTTATGATAATCTCTTTTTTTATTTTGCAAAACAAGAAAAACACGAATTTGCAAAAAAATATAAGAAATTTTATCTTGAAAGCTATCTTGGCTCGCTTGGATTTAGCTATGATATGCATAGCTACGTAAATTTGTTTTATATAATGCAAAGCAGGCTGTTTTTTATCATCACAAGCCAGCATGGCAACGATCTGGTAAGCGGCGAGATAGAAGGAGTTAAATTTAGCTTTAGCGATCTTAGGCTTGTAGGTAAAGATAGCTTTGTAAACCCTATCACCGGTGAGAGTGACGATAGGGCTTTGATGTTTTTTAAGGGGCTGTTTTTCATGGCGAGTTTTAACAAAAAGATAGAATCAAAAACTTTCGTGCTATCTCGCGGTAAGCCCGGTGAGCCAATGGCTAAAGAAATCATCGTCGATAACGTAGAATTTAACGAGCTTTTTAAAGTATATACAACCGACATTCAAAATGCGATGTATATCTTAAGCCCTTCGCTCATGCAAGCTATCGTAAAGCTTGCTAAATATATGAGAGTTCCTATCGGTTTAAGCTTTGTGGAAGAGAGAATTTACATCAGGATCGATAGAGGCATAGATAGCTTTGAGCCAGATATCCATCAAAGTATCGTTAGCAAAAATTTGGATAAAAGGATCATTGCTGATCTAAACAGCCTTTTTAATATCATTAGAATTTTGAAACTAAACCACATATACAACTGATCTGAAAGGAAAAAGATGAAGAAATTTACGCAAATTTTAGCCGCAAATTTAGTTTGCATGACCGCTTTGTTTGGCTTTGAGGGGTTTGATGGAGCTTATTTGGAGCATAAGGATTGGCTTACGGTATGCGATAACACGGGCGCTTGTAGGATCACAGGCTATCAAAGCGATGAAGACAGAGGGCTTGTTTCTGTTATGTTTGCCACAGAAGCGGGCGAGGAGAGTAAAATTTACGGATATGTCCAGATAAATGACGATAGAGTAGATATAGACAAGGATAAAACCGCAGAGCTTTTTATAGACGGCAAAAGCTACGGCAAGGTCGATATCACACAAGCAGGAGATGACACCGCAAAGCTTGATGAAAAACAGACTCAAGCTCTCATAAAAGCTCTTAAAGGCACTCCTAGGATTGAGTTTAAGATAAGAGATATCGCTCTTGTTTTATCGCCTAACGGATTTAATGCGGCTTGGTTAAAAGCGCTTGAGTATCAAGGTCGCACGGACGGCAAAAAGCCTTATGAGGCCGTAGAGGCGCCCGTTATAAACGCAGCCGCTACGATAGGCGATGAAAAAACCATAAGGATAGGCGAAGCGGGTTATGAGCCGCTATATAAACTTCTTCAAGCAACCACGAACAAAGATGACTGCTTTAGCATGTTTTACGACCACGGACATAGCGATATCTGGGTGCATAAGCTAAACGAAAATTACTCCCTCGTTCAGACTCGCTGCTCTATGAGCGCATATAATGAATCAGATCTTTTTGCGGTTATGGATGCAGGGCTTACTAAGGTTATTCAGACCTTTGATAACGATTTAAACGACTATTATAAAGGCGAGCTTAGAGCAAATCAAAAGATAAGAGGAGTTGGGGATTGTTACTACTTTAAAACAGAGGTTTGGGACGGAGAAAAATTTGTAAGAGCAAGCGAGGGAACAACCGGGCTTTGCAGGGGCGTAGCAGGCGGCGCATGGCAGCTTCCAAGATACACGAGCGATGTTATATGGCAAGATGAGAGGGAACAATTTTAAACTCAAATTTATCATCTATTTTGTAGTATTTTGCAAGCCATTAAGAATACAAGGAAAAACATGAAAATTTTTACTAAATTTATGCGAATTTTGGTCGTTTGCGGGCTTTTAAGCTCGGCTGCCGCGGCATTTGAAGAAAATAAGGATTATTTGGTATTAGATAAGCCTTTAAACGTCGGTGAAAACGTGCTTGTAAAGGTATTTAGCTACGGTTGCAAATACTGCTACAGGTTTGATAAAGGCGTGACGGCTAAGCTTGTAAAAAGCATAGACGGGCTTAAATTTATACCTTATCACCTAAAAACCAAGGGCGAATACGGCGAAACGGTAAGCGCGATTTTGGCGGCTATGATATCTCTTGATGAGGAAAAAAATATAGATCTTTTTGATGAGAACTCTAAATTTAAAAAGGCAAAATTCGCCATTTACCGCTCTTATCACGATAAAGAGGAGAAATTTAGCTCTAAAGATGATTTTATAATCATGGCTTTAAAGGCCGCAGGAGTTAGCAAGGATGAGTATATGAAGGCTTTAAATTCCAAAAGAGCGCAAGAAATTTTAACAAGCTGGGATGATAGCTACGATATAGCCGTTATTAGCGGAGTGCCCGCCTTCGTGGTAAACGGCAAATACCTAGTTAGTTTAAATTCTGCTACGAGCATGGATAAACTTACTCAAATAGTTAAATTCCTGCTTACGAAATGAGTTTGAGATGGTGGATTACAATAAAGAAAATAAAGGCTTTGTCTGCTTTGTTTATAATTTTCAGCGCACGTTAGTTCCTTGGGCGGCTTTGCTTGCGGTTTTGGCAACGCTTTTTGCGCTTAGCTTTAGCTTTGAAAATAGCTTGCTTTTAGCTCAGCTTAGATTTGCGCTTGTTTTCATCGCTTTTGGCGCGGTCATAGCGATGATAAATCCAAAATCGTTCATCGTAAAACTTGTCGCATACGCTTTTATATTTTTAGGCGTTATTTTCGGACTTAGCTACTCAAACGGCGCTGAAAATTTTAACGCCGGCGAGCCTGTGGTTAGCTTTCCGTTTGGACTTGAGCTTGATAGTTTGATGCCTGCCGTTTTTGCGCCCGATAGCGCAAATTTCTTCGGCTCAAACGAGGCAAGAGAGGTGATATCGCTTGTAGGTTTTGGCTCTTTTGCGATTATTGGAGCTCTGTTTTTAGTGATGATTTTAAGTTGGTTTGTTTATAACGCAAGAAGTAGCGAGATAAACCCTATCTGATAAATTTATCCGCTCTGCAAGGCTAAATTAAGCCTTCGGAGCAAATTTACCTATTTTCATCGACGATTAGGATATAGCCTGCTTCGGAGATGTTTTTAAATTTGATCCCAAGCTCGCGTTTTAGCCGTAAGATGATATTTTGTATCGCACCTTTACTTACCGCTTCGTTTTCATAGACGAATTCCTCTATCATCTCGTAGCTAACAAGCTTGTTTAGGTTGTAAGCAAATAGCCAGAAAAACTTATTTTGCAGATATGTTAGATAAATTTCCTCGCCGTTTTTATAAATTTTCTCCTCTTTTAAATTTATGCTTATCGTATCGCTGATCTTTGTTAGCTTCTCGTTTTTTTCGTAAGTTAGCGCGATTATCATCGAGCGAAGATCTTTGATGTCGATAGGTTTTTTTAAAAAGAGCGCCGCGCCTTGCTCTATACTTTTCATCAAATTTATATCCGTATCATAAGAGGTAAAGACGATAAATTTTTGATGAGGTTTTATGCGCGAGATCTCTTTCATCATCTCAAAGCCGTTCATTATAGGCATATGAATATCGGTTATCACGATGTCTGATCTTTGCCTTTTAAAGCTCTCAAGCCCCTCGCATCCATCCGCCGCAACTTGAACGCTAGCACAATACGGCTTTAGCCCGCTTGCTAAAAGTTCTCTTGAAATTTCATCATCTTCCACTATCAAAATGGATAGTTTTTTTAATAATTTTAACGATTCGCTTGTCATTTGTCGCCTTTTAAATTTATATCAAAACTTAGCTCAAATATCGTAGGAAGGGCTCTGTTTACAAGCCTTATATCTCCGTTTATCTTTTTGTTTGCAAGTTTTTTAGCAAAATATAGCCCTATGCCGCTGCCTTGCTTTTTAGTCGTTTTTGGCTCTGCAAATATCTTTTTGCTTATAGCTTCGCTTACTCCGCTTCCAAACTCGATCACTCTTATATAGCACTTCTTATCGTCGAAATTTACCTCTATTTGCGTTTTTCTGGCTTTGATATCGTCTTTAAATTTATCCGCTAAAGCGTCTTTTGCGTTGTGGATTAAGATTAGCAAAATTTGCTGGATGATATTTTCTATCTGATTTACTTTTTTGTCTTCAAATTCGACCAAAACTACATAGACGTTAGCTCTGCTAAGCTCCGTGTGCATAAGTGTTAAAAGGTTTTTTATGCTTTGATTTACGCTAAATTCTTTGATGTTTTCGCTCGTTTTGTAAAAATTCCTGAAAATTTCAATCGTATCGCTAAGCAAAGAGATTGATTTTTGCCCTTTTTCGAGCATATTTTGAAGCATATTCCAATCAAGCCTACCCTCTTTTTTTAACATTAAAATAGCCGATATCATCAAATTTAGCGAATTTACGGGCTGGATGAATTGATGATTTATCCCGCTGATTAGCTCTCCCGCCTCGCTCATTCTGGCTTTGTGCGCAAGGATCATCTCGTATTCGTCTCGTTTTTTCTTAACTTTTTTATACATAAAGCTATGAAGAGAGTTTGCCACAAATGCAAGAGCGACAAAGGCGAAAAGCAGGACAAGAGCGTTTTTAGTTGTTGCTTCAAGCAGCTCTTTAGTCTCTTTTGCATTATCCGTGCCTGCGCCGATAAACCAGTTTAAAGAGGGAATTTCGGCTATAGAGATGAAATTTGAGTCTAAAACGATGCTGCTTATATCCTCGTCGGTTAAAAATATCTCTTTAAAACGACTTTCAATCCGCTCTTTTAGCTCCTTATCTTGCATTTGCGTTAAAATTTCACCGCCATGAGTTACTATAAACGAGTAAGAATTTGGCGGTAGTTTAAAGTTGCCGATCTTTTCAAATATATTTTGCACTTTTACTATGCCGCAAAGAACCGCTTGAAATTTGCCGTCTTTATAGTTTGGAACGCATAAATTTAAAGTTCCTTCGTTTAAAATGGCATGTTTTGGCATAAAATTTACGGTAGGTTTGCCCTCGAATTTGGTATCCATATACCATATGAGATCAAATCTTGTTTTTTGCTCCTCTTTGCTTCTTACTATCTTTTCGCCGTTTATGTAGATTTGACTATCCTCTTTTAGCAATTGAATGAGATCAAATTCATTTGAGTCCTCTAAAAAGATCTCGGTAAATTTCTTAATCTTCTCTTCGCTTTGCAAAATATTTGCATTTTCTATATATTTTGAAGCTTTTACTAGAGAATTTATCCTCTCGTCAAGCCAAAATTGAAAAATTTCTACGATATTATTGCTCGTGGTTATTTTGTTTTTATTTGAAAGCTCGACTATGTAATGTTTTGAGCTTGTATATATATTTACCCCTATAAGAACGACAAAGAGGCTAAAAAGAATTATGGTTAAATAAATTTTAAAGTTATATCCGTAAAAAACGTCCGTCTTCATAACTACCCTTTTTAAAGAGGGAGTATATCCAAAAAGAGCCTAAAAAGGCTCTTTAATTAGGATTGTTTAACAAGCGTGATAACTTTACAAACAAACATCACGGATAATATGATAAAACATATACCAAAGCCTATGAGAGTGCAGTCAGCCATCGACATAAAGTGCTTTGAAGGCACCAGATACCATCCGTCTTTATACAAATCCACGAAGTAGCTTTGCATCTTACTAAGAGTTACGCCGTCCGGAACTATCGGGTTATCATATCCGCAATCGCCCGTAGGCAAAAACCAATCCGGAGCCCACTTTTCAAGAGGTAGGCCAAAAGGATAGCTTGGGTCCGTCGAGCAGCCTTGCACTCCAAAAGGATCGTCGCTATGAACGGCGGCATGAATTTTGGCTAGCTTTATGCTATAGATTATGCCTTGAACGGCGCCCCAAAACGCAAACAGATAACCGATAGCCGCAAGAGCCAAATTTTTAGGATTTATAGCCGCTATTATGCCTCCAAAAGCCATGCATAAAAAAGCAAATCTTATATACACGCACTGCTCGCAAGGCGGCATATACACGTATTTTTGAAAAAATGAGTGGGCTAATACAACTAGCCCCACGCTTGCAAAGACCATTAAAAGCCAAGGAAACCTGCTATCTTGCAAGGATGATATTTTCTTTATCATACTCATGATAAAGTCCTATTTTTTAAGCAACTCTTCTATGAGACTAGCAAATCCGTCTATTGATGTAATGGTGCTTGTATAAACTAGATATTTGCCGTTTACTACAAATGCGGGAACGCCTTGAATTTTGGCTACATCATAAGACTCGTCCCATTTTTTAAGAAGCTGGGCTACTTTTGGATTTTCAAGCTCTTTTTTGTATTCGTCCATGCTAACTCCAGCGGCCTCAAGACCTGTTTTTAAGAAACTCTCTTCGTCTTTTCCGCCGCCCCAACGCTCTTTTTTATCGTGATAGGCTTTATAGTAGGCAAATTTCGCCTTTTTAAATTTAGAATTTTCATCGAGCAAATTTACTCCGTTAGCCTCATCCATTACCGCTAAAACGGCAAAAATTTTACTTCCGGGCTCTCCATATTCACCCTTTGTTTTTAGATGATAAGGCACATATTTTAAACCCGCTACCTTTTCAACTACTTTTGGAGTTACACTCTTATCGTATTTATAACAAAACGGGCAAGCGTAACTGAAAATTTTAGTTAAGGTCCCGTTTTCTACGCTTAAAGGCTTTTCAAGCACCATGTAATCTTTGCCTTCGGTAAACGCATTGGCGCTGATTGCTCCCAAAATAGCCACGGCGGCTAAAATTTTAGTTGTTTTTACAAACAGAGATTTCATGTAAAGCTCCTTGAATTAAATTGATAGAGTAATTTTATATCAACAAACTTCCACAAAAATAACGCTAAAATAAATTTAAGATAAATTTTACATCCAACATTAATATATAAAATTAAAAATCAAATATAAATCTAATTTAAAGTTAGTTTAATTCTCGTGTGGTTTTTGCGTTAGTAAAATTATATAAAGTTATCTAAACGGTAAATCCGTAATCAAATTATTCAATAAGGAGATGATTATGAAAACAAAATCCTTGCTTTCATCTGTTTTAGTTGCAAGTATGCTAGTATGCGGCGCTACCACATCAGCGCTTGCTCTTGGCGGACCAAGCGGCGCGGCTCTTGATTATCAGGTGGCCGGAAAACTCGGCGGAGTATATATGGATCCTTACGGACTGTCTCCTTTAAGCGCCGTCATAATGAACGGCGGATATGTAATAGAAGATGCTACGGTTAAAATTTTGCCTAAAAAAGGAGGCGAAATTTTAAGCTATAAAGTAGGTCCTCAAAGCTTAAAAACTTACGGAGGAATTCCCGTAGTAGGTCTTTATGCAAACTATCAAAACGAGGTTGAAGTAGAATATACTAGAATTTTTAAAGGAGAAAAAGAAAAAATTAAAGAGACTTATAAAATTTACACCGCTCCTTACTATCAAACCATGATAGGCACTAGCGGCGCAAATGCCGCTCCTTATAAAGAGGTAAAAGTGCATAAGGTTGATGCTGAATTTAAAGATAGGATGTATCTTGTAAATAACGTCATCGGTAAGGCTGCGGGAAGGAATTCGAATTTCGTTTGGAACAATCCCGTCGGTGGAGCGGCCGAGTGGAACTACCTATCAAACGTATTTGTAGTAGATACCCAAGGTGAAATTCGTTGGTATATGAATGCGGACAAGCTCTTAAATTTTAACGACATGTATAATACGGGCATCATGATGGGATTTCAGCAGGCAAACGACGGAGCTATCACATGGGGATTTGGTCAAAGATACGTTAAATACGACCTTATGGGGCGTGAAATTTTTAACCGCAGACTCCCGCTTGGATACCAAGACTTCTCTCACTCGCTTGATAATATGCAAAACGGCAACTACTTAATCCGAGTCGCCAACTCAAATTTCAAGCGAGCCGACGGCAAAAACGTCCGCACCGTTAGAGACGTGATAATAGAAGTCGATAGCGCCAGCGGAAAAGTTGTAGATGAATGGAAGCTATACGATATCCTCGATCCTCATAGAAGCGATGTTATCAAGGTGCTTGATCAAGGCGCGGTTTGCTTAAACGTAGATGAAAGTCACGCAGGACAAACCATAAGCGAAGAAGAACTTGCAAAACTTGATACCAGCGATAAATTCGGCGATATCGCAGGAACCGGAGCGGGACGTAACTGGGCGCACGTAAATAGCGTGGATTACGATCCAAGCGACGATAGCATCATCATAAGCCCTCGCCATCAAAACGCCGTCATAAAAATCGGACGCGACAAAAAGGTAAAATGGATACTTGGAGCCTATAAAGGATGGAAAGGCGAGTTTAAAAACAAACTTCTAACTCCTATCGATACAAAGGGCAATAAAATCGTCTGCGAAGACGAATTTACCAAATGTCCGGGATATTTAGACGAAAAGGGCGGCTTTGACTGGACTTATACGCAACATACGGCGTTTAGGATAGATGAAAAATCCAAAAAAGGACTTATCTATATCACCGTTTTTGATAACGGCGATTCACGCGGATTTGAACAACCTGCGCTGGCATCTATGAAATATAGCCGCGGCGTTATATACAAGATAGATGAAAATAAAATGACAGTCGAGCAAGTTTGGGAATACGGCAAAAATCGCGGTGCGGAGTGGTTTAGTCCTATAACCTCTCTAACAAGATATGAAGCGGATAAAAACTCGATAATGGTATATTCCGCAACTGCGGGCATGCAATACGATCTGTCAAAGGGCAAGATGTTGGGTGCGCCAAAGCCTGAGATAGATGAATTTAAATGGGGGCAAACCGAGCCGAGTGTGCAAATTCAGTTTATAGGCACGGGCTCAGCCTACCAAGCATTTCCTATAAGCATACAAAAAGCTTTTGAGAAGTGACAAGTTTTAGGCTTGGGAATTACTCTCAAGCCTATTTTAAATTTTTACTTGAGCTTTAAATTTAATCTTTTTAAAATAAGTTAATAAGCCCAAATAAGTGGCTAATCAATCAAATCAAAATAATACTTTTGCTATCATGATAGGTAATTAATAAGAATTATAGAAATATTTTACATAACTGTATAAAATTAAAAATTTATAAAATTTTAAAATTAAATTAATATTTGCGTGATTTTTGCGAGATAAAATTTATATAAAATTCTTATAATTGATTTCATTTTTAAAGGAGATTTTCCATGAAACATTCATTTTCTTCGGTTGTTGCCGCAAGCATTATTGCTAGCACAATGGCTAGTTGCGCATTTGCAATCGGGGGCGCAAGCGGTCCTCATATAGACTATGCCGTTACGGGAAAGCTTGGAGAAGTCGTCGTAAACCCTTATGACTCCGCTCCTCTTACCGCGGTTATCAAAAACGGCGGATACTCTATCTCAAAGGCAAAAGTGACCATAGTTCCAAAGCCCGGCGGTCAAACGATAAGCTATGAAGTGGCCGATAAGCATCTTAGAACTCACGGGGGAATTCCGGTATTTGGCATGTATCCCGACTATCAAAACACCGTTGAAGTAGAGTACACCAAAACTTACAAAGGCAAAGAGGAGCGCATAAAAGAGACTTATAAAATTTACGCTCCTGCTATCTATCTTGAGGCAACAGGTCATCCGAGCCAAAAGGGAGCTTTGTTTGATAAGATTGAAGTCATAAAAGCTCCGACCAAGAAATTTGAAAACAGACTTTACTATGTAAATAACTTCTATAATAAAACAGGCAAGGGTACTAAAGTAGTTTGGAACAACCCCGCAGGCGGCGCGCTTGAGTGGAACTATACGCCTAGCAACTTTATCCTTGATACAAAAGGTGAGGTTAGATGGTATCTTGAGCCTAGTAAAATTTACGACCTTAAAAAGCCTTTTAACGCAGGCGTTATGATGGGCTTTAAGCAAAATCCCGACGGCGCTATGACTTGGGGATACGGTCAAAGATATGTTAAATACGACATCTTGGGGCGTGAAATTTTTAACCGCGAACTTCCTGCAAGTTATAATGACTTTAGCCACTCAATGGATGTTATGGATAACGGACACTACTTGCTTCGCGTTGCAAACGCAAACTACAAAAGAGCCGACGGCAAAAACGTTCGCACCGTTAGAGATATCATAGTAGAGGTTGACCGCGACGGAAACGTAGTGGATGACTGGAGACTTTATGAGATACTTGATCCGTATAGGGATGTGGTGTTAAAAGTGCTTGACCAAGGTGCGGTTTGCTTAAATATCGACGCCAGCAAAGCAGGTCACACCGCAACTACCGATGAGCTAATGCAAATGGATGAAAACGACAAATGGGGCGACATCGTAGGAAGTGGTCCTGGACGCAACTGGGCTCACGTAAATAGCGTAGATCACGATCCAAGCGATGATAGCATCATCATAAGCTCACGCCACCAAAATGCTGTTATAAAAATCGGACGCGACAAAAAGGTCAAATGGATAATCGGCGGACACAAAGGTTGGAGTGAGAAATTTAAAGACGCCCTTCTTCAGCCTGTAGATAAAAACGGCAAAAAAATCGTCTGCGAGGACGACTATACAAAATGCCCTGGATATGAGAGCGAAAAAGGCGGATTTGACTGGCAATACACTCAACACACCGCATTTAGGATCGATAGCAAATCCAAAAAAGGCATAGTCTATCTAACGGTATTTGATAACGGCGACTCGCGCGGATTTGAGCAACCTGCAATGGCGGGCATGAAATACTCTCGTGCAGTTGTTTTTAAAGTAGATGAAAAGGCTAAAACCGTAGAGCAAATTTGGGAATACGGCAAACAAAGAGGCAGCGAGTGGTATAGCTCGGTAACCAGCCTTGCGCAGTATCAAGACGATCTTGACAGCGTTTTTGCTTATTCTGCGGTTGCAGGAATGCAGTTTGATATCAAATTAGGCAAACCAACAGGTATGCCAAGTCCTCATATCAACGAATTTGAATGGGGCGCAAAAGAGCCTTCAATCGAAATCAAGATGACAAACGCTATGGGCTATCAAGCATTTCCGTTTAGCGTAGAAAAGGCGTTTTCTAAATAATTTTTTCTAAATTTTGCCTGCATGGAGAGCACTTGCTTTTGTTACTCCTGCAGGCAACTATTTTTCAAAATTTTACTCCTTGCGTGCGTGCTATTTTCAAAACAATTAAATTTTAAAGATTTTTTTGATAAACTCCGTAAATTTTACAATATGAAAGGCGTAAGATGAACCCTTCTGAATTTATTTGGATGGATGGAAAATTGATAAAATGGGATGAAGCCAAAGTGCATGTTTTAAGCCACTCGCTTCACTATGCAAATGCCGTGTTTGAAGGCACGAGAGCTTATAAGACCGATAAGGGTTTAGCTATATTTAGACTACAAGATCACACTAAAAGATTGTTAAGATCGGCTAAGATGACCGTGATAAATTGTCCTTATACGCAAGATCAGCTTGAAAAAGCGCAAATAGAGCTTTTAAGAGCGAACAAATTTAACGCCAACGTCTATATCCGCCCGATTATATTTTTAGGTTACGGCATAATGGGGCTTGCGCACACAAAAGCTCCCGTAAATACTGCAATAGCCGCATGGGAGTGGGGCGCTTATCTTGGCGAAGAGGGGCTTGAAAAGGGCATTAGAGTTAAAATTTCAAGCTTTGCCAAGCTAAATCCGGCCGCTCAAATGAATAGAGCGAAAGCAAGCTCAAACTACCTAAGCTCGCAAATGGCAAATTACGAAGCTAAAGAGGCGGGATATGACGAGGCGTTGCTTTTAGACGGCGAAGGCTTCGTGGCTGAGGGTCCGGGCGAGTGTTTTTTCATAGTGGAAAACGGCACCATCGTAACGCCTCCGAATGATAATAGCCTAGCAAGCATTACTCAAGACACCGTTATCAAGATCGCAAAAGATTTGGGCTATGAAGTTCGCCGCGAGCGTATCACTAGAGATCAAGCTTACGTGGCTGATGAGGCTTTCTTCACGGGAACGGCGGCTGAAGTAACTCCGATAAGCAGTATCGATGCTAGAGTTATCGGAAGCGGAAAACGCGGCGAAGTCACTAAAAAACTGCAAGATGCTTATTTTGACGTGGTTTATGGACGAAACGAGAAATACGCTTCAATGCTAACTTATATTTAAAATTTAAAGGAATTTAATGCCTGCAGATCTAAATGATTATTTTAAAAAACGAAATTCAAATGGCGGCGGAGGCGGCGGTAACGATAACCAAGGTCCAAAGCTAAATTTTAAAACTCCGAATTTACCGAAAAATTTCGGTAAGATGTCGGGACTCGCTTATGTGATCATAGTTATCGTAGCGATTTTAGCCATCACTCAACCTTTTGTAGTTATAAACTCAGGCGAAGTCGGTATCAAAGCAACTGCCGGTAAATACGACGCATCGCCTATGCAGCCGGGATTTCACTTCTTTATCCCGTTTATACAAAAGGTTATCGTAGTAGATACTAGAGTTCGCCTTATAAACTATACTTCGGGCGAAGATATGGGTGAAGCCAAAAATTACTCAGGACAAAGCCAAGTAGGTATCATCCGCAAGAATTCTATCTCGGTTTTGGACGCCAGAAACTTGCCCGTAAGTATCGATATCACCGTTCAATACCGCCTAAACCCTGAAAACGCTCCTCAAACTATCGCGTCATGGGGGTTAAGCTGGGAAAACAAGATCGTAGATCCCGTCGTGCGCGATGTGGTAAGAAGTATCGCGGGTAAATATACCGCAGAAGAGCTTCCAACTAAGCGAAACGAAATTGCGGCCGCTATCGATGAAGGAATTCGCAAAGATATCGACTCTCAGCCAAATAAACCTGTCGAGCTGCTTACCGTGCAACTTCGAGAGATTATCCTACCTGAAAAGGTGAAAGAGCAGATCGAGCGCGTTCAAATCGCAAAACAAGAGGCCGAAAGAACTAAATACGAAGTAGAACGTGCAAACCAAGAGGCGCTTAAAAAGGCTGCCCTCGCAGAAGGAACGGCAAAAGCTGCTATCATCGAGGCTAAGGGTAAGGCCGATGCCGTTAAGATCGAAGCTGACGCACAAGCATATGCAAATAGAGAGGTTGCAAAGAGCTTGGATAATAACCTGCTTGAGTTAAAACAGATCGAAACTCAGGGCAAATTTAACGAGGCGTTGCGCGACAACAAAGACGCTAAAATTTTCCTAACTCCGGGAGGAGCGGTGCCAAATATCTGGGTTGATACGAAAGATAAGGCAAAACAATCCGCCATGTATAGATAATATAAATTCGGCACAGGTGGAGGAAAAATTTTAAACTGCGCCGAATTTGCTTAAATTTAGCGTGAATTTGCTCTAAAGGCATGTAAGGAATTAAAATGAAAATCGATTGGGATAAGGTTGCGGGACTTATGCCCGTAATCGTTCAAGAAAGCGCTACAAACGAGGTTTTAATGCTTGCATATATGAACGAAGAGGCGCTAAATTTAAGCATGCAAACAGGTCTTGCCCACTACTTTTCACGCACTAAAAATAGAATTTGGAAAAAAGGCGAAACAAGCGGCAATATCCAAAAGATCGAGTCTATGTATCTAGACTGCGATAACGATACGCTTTTGATCAAAGTAGAGCAAATAGGCGCAGTAGCTTGCCATACGGGCGAGAAAAGTTGCTTCTTTAGAAAGCTTGAGATGAGCCAAAAAGAAGAGCAAGCAGCCTGCAAAGAGCAAAATCTAGCAAAGCCAAACTACGGCGTAATCGATGAAATTTACCACACTATCCTTGAGCGCAAACTAAATGCCGACCCTAAAAATTCATACGTCGCAAGTCTTTTTGCAAAGGGCGAAAACGCTATACTTAAAAAAGTAGGCGAAGAGGCTACGGAATTTGTGATAGCTTGCAAAGACGTTTCAAAATATAAAGACGAAAGTAAAATTTTATCCTCGCAACCACAAGAAAATCAAAAAATAGAGCAAAATTTGCTTGAAGAGATGCTTGAAAAAGCTAAAAACGATATGATTTACGAGGCTGCCGATCTGTGCTTTCATATGCTTGTTGCGCTCGCACTTCATGGAATTCATCCCGAGCACATCAAAGCCGAGCTTGCAAGACGCAACGGCATAAGCGGAATAGCGGAGAAGAACTCACGAAATGCTAAATGAGCTAAGGCAGGGGATAAATTTTTACCTTGACCATCTTGGATGGATTGATTTTGCCTCTTATATTTGGCTTGTTTTGATGTTTTTCACGCTGATTTTCGCATGCTTTTATCTTATGTCAAAACATATTGCCGCAGGCGCTTTGATGTTTATCTTAACTGTTTTTGCTTTTTTGTTTGGGGCATTTTATCTGCATAAATTTTTAGATGAGAATTTAAGAGATAGAAGCCTAATCATAACCGATAAAAAGCAGCTTACCTATTCAAATACTTTGATCGTGGATTTAAATCTTACAAATTTATCGTCAAAACCTTTTGAATATTGCAACATAAAGCTTAAATTTTACACTCCCTCGTCAAATTTTATAAAAAACGAACTAAACAAACTAAAGCCGTTTTTAAAGGCAAATTTAACCATAAAAGAGACTCTTGAAGCAGGCGAAACGACGCAGGAGCAAAGCATAGTAGACGGCTTTAGATTTGAAAATTACGATATAATAGCTACTTCGGAGTGTTACTAATGGCAGGTTACTTTAATATCTTTCATATTCTTATCATCGCGGCGTTACTGCTGCTATCTGCGCTTCTTGTATATCTTTCGCAACACGAACAAAACAGGAAAATTTTTATATCTCTTGTTGTCATAAATTTCGTCGTAACGCTTTTAATCGGGATATTTTTGATGTTTGTCGTAGACAAATACACTAAAAAAGCCGTCCTTGAAAATGTAACCAATCGGCGTGTTTTGATAAATGAGACTATCGTATTTCAGGGGGTTGTGCGAAACGTGGGTTCGTTTGACATCGCAAATTGTAGTATCGTCGTTAAGCTTATAAACGATCCGCTTAACAAAGAGAGCCTTAAAGGCGAGTCTCTTTTTAAACCAAGCGGATTATCGCTATTTTCTTGGCTAAAGCTTGGCGATAAAGCGGAGGAAAGACCAAATACAGTCGAATACAAATTTAGCATCGCTAAAAATTTAAAAGCGAAAGAGTTTAGGAATTTTAGCGTCTCTATGCCCTATCCACCGTATTTTAAAAAGCCTACTTTTGTTACGAAGTTAAGTTGTAGTTAAGTGAAAAAGTAAAATTCGGCAATTTAAACTGCCGAATTTATCAAATTTATCTTATAAAATAATCCCCGTCAAAGCTTACAAGCGAGTATCTGCGCTCATTTCCAAGACTGCTTACCAGTTCGTCGATATCTAAAAACTCAAGGCTATCGGCTCCTATAAATTTACGCACCTCTTCAACGCTTTTGTTTGCACTTATCAACTCTTCAAAGCTTGGCGTGTCTATGCCGTATCGCTCGGGAAATTTAAGCTCTGGACAAGCCGATCTAAAATGAATTTCCTTTGCGCCCGCCGCACGCAGAAGCTCGACAACTTTTTTAGAGGTAGTGCCTCTTACGATGCTGTCATCTACTACTATTATGCTTTTGCCCTTAAGCACGCTTGACATCGGGTTTAGTTTGAGCTTCACTTTAAGATCGCGCGTCTCTTGCGACGGTTCAATGAAGGTTCGTCCGATGTAGTGGTTGCGAACTATGGCTAGCTCAAATGGAATTTTGCTCTCATTGGCATATCCAAGCGCGGCAGGCACACCGCTATCAGGCACAGGCACTACGAAATCAGCCTTGATCTTGCTTTTTTTAGCAAGAGCCGCGCCCATTCTCTTTCGTGCTTCATATACGCTTTTGCCTTCTATCACGCTATCAGGGCGAGCGAAGTAGATGTATTCAAACGCGCAAATTCTAGGCTCAGGCTTAAAAAGCTCTATGCTCTCAAACTCATCCTTACCGTTTTCAAATATTATCATCTCTCCGGGATTAATGTCTCTTATAAATTTAGCCCCCACAAGATCAAAGGCGCAAGTCTCGCTGGCTACGATATATCCGCCGTCTTTGAGCCTTCCAAGCGATAGAGGACGCACCCCGTATCTATCTCTGATGGCGAAAATTTTATGACGCGATTGGATTAGCAGGCAGTAAGCTCCTACGACTTTCTTAACAGCCTCTATGATGCGCTCTTTTAGGCTTTGGCTGTCGCTTCTTGCGATTAGATGAAGGATGTTTTCAGTATCCATGTTTGATTGAAATATCGCGCCTTTGCCGATGAGCTCGCTTCTTACTTTATCTTTATCGACTAAATTTCCATTATGAACGAGCGAAATCGAGCCAAGGCTGTAGTTTGCGGCTATGGGTTGAGCATCGTTAAAAGAGGCGTTTCCGGCAGTTGAATAGCGGTTATGCCCTATCGCCATATCGCCTTTTAAGAGCTCAAAGCTTGCCTCGTCAAACACTTCCGTGACAAGACCAAGCTTTTTAAATGTCGTTATATGTCCGTTATCGCTCGCGCTTATTCCGCTAGCTTCTTGCCCTCTATGCTGCATAGAAAATAGCGCATAATACGCGGTTTTAGCCGCATTTTTAGAATTTATTACACCTACGATCGCACACATTTTTATCCTTTTATCTTAAGTTAATCTTTATAAATTTCAAGCACGTGAGTATGGTCAAATTTTAGCAAGTCCCCCGCTTTTATACAGCCTTTTGTGAAAGGTTCATTGTCTAAAATGCCGATGAAATACCCGTCTTTGATATCATCAACTATGACCCACATCCGTTCAACTTGGGCAAATTCACTATCTTCGTCCTCAAATCTAAAAATAAGCTTTACGACATCGCCCCGTTTTAAATTTATACGCTCTTGTTTTGGCGGTATTTTAAACTCCTCGCCGAATTCTCGCTCGTATGCCTCTACGTCGTCTAAGCTAAAATTTATCATTGCTTAAGCCTAAGCAGTCGTTGATGCCGTAAAGCCCGTTTTCTTGTGCGCTTACCCAGACGGCGGCTTTTATAGCTCCTTTTGCAAATGTCGCGCGGCTTGTTGCGGTGTGATTTAGCTCTATAAATTCTCCGTCGTTATAAAAGCCCACCGTGTGGCGCCCAACTACATCGCCCCCGCGCATAGCCAAGAGGGCTATCTCGTCTTTGCTTCTTGCTCCGACAAGTCCTTCGCGACCGCTTATCATCACATCTGTTAGTTTTAAATTTCTAGCCTTTGCCACATGCTCGCCAAGTGTAATAGCCGTGCCGCTTGGAGCGTCTTTTTTGTGTCTGTGATGCTGCTCTACTATCTCGATATCAAACTCTCTAAGCGTTTTTGAAGCTATACTTGCAAGATTGTTTAGCACGGCAACGCCAAGGCTCATATTTGTAGCGTAAAGGATAGGCATGGCATTGCTTGCGCTTTTAAGTAAATTTGCACCCTCTTCGCCAAGTCCGGTTGTGCCGATAACCATCGGTTTTGGATCTGTTCTGGCATAATTTATCAAATTTATCGCACCCTCTTTTATCGTAAAATCAATCACTACATCGCAGTTTTTAAACAACTCTTCAAATTTATCGGTTATGACGACTTCTTTTTCAAGCGTAAAATCAAGCGGCTCGATAGTATAAGCGGCGGTTAATTTCGCACTTTGGTTTTGCTTTAAACAATCAATTATCATTCGTCCCATTTTTCCGCTTGCGCCGTGAATTCCAATTCGCACCATCTTGCTTCCTTTATAAATTTGATTGCAAAATTTAGCATAAAATTTATAAAAAGCTGATTTGGCAAGACTTAGTTTGGGAAATTTTTGTGATTATAAAATAAATATTAATTATCAATTTAAAATTAGTTTAATACTGTTTAATATATAATTTTGAGTATTAAAATTATTACTAAGTGTTTATTTATAATATTATTTTAATATATTGATAACATCTGAGCCCAAATTTATATAATAAAAAGGAGGAAGGGATGAAGAAAGTAGGCACATTATGCTTAGTTGTTTTGGTTGGCGGAAGCAATTGGTTGCTTGCTGAACAAAAGAAGTATCAGATTCCTGATGTGGTAGTGGATGCAAATTTAACAAATTCAGGTTTTGTTACAAAAAGCGATAAGTTTCAAGGGGTTAAAACTATCTCAAAAGAGATGATAAATTTAATGCCTAGTGGAAATGGCGATTTCGCCTCCCTTTTAAGAGTAAATCCGAATGTTCAGTTTGGCAACCAGAATCGTCAATCAACCACTCTTGGCGAGATAGATGTTGCAGATGTTAGCATTAACGGTTCTAGACCTTGGCAAAACAATTATACTCTTGATGGAGTCAATATAAACAATGATATAAATCCTGCAGCTTTTAGATATTTTTCAAAAACCGGAGATCTTGGAATACTTGTGATCCACGATGCAGCCTCTCAAGGACTTGCAATAGATAGTGATTTTATAGAGAGCATAAATGTGCACGATAGCGATGTGTCTTCAAAATTCGGAGGCTTTAGCGGAGGAGTTATAGAGGCAAAAACAAGGAATCCTCGTTTGGGCTTTCACGGTAAATTTTCTCTTCAGCATACTCAATATAGCTGGAGTAAACTCCATGTAGTAGATGAAGACAGGCTTTATAATTCAACTACGGCAGAGTATCAACCTAAATTTAGTAAATGGATAACAAGGTTAAATTTGGAAGGCTATTTGCGAGATGATTTAGGAATTTTGTTTGGATACTCCAATACCAAATCCACAATCCCTCTTAAATTTACACCTAATGGTCCTGAAGAAAAGCAAAGAAGGGATATAAAAAACTATTTTTTAAAATCACTTTGGCATGTAAATGATCGTTTAACTATAACTCCAAGCGTTACGTATGCTCCTCAAAGCAATAAGTATTTCGAACCTTATGTAAAAGATTCAACCGTATATATGAAGTCCGGAGGATTAAACCTAAATCTTAATGCAAATTATGATGCGGATTTTGCAATAATAGATCAAACCATAGGATACAATATACTTGAAAGCTCAAGATATGCCGACAAAGATTATAGGAAAAATTGGATCAATCAAGGCAATAAAAACTGGGGATTTGGAATCAGATCTACCGAAGGCGGGTTTGGCGATATTAAACAGGTTCAAAAGAGCTTTTCTTATAATCTCGATTTTGAATTTGAAGAGCTTAATGCTTTAGGAGCATCACATAAATTTCAAACCGGATTTGAGTTTAAAAATCAAAGTGCTATTTACGAATACCCAAATGGATTTTATCATCTAGGTAGTCCAAGATCATTAGGAGGTGCCGTATGTCCTAAGCATTTTGAAGATAAGGGATATTGTTTAAATGATGACGGCGCAGGAGGACAATACTTTAGAGAGTTAGATATATTAAGAGCAGGTAAAACTTCGGCTTCTATGAAATCTTGGGCCTTTTATCTTGAAGATGAGATGAGTATAGGCAATCTTAGTGTTCGTCCGGGCTTAAGGTTTGCCGGAGACGATTATATGAAGAAAAGAACTTTGGCTCCGAGATTTAGCTTAGGATATGATATCTTTGGAGACAAAACTAGCTTTTTTAGCTTCGGTCTCAATAGATATTATGCTAGAAATTTATTTTACTATAAGCTATCTCACGGAAAGGATCTTTTAAGAGATACAAGCAGGTTTAGAAGAGATCCTAATGCGGATTTTACATGGAGACCAAGAACAAATAGCAGACTTTTTTCAGAGCTTAAAATACCTTATGACGATGAGCTTAGTTTAGGATTTAAGCAGCAGTTTGCAGGACTGGAGCTTGGATTAAAATATGTAAAAAGAACTGGAAGAGATCAGATACAGGTTCGTTCAAACGACAACATAGGTCTTCCCGATGGCACAGGCTCTCTTGCTAGATGGTATGGAGTGTATACAAACGGAGGTAGGAGTAAAAGCGATGTGTTTACTCTAACTTTTAAAAATTTGGAGGATTTCAAAATATTTAATACCTATAACGGCTTTGAGATAGGATTTGATAAAACTAGATCCCAAAAAGAAGGAAGGGATTATTATGATATGTTTAGTTACGATAAATTCGATACATATGTGCAATTAGATGGTAAAATTATCAAATTTAGAGAGATGCCGGTAGATGATTATGCTCGCCCATGGACTTTTAGATTTAATACTATAACCAAAATTCCTTCCTATAATCTTACGTTTAATAACTTTTTTATTTTAAAAGGCTCTCAAAACAAGATAGTAGATACGGGCAAAGTAGTTATGCATCAAAGAGAACGTATAAGTGTTTTTGAAACAGTTAATTTAGGAAAGAGTTTTTCTTGGGATGCAAGAATAGGTTATGAGCATAAATTTCCAAAAAACATATCTGCTTTTATAAATCTTGATATATTTAATATACTAAATAAGAAAAACAAAGCCACTGTAGCAGATACCCTAATATATGAACCCGGAAGACAATTTTGGCTGGAAGTCGGAATTAAATGGTAATGCTTTATCCAGGCCTTTTAAGGCTTGGATATTTTTATATATCTTTACATTGAAAATATAATTTTATTTTAAACCCTCTTGACTATTGGTATAAAATCCAAAATTTTTATATAATCTCAATTTGCAAAATCAAAAAGGAGAGATATGAAGCGAATT
>JAUNLC010000071.1 GCA_030532465.1 Campylobacter sp. | reverse complement strand
AATTTAAAGGTCTTGGTATGAAAAATTTATTGATATTTTTGGCTTTAATTACGGCGTTTTTTGGGTGCTCCGGTAAGATTGTCGTGCATGAACCGCTTAAAAATGAGCTATTAGCCTATACAAGCAAAGCCGAAGTGATCGAAAAAGAGCTTAAAATTTTGGTCTTAGGAACCTACTTAAACCCAGTTCATAGCGATGTTATCAAAGATAGTAAGGATGAAAAATTTATAATCGCCGTCCATCCAAAAGATAGTGAGATAAATTTTAAAAGTTTTAGCTTAAACAACGATATATCGGGCATAAAAACTAGAATTTTAGATGAAAATGACGAGCTTTTAAAGCTCATCACGTTTCAAATACCTTGGGGTAAGTATATAGAGGTTAGCGCGCCTGAAAAATTTAGCGACAGGCTTAATCTCTCTTTCGAAATTCATCCGTCAAAGCAGGTGAGCTTAGAATTTCAAAAAGTTTCAAAATCGATGTATTGGAATTAAGCAGTTTTGAATATATAATATAGTTTGCAAGCACCTTTTTGCCGTAATGCCTGCTTTCGGCATACGGCACAAGCTCAAGCGATAAAAAGGGCTCAAATTCACCTTCGTTAAAGAGATCTCCTCTTTGAAGCATGCGTTTAGTAAAGCCTATACCGCCGTTATAAGCGTAAGCTACAAAAAGAGGGTGATGAAGAAATTTCTCAAGATAGTTTAAGTGGTGATCGGCAAATCTCAAGGCAACCCTCGGATCAAACATATCGTCTTGATCAAAGCCCTCTATCATAAGCTCTTTTTTGCCGATATGATTTGCTAAAAACGGCATGAACTGCATCATTCCAAGCGCGTAAGATGTGGATATCACAGAAGGGATAAATCTGCTCTCTTGCCTGCCGATCGCATAAATCGTAGCCTTTCTGCTTGCGTTTATATCATCAAGTTCCTCCAAAAACGGCATTACGAAGTAGTGATCTTTATATCCGCTTGCCTTCTCCATAAAATAAGCGTGCTGTCCAAGAGTTTCTTTGGTATTAAAAAGCTCTGCAAATTCAAGAGCTTTAGTGGCATTTACCTCTTTAACTATGGCAAAGGTCTTTTGCCATAAAAACGGATCTTTGATGTCGTAGTCCTCGACTCTCTCTTTAGTCGGCATCGGAGAAAAAACAGTCGGAATTTCTTTGCCCGTTAGCTCGTTTGCATATAGAGTGTAGATGTTTATATCGCTACTTTTATTTAGCTTTTCAAGCAGAAGTTGGTTTTTGGTTATTAGGTATTGCCAAAAGATTGCCGCGTCCTTTGCGCCTTGGTTTTTAAAGCTATCTTCGGCCTGTTTAAAAAATTTAAGCGCGACGTTTGGCTTGCTAAGCAAGATCGCATTAAGCCCCAGCATGTAAGAGTGTTGCTGGCTTGAAGCGTTTGCGTCGATGTTTAAGAAATTTTCTCTAAATTTAGCCATCTTTTTATCTATCACAAGACTACTTGCAACCTTTTGAAACGATTTGTGATTTGAGAGCAAGTTCATAAAGTCCGGCTTAAATTTGACGTTAAATTTCTCTTTGTCTTTTACGCTGCTTGAGTTAAACAGAGTCATAAAAGCGTCCGTGTCGTTTTGATCGGCAAATTTTAAAGCGGGATTTTTAGCGTTTAGTGCTCTAAGTCTTCTTGAGACATGCTTATCTATATCTTCAAATTTATCGGCTAAAACGGCTCTTTGGGCTTGTTTTATCTTCATCATAAAAGGAATTCTAAGCAAAGTTCTTTGGCAGGTTAAATTCGCATCTATTATATTTGCAGGATTTACTTTATCGCAGTTTGAAACCACTTTTTCGGGTTTTATGATAGTATCAAGCGCCTTTAGCATAGTTGGCGAGCGGCGAAAGATATCTTCGTTTAAAATTTCAACCTGCTCTTTGGTATAGTTTCCTTCGCTTATAAGGCGGTAGATGTAATAATCCTTCGCAAGCCCTTTTGGCTTATCTTTTATCTCCTCAAACTCCTTTACTCCTCCAAAAGCAAATACACCAAAAACAGTTAGTATAAAACTAAATCGAAGCAGCAAATTCAAAAAGCAACCTTATGAAAAATAGCTCTATAAATTTAAGCGCCAGAAGCACTATGATAGGGGCTAGATCAATACCTCCAAACACTGTCGGGATAAACCTTCTAATAAGCGCATAAACAGGCTCCGTGAGGCGGTAGAGTAGCTGAACTATAGGATTATATGGATCGGGACGCACCCAGCTAACGATAGCCGAAATAATAATAACCCAGATATAAATTTGCACAACCATCTGCAAAATGCTTGCTACGGCTGAGATCAGAGTCGATAATATCATTTTAAAATTTCCTTTAAATTTCCTTTGATAAGAGGGAAAAGCTCGCTAAGCTCAGGTCCGTGAGCTGCGTTTGTAAGCAAAATTCTAAGCGGCATAAAAAAGCTTTTGCCTTTTAAATTTGTAACGCTCATCAAAGCTTTTTTAAACTCGTCAAAACTTTGAAATTCATCTAAATTCATTGAATTTGCAGCAGTTTTGATAAGCTCGCACTCGTTTTTAAACTCGCTAGGGATATCTTTGCTCTTAAATATCGCCTCAACTTTTTGCTTTATCTCGGTTAATAGGCTTGATTCTTGAGTGTAAAATTTGATTAAGTCCGCTAAATTTTCATCTATACCGCAAAGTGCCGCAAGGCGTTTGCTGCTGGCAAGCTTGATATGCTCTCTGTTTATGTGTTCTAGCTGTTTTATATCAAATTTAGCAGGGCTTGCCGAGACTTTAGAGATATCAAACCACTTGGCGGCCTCGTTTATCGTAAAAATTTCAACCGGAGCTTTATAGCCAAGAGAGATGATGTAGTTGGCTATGGCTTCGGGCATAAAACCTTGCGAAAAT
>JAUNLC010000070.1 GCA_030532465.1 Campylobacter sp. | reverse complement strand
TTAGTTTTGTTGAGAGCGTGAAGCGAAGTTGTTGTTTAACCTATCCGCTTTAAATATGAAATAATAATTTTAACTATAATAGTGCTTTTTATTTAAGAGTTTATAAAATATAAAATGATATATTAATTAAAATTTTATCCAAGGAGTTTTTGATGAAAGAGAGGACTAAAAAGAGTTTCATCTCTATTGCGGCATGTTCGTGTTTAGCTTTATCGCTAAATTTAAGTGCGGCAGAGAGTGTTAAGCTTGAGGCTATTGAAGTAAATAGTGTCGGTGATAACATTAGTGAAAGCGGAATAGACGAGGGTTTTTTAACCAAAAACGTTCAAAACGGAATTTTAGCGGGCAAAAAGGTTATCGATCTTCCGTATCAGATAAATACAATCACCAAAGAGACGATGAATCATCAAGGCGTAACAGGATTTGAAGAAGCGGTGAAATACTTCCCGTCGGCTCAAGTGCAAATGCGCGGCGGCACGACCGTAGGACGCCCTCAAACTCGCGGATTTGAAGGAAGCGTTGTGGGAAACGTCTTTTGGGACGGCTTTTACTCGGTTTCAACGACGGCTATTCCTATGGCTATGTTTGAAAGTTTGCAAATTCAAAACGGCATCGCAGGCTCGCTTTACGGCACTCAAAGACCTGTGGGAACTTTTAACTACACTAGAAAGCGCCCGGTGGATAACGAACATACGATTTGGAGTGACTATACTAGTCGCTCAAATTTCGGGCTTGGACTTGATAGCTCGATGAAATTTGAAAAATTCGGCTATAGAACCGTATTTTACGGATCAGACGGAGCTAAACAGGTAAAAGGTAGTAATTATCAGCGAAGATTAGCCAGTGCGGTGCTTGAATTTTATCCGACCGATGCGCTTACTCTTGAAACGGCGGCAAGTTATTATGAACACAACACACGCGGCTTTGCGGGACTCTTTGCTTTATATGTAAAAGACGGCAGGATAAGAAATGATCTAGCCTTGCCTAAAGCGGTTGATAATAAAACAAAAGGGCTTGGCCAGCCATACGGCGGCATGAAGCTAAAAACAACTATGCTTAGCGCCAAATTTAAATACTATCCGCTTGAGGATTGGTATTTTGAGGGTGGGTTTGCATGGCAAAGGGCTGACCGGGATATCCACAGTATAGTAAACAGGATAAAGGATAAAAACGGCAATTACGACACTTACCATAGCGGCGGAGCGACGGCTGCTTATAGATTTGATCTTCCAAGCGGGTATTTAAAAGCGGTTACGGATTTTGATACTTGGGGGTTAAATCACGATTTTATCGTGCAGCTAAACGGATACAGATACGATCAAGTAAGATACAAAAATGTAAGCACTAACAAGCTTGTAGGTTCTGCTAATATCAACGATCCGAAAATTTTTCCAAATACGACCGCAACGAGAGGTTCGGGGTTATATAAGCTGAGTGAGTCTTATATGACTAACGTATCTTTGCTTGATGATATAACTATAAATGAAAATTTTAGTTTAATGTTAAGCGCGTCAAATGCATGGATGAAAGTTAAATCAAGAGGCGTAGGCAAAACCGCAGATCCGCTTAAAAAGACTTATGACGAATCAGGGCTTAGCTATGGCGCAAGCCTTATTTATAAGCCTAATCAAAATACTAGCTTTTATCTAACTTATGCAGATAGCTTGCTTGAAGGCGAGCAAAAGAATAATTTAGACGGCTCCGTAACGATACTAAAGCCATACAGAAGCAAACAATACGAGATCGGAGCTAAAACCAGAGTAGGCGAGCTTGATCTTAGTGCGGCGGTCTTTAAGATACAAAGACCGATTGCGTATCAAAGCACTAGTAGCGGCACTTGGGGAATGTATGGCGAGCAGGTTAATCACGGCTTTGAATTTACGGCAGGCGGAAAGCTTACTAATGATCTTAGCGTGTTTGGCGGAGTTGCTTTGATAGATCCTAAATTTAAAAATCCTTTGCTAAAAGACGCGCATGATAAGGTCGTAAACGGCGTGCCTAAAGTAAATTCCAATTTGCTGTTTGATTATGTAGTGCCAAATACGAACAAGCTTGCATTTAGCGCGAATTTCCACTATACGGGCAAGATGTATTTGGATGATTTAAACACTCGGTCCACTCCAAGCTTTTTTGTAACCGATCTGGGTGTAAGATACGCTAGCAAGGCATTGCTTGGCAAGCAAACTACGATAAGGTTTAACGTAAATAACGTGTTTAATAAAAAATACTGGGCCGGCATGTATCCTGCAAGCGCAGACGGTGCAGGTACAAGCTCAAGCGTTTTGGGCGTGGCTAACGGACTGTCTTTAGGAGATAGCAGGACATTTATGCTTTCTGCCGAAATTAAATTTTAGAAAAACTTTGGGGTTAAATTTACGGGATGAGCTTTCATCCCGTTTTTATTTTAAAACTCTTTTTAAGTCCAAAATATACAAATTTTGCTGTCTTTTTAGATAAAAATATAAAATTGGTGTTAGAAGTATATTTTTAGGTTTTATGTTTTCTGTGAAATTTAAGATGGTTTGTGAGTTTTCTTCTTTGAAATTTCCGATCCAAGATCCATTTATGCTCTCATTTTCTATCTCTAGCTCAAGCCTTTCGTAGGGTTTAAAAAGAGTTATTTTAAAATTTGTTTGGCGAGAGTTTTTTGAAATTTCTACAAAATGAGTTTCATCTAAAATTTTAGTCTCTTTTAAATCACTACGCCACGCGCACTCTTTAAAAGAAGTGACAACTTGCCAAACTCTTTTGATATCGCAGTTTATCTTTGAAACGATAGTGCAAGTTGCCATTTTCTGTCTCAAAAAAGCATTTTAATCCATATCGTCAAGCACTTCGGCGTTTGATTTGACAACTAGACCTGAGCCGTGAACCACGTTTGGAATAC
>JAUNLC010000069.1 GCA_030532465.1 Campylobacter sp. | reverse complement strand
CAAACGAGTATCGTTTTAAGCTAAAAGGCATCGTGATAGGGCAGGGCGAAATTTATGCCGATAAATTTCTAGCTATGGATAGCGGGCTGGTTAGCGATACTATCGAGGGGATCGCAACCAAAGAGCCTGCGTTTGGTCTTGATGCGCTTTGGATCGACTCGGGCGTGAAAGAGGACGCCATCTTAAGCGGATATACGATAGTTGATCCCGCAAGCGTCATATCAACGCATATGAGCGAGCTTATAAAGCAAAATGCAGCCGAGCTTCTAACTCGCCAAGAGGTGCAAAATTTGCTCGACAAGCTTAAAAAAGAGTATCCTGTGGTGGTTGAAGATACTTTGCGAATAGCTCCTATAGGGCTTATTCAAAAGGTTTTGAAATCTTTACTGAAAGATTTTATCCCTATAAAAGATATGTTAAGCATACTTGAATCACTTAGCGATATAGCCGAGGTTAGCAAAAATATAGATATGATCATCGAGCATGTTCGCTCAAATTTATCAAGAACTATAACTTCGATGTATGTAGACGAGAGCGGAAAGCTAAATTTTTACATCATAGATGCCGCCTCTCAGCAAAAGCTAATCGATGCTCTTCAGTATAAGGACGGCGCATATCATTTGATGATAAATGTGGCTCAAACTTCAGCTATAGTGCAGGCTTTGCGCGATGCAAAAACCAGACGTCCACTGTCCGAATACGGTTCAATGGTGCTTTGCGTAGAGCCTAGTTTAAGAAAATTTATAGCCGATATTTGCACAAATTTCGGTATAGATATGGTTGTGCTAAGTTTTGCGGAAGTTTCGGCAAACACCTCTTTTGAGACGCTTGGAACTATTGAGATTGAAAATTTATAAAGGAAAAAGATGACGATACACCACCTCTCGCACACGGATCTTGACGGATACGGCGCTCAGGTTATCACGAAACATTATTTTGAAGATGTAAAATTTTATAATTCAAACTACGGACGCGAGATCGATGATAAATTTAACGAAATTTTGGCAAATTTGGATGAAGGTAGAGCGATTATCTTAATAACCGATCTAAATTTGACCGTCGCTCAATGCGAAGAGTTTCAAAAGGCTCTTGATGGCAAAAACGCCAAGCTGTTTTTGCTTGATCATCATCAAAGCGGAGCCGAGTGTGCGAGCAAATTTGGTTGGTATTTTCTTGATAGCTCAAGGTGCGCTACTAAGATCACTCATGATTTTTTTGCCGGGATTTACGGCGAGGATAAGGAGCTTAAAAAATTTAGCGACGTAGTAAATGCGGTTGATATTTGGCTTAAGGATGATGAAAATTTCGAGATGGGAAAGGTCTGTTTGGGACTTGTGGCAAATGCAAAAGAGATAAATAAAGTGATGTTTGAGCAAGAAAGTCACGAATATATAAGCTTCCTTATCTCAAGAGCGCGCGGTTTTTTTAACGACAAAAACGACTATATAGGGCTTGATGAGGCTGTGTTTAAGTTTAAAAAAGAGTTTTTTACGGCAGATAAAGATGACACGCTAAGCAACCTCATATCAAGCTATGTCGTAAATTTATTAAGTAAAAATAGGGAAAAATTTGCGATCAACTACAACGAATTTAGAGGAATTTTAACTTATAATATCGGAAACACTTCGGTTATCGGCAATGATTTTTTAGTCGCAAACGATGATATTGATTTTTTCATCGACGTTACGAGCAAGAAGACGTTAAGCTTTAGAGCTAACGGTAAGGTCGATGTAAGTGCGATGGCAAAGTGCTTGGTAAACGGTGGCGGGCACGTAAATGCAAGCGGCGGGCTGTTTGCTGCGTTTAAAGACAGCTTCAGCTATGAAAATATCAAGGCTCAGATGGTTGATCTGATAACTAAAAAAACTATGGAAAAGGAGCAAAAATGAGAGAGGAAGAGCTAAGTATAGATGAGCTAAGCTACGAACTTTCGGTGATGCTTGAGGGCATGCTTTACTACGCAGGCGTTAAAAAAGAGTGCCTGCAAGACGCGGCTGAAACTTATATAGAGTGCATCGAGGATGCGCTTGAGGGAAGTGAGGCTGAGGGAGTTGATGAGGTTATCGAAGTGATCGAATATATGAAGAAAAAATACACGAAATTTTTCAAATAAATTAGATATTATTAACCCCATGAGACAAATTTTACTTTTAATATTAGTCGGTGTTTTGCTTGGCGGGTGCTTGTTTGTAAATGAGCGCGGAGTTTCTACGAATTACTATAACGACTGCAAAGAGTATTATGACGCGACGGGAACTTACCGCAAGGATTGCCCTAAAAATATAGTCGATTGGCCAAAATGAACTTAGATGATATTAGAAATTCTCGCTTAAAAGAGCTTGGCAATAAAACAAACGCTGAGATTTGGAAGCGAATTTGCGAGATGAAAGAGTGCAAAAGCGAGATAAATTTCGGAGATTGCGTGGAAATTAGCACCGATTTAGATGAAAGTGCGCGTGCCGATATATTAGATATGGCGCTAAAATTACGCTCTTGGCGCAAAGGGCCTTTTAGGATAGATGATACGTTTATCGATGCCGAGTGGCGAAGCTTTGTGAAATTTAACATCCTAAAGCCGTATATGAATTTAGAGGGCAAAATCGTAGGCGATATAGGCTGCAATAACGGATATTATCTGTTTAAAATGCTGCCTTTTAAGCCTAAAAAATTAGTCGGTTTTGATCCTAGTATAAACACCTTTATGCAGTTTAAATTTATCGATCATTTTGTGCGCTCAGGCATTTGTTATGAGCTGCTTGGAGTGGAGCATTTGCCCTATTATGACCATAAATTTGACACGCTTTTTTGTCTTGGAGTGCTTTATCATAGAAGTGATCCGATAAAGACGCTAAAAGAGCTAAAAGGCTCGTTAAATAAAGGCGGCGAGC
>JAUNLC010000068.1 GCA_030532465.1 Campylobacter sp. | reverse complement strand
TTTAACTAAAATTCTTGCAAACCATGAAAACAACACCACAAATCAAGTCGTAGTAATTACTTTAAATTCTTTACAAGGCAAAGACATATCATCTTATTCTTTAGAACTTGGCAGACACTGGGCTATAGGACAAAAAGATAAAGATAATGGCGTATTATTAGTAGTAGCTCCAAATGAAAAAGAGGTGCGCATAGAGGTTGGATACGGACTTGAGGGAGTTTTAACCGATGCAATATCTAATGAGATAATACAAAGAGTAATAATTCCTAAATTTAAAGAGGGAAATTTCGAACAAGGTATCTTAGACGGTATAACTAAGATACTGGACTTCATAGATGAAGATAGTGGGAATGATTATGTTGTAGATCCGATTGAAGATATGTTTTATACGTTTTCATCGAGTGTTGTCGGGGGTTCTATCATCTTGGTTCTGCTTGGCAAGATGATTAAATATCGAATAGTGAGTGATTTTGCTACTTCTATGCTGATATCTAGCTTGCTTGGATTTTTCATAGGAGTTCTTGTTATCGCTTTTACAGGCTCTATCGTGGCCTCTATAGTAGCGGCTATTATAGTAACTGTCGGAATTTTTATATTTGCCTTTGATAAGATTAGAAAGATGCCAAGAGGGCTTTTAGAAAGCGGCGGCTTTGGTGGTGGTAGCAGTGGCGGATTTAGCGGTGGAAGCAGAGGAGGCGGCTTTAGCGGAGGGGGTGGAAGCTTTGGCGGCGGTGGAGCCAGCGGCAAGTGGTAAATTTGTAAAATTTACGCAAAACACAGGTCAAATTTGCAATTGGCTACAAATTTGACCCCAAAATGAGGTTGTTATGAGAAATATACTGTTTATTTTACTAGCTTTTATATCACTCTTTTCGGCTGAAATTTCACTTCCTGAGTTTACGGGCAGGGTTGTGGATGAGGCAAATATATTAACTAAAGGCGCAAAAGATAGTTTAACTGCGACACTTGAAGCCCACGAAAAAGCAACTACCAATCAAATCGTAGTCGTAACCCTAAAATCTCTTCACAACTACCCCATGGAAAGCTACTCTTTAGCGCTTGCAAGAAAGTGGGCTATAGGACAAAAAGATAAAGATAACGGAGTTTTGTTAGTGGTAGCTCCAAATGAAAAAGAGGTGCGCATAGAGGTTGGATACGGACTTGAGGGAGTTTTAACCGATGCTTCAAGCAAAAGTATAATCGAAAAAGTAATAGTGCCTAAATTTAAAAGCGGTGATTTTGAAGAGGGAGTTTTAGAAGGCGTTGCTAGAATTTTAGACTTTACGGATGAAGATGCAAGCAACGATACGGTAAAAGAGCAGGTATTTGTGGATAATGTTTTGCTGGTTATTGCATTTTTGATAGCGTCTTGTTCTGTTTTTATATTTATAGGCAGGCTAAGCGGACGCAGGGTTATAAGCGATGTAGGCTCCAGTATCGTGGGTTCGATTATAGTAGGAGGCTTTGTGGGAGCTATCATCAGCGCACCGATAGACCCTGTAATATATAAAACATTAGCCATTTTAGTGAGCATGGTAGCCGTTTTTCCTTATGTACTAAAAAATATCATGCGTACACCTGATGAGAAGTTGATATACGGCTGGAAAGAAGGAGTTGATAGCTATAAATACTTCGTTGAAAGTGAAGGCAGTAGTGGCAGTGGCGTTAGCGGAGGCGGTGGAAGCTTTGGCGGTGGCGGAGCCGGCGGCAAGTGGTAGAGTTAGGATAAAAGAGGTTGTTATGAATAAAATTTTGATATCTTTAACGGTTATTTTTAGCTTTGCTTTTACTCAGGCAAATTTCCCCGAGCTTTCAGGCGCTATCATAGATAAATCAAGTCTGTTAAGCGAAGTTGCTAGGAGTGATCTTAGTAGGAGGATAAAAGAGCATGAGGCTAAATACGGCAACAAACTCATCGTGGTTACGGTAAAACTAAAAAAAGAAGAGCAGATTGCGTCTTACGCTCAAAATCTTGCAAAACACTGGAATATAGGCGACGATACCGCTGTCTTAGTGGTATCTTACGACTCGAAAGAGTATCTAAATTCAAGAGCGATTATCGTTACGAAAGGTGACTGGCTTAAGGGTGATTTGATAACATCCGAGATTATAGAGGCTAAATTGCGAGAAAGAAACATAGACGGCGCTTTTAAGCTAGGAGTTATCAAGACTTTGGAATTTATGGATGACGATAAGAGCAACGACTACATCAACCATCCTTATGAAGACGCCACTATAGCTATGCTTGTGGTATCGGTATTTGGAGGGCTTGTTTTGTGGATTGTGAGCTATAAGTTTGATCTGTTTTTTTTGATTCAAGTAGGTATATCTTCTGTGCTTTCAGGTATGCTAACCGTGTTTTTAATGAAAGCCTTGCCTTATGGCATACCTTCTTTTCTATTTTTTGGCATTGTCTTTGTATTTACGCTTTTGACTATGCGTATAGAGATGAGAGAGGATGGCAGTAGGTATGTGGATTTGGGTTTTTTAAACTCTTTGTTTGGTGTCAAAAAAGTAAAAGAGGTTTAAGAGCTTAGAAATGAAGAAAATTTTAATAATTCTATTTACTTTTTTATCCTTGTTTTCAGGCGAAATTTCATTCCCCCAGCTCACAGGCAGAGTAGTGGATGAAGCAAATATACTAAGCCAAGCAGCAAGAGAAAATTTAACTAAAATTCTTGCAAACCATGAAAACAACACCACAAATCAAGTCGTAGTAATTACTTTAAATTCTTTACAAGGCAAAGACATATCATCTTATTCTTTAGAACTTGGCAGACACTGGGCTATAGGACAAAAAGATAAAGATAATGGCGTATTATTAGTAGTAGCTCCAAATGAAAAAGAGGTGCGCATAGAGGTTGGATACGGACTTGAGGGAGTTTTAACCGATGCAATATCTAATGAGATAATACAAAGAGTAATAATTCCTAAATTT
>JAUNLC010000026.1:6472-26042 GCA_030532465.1 Campylobacter sp. | reverse complement strand
AACTTATCAAACAGGTAGACAATTTTGGTTTGAGGTTGGCTATAAATGGTAGAGACAATGGGCTTTTTAAGTCAATATGTTGATCATATTATATTTTCCGTATTAGGAATCATGAGCTTTATAGCTCTTACTTTAGGTCTTGAGCGAGCGATATTTTTCGTTCGCTTTAAGCATGAGTATTATAAGGACTTAAACGAACTTGAAAGAGATGTGACTAGAAATTTAACCTGCATAGGAGTTATTGGTTCAAACGCTCCTTATGTCGGGCTTCTTGGAACGGTTATAGGTATCATAATAACGTTTTACGATATGGGTCAAAGCGGAAATTTTGAGACATCAACTATCATGACGGGACTTTCCATCGCTTTAAAAGCAACGGCTCTTGGGCTTTGCGTCGCTATCCCAAGCCTTGCGATATATAGCTTTGCTTTAAGATCGGCACAAAAAAAGATAAGCGAATTTAAGAGTTTAAACGGCATAAAATAATGGATATCAAAGAGGATTTTAAACTAAACGTTGTTCCGTTAATCGACGTTATGCTGGTGCTTTTAACGATAGTGCTTTGTGCGGCAAGCTTTATAGAATACGGCAAAGTTGAAGTGCAGCTTCCAAAGGCAAGCCAAGGTGAAAAGGAATTTCCAAAAGATAGGGTCGAAATTTTACTAAAAGTCGATGGACAGATAGCTTTGGATGATGAGGTGCTTCATTTGGATACTCTTAAAGAGCGATTGAGTGAATTTCCAAAAGATAAATTTATACTGTTTAAAGGCGATGAGAGAGCTGAATTTGGAAAATTTGTAGATATCTTGCAAATTTTAAAAGAGCTTGGTCTTTCAAATTTTTTAATTATGACAGAGGTTAAGCAGTGAAGCAAAAAGAGCTAAATTTAGTATTTGCTTTTCTTATCTCGTCTTGCATACATGCTTTGGCTATTGGGTTTGTTGTTTATACGATATTGGGTAATGACGATAATACAAATATCTCAAAAGATAAAGGCGAAAGATTAGCCTTTGGTATAAGTTTTACTCAAATTTCAGATATAAATACCAACAGCGAGGCTGCTGCCAAATCTCAAGAAATTTCAAATACTACCCAAGATCTAAGACCTCCTGTTGAAGAGATATATGAAGAGGTTGTTTTTGAAGATAAGCTTGAGGAATTTGTCGAGCAAAAGATAGACAAAGAGCAATTTAAGCAAGATATAAAACCAAAGCCTAAAAAAAAGATAAAAAAACCGGAGAGAAAAAAGCCCGTTAAGCCCGAAAAAATAGTAGAAAAGAAGCATATCTGCGAAAACTGCGTGAAACCTGAAAAAACTACGGATGAAACTACCGAAAAATCTTTTGCGGAGTTTAATGCCGGCTCGAATATGCAAGCCGATAACGACGTAAATGCTATCGGAGGCAGCAAAAGTAGCGGAAGCGCGACAAACGAACAGGTCGGCGGCTCAAATTTAAGCGGTGAAATTTATGCCGCTCTTAAAAAACATATGACATATCCTAAAAGAGCTCTTGAAAGAAAGATAGAAGGCAGAGTAGTGTTGGAATTTAGGCAAATTGACGAGAAAAAGTTCGAATATATCAAAGTAGTGGAGTCTAGCGGATATAAAATTCTTGATATGCATGCTATAAAAATAGTAAATTCAGCCGCAAGATCTCTTCCGAAAGAGTCTCATAATCTAGTTATAGCCGTGCCGATATCGTTTGATATCAACAACTTTTAAAGGGGAGCGATGAAGGTTATCGAGTGTCAAAATTTAACTCAGTATTTTGGCAAAAAGAAAATTTATGAAAATTTAAACTTTAGTGTAGAGCAAGGCTGCGTAGTAGGGCTTCTGGGTAAAAACGGAGTAGGCAAATCGACTACTATAAATATACTTATGGGAAATTTAAAGCCTACTTCGGGCAGATGTTTGATATATGGCGAAGAGAGCGATAAGCTAAGCGCTAAAACTAGGGCTAGAATCGGGCTTTTATACGAGGGGCACGTTACTTATGACTATTTAAAAATTATAGACTTGTATAAACTTTATGAGCAAGAGTATGGAGCAAGATTTAAAAAAGAGCGTTTTTATGATCTTTTTAAAAAGCTTGAAGTGGATGAAAAACAAAAAATTTCAACTCTATCTTGCGGACAAAGATCTCAAGTCGTGCTTGGGCTTATTTTTGCCAGCGATCCTGATCTGCTTATCTTGGATGATTACTCTTTGGGACTTGATACGGGATACAGAAGACTTTTTGTGGAGTATTTGAAGGATTTTATTAAAAAGGGCGATAAAAGCGTTTTGATGACAACGCATATCGTAAATGATTTGGACGGGCTTTTAAACGAATTAATTATCATGAGAAAAAATCATGAACCGCTTCAAATTGGCTTTGATGAGTTTATGGCTACGTTTAAAGGGCTTAGCGTAAATAAAGATATCGATATAAACAGCATCAAAGGGATAGAAAGTGTGCTCGAGCTTAGTAATCAAAAGCAAATTTTTGGATTTTTCAAAGATGAAATTCCTTGCTCAAGAGAGATGAATTTAAGCTTTGAGGATGCATTTTTGGGTTTTACGGGGAGATATTGATGATAAGGAAGGAATTTTATAAATTTAAAGAAATTTATCTGCTTTTTGCACTTTTGATCTGCGCTTTTTTAATTTATTTCGGGTTTAAGTTAAAAGCGAATTTAAGCCAAATGGGCGGAGTTGGGACAAATTTAACTTTTTTGTTTCAAAAAGGTTTTAGCTTTTATCATATCGCCGATCTTAATCTCGTATTTGCCGTATCCATAGCCGTTTTTGTCTTTTTAAGAGAGAGGATAAACGCAAGACTTAGGCTTTCACTTCATTTTCCGCGAAGCGCATGGGCTAATATATTTTATATAGTATTTACCGGATTTTGTTTTGTGGTTGCTTTATATATCGTTGAAATTTTAATCTTTAATCTAATCGTTTCAAATGTTTATGCAGGCGAGATCATCGGCGTTTTAAATTGTTCCTTACTGCAAAATTTTGCTTTCGGGCTTGTGCTTTATCTGTTTTGTGCCGGACTCATAATAGAGCCTGTTAAAAAAAGAGTTGCGGTAAATTTTATAGTTATGGCTGCATGTATTTATTTGTATTATGAGATAAATCCCGATATATACGCTCTTTTAAGCTTTTATGCAAATGATTTTGGCTTGTCTTATATAATCTTGGCAGGAATTTATGCCACAAACTCTACTGCGATAGCGTTTGATAACTATAAAAAAGGGTATATAAGATGAGAATTTTAAAAGATATAAATTTTATTATTATTACTCTTTTGATCGCGATTTTTTTGCCTCTTATAACAGATAGCGTCTTTAATGAAGGAAAAAGGAGTGCGAGAGTTTATTATTCCGAAACGCTTGATAAATTTTTACTGCAAGGATATGACGAGGTTAAAAAAGAGCCGTTTTTTAAGATAGGTCTTGATAACAACATAAGTCTTGATGAATTTATGGAAAATTTGCCTTTTAAATTTTACTCATATCTTCTTTCTAAAAACATATTTCCAAATCAATTTAAAGAGTGGGCGAATGCCGAAAAGATAAGGGCTAATTCTCAAAATTTAAATATTAAACCGGACATGTTTAACCAAAAACAAATTCCGCTTTTTACCATATTTGAATCGCGACCAAAATATTTAAAGCTAAAATTTAATGAATTTGGAATAAGAAACGCAAAAAACGGACTTGAGTTTATAAATTTTGACACTCTTAAAATCGATCAAAATATGAGTATAAAATTTAACCAAGCTCTTAGTGAAGCAGAGTTTAAATTCCCTTTTAAGCAGGCATATTCAAATCCAAATACCAAAAAGCCTTTTGATGAAGGTGTTTTTTTAATAGACGATAAAGATGAAATTTATCATCTAAAAATGGTTGAGTCTAAAGCTATCGTGGTGCCTACGGGTATAAAAAACGACTCCGTGTCATTTATGCTGATAACGGAAAATGAGCGTAAAGAGTTTTACGGAGCTCTTGTGGATAAAGACGGGGTTAAGCTAATAAGCTATGATAATTACAGGCTCATTGATCTTGTAAGTGATGACTATCAGCCCCAAAGTTCAAAATTTCAGCTAGCTATAACGCCTTTAAGTAAAGTCGTAACTATAGAAAATGATGCAGGCGTAAAAGCTTTCAAACTTGATGATGATTATAAAGTAACCGATAAATTTGAATATGTTTTTGATTCTTACGGGCAATATGAAAGCATTAAAAGCATGTTGTTTGCTTTCGAGATAAAAAAAGAGGATGGATATGCCTATAAATTCGGCTTTTTTGAGTTTAGTTCCAAGGCTTTGTTTGTCAATATAATTCTTTGTTTTGTGTTTATAGCGTTTAATTTTAGAAAAGATAGAGCTCTTTTAAAAGCTTTTGTTGTATTGCTAACAGGAATTTACGGTTTTATAGCGGCATTTTTAGCTTAGATATCAAAGACTTTTTGAGTCTTTGATATCTATTTATGATTAATAAAATATTTACTAACTTTCAGCTTTTAACCCCTTTTTAAGCACTATTTATATATCGTTTTATAAAGTAAATTTTTAAAAATTCTTTTTTATATTTTTTTAATATATTTGTTGGGATTTAATATGTTGATTATAAAAAATATTAATTAATAGGAGAGCGATATGAAAAAAGCTTTGCTTTTAAGCAGTTCAGGCTACAAGGATACGGGTTATTTAAACCACTGCAGACCTTGGATTAATGAGTTTTTGACCGAGTGCGAAGTTGGCGATGAGGAGATACTCTTTATCCCTTATGCAGGAGTTAGGCGCACAAATGATGAATATGAGCTTAAAGTTAGGGAGTGTCTTCAAAATAAAAATATAAAATCAATTCATAGATTTAGCGATCCAAAGCAAGCCGTAAAAAACGCTAAAGTGATATCCATAGGCGGAGGAAACACCTTTGTTTTGCTTTATTATCTATATAAATATGATTTGGTTGATGCTATAAGGGAAAAAGTTGAGGCCGCAACTCCGTATTTTGGTTGGTCTGCAGGCGCAAATGTGGCCGGAAGCACCATCATGACGACAAATGATATGCCTATCATAATGCCAAAGCTGTTTGACGCGTTAAATATATTTCCTCATCAAATCAACCCTCACTTCATAAGTGGAAAGATAGCAGGACACAATGGAGAGAGCAGGGAGGAGAGATTGGAGGAATTTTTGATAGTAAATCAAGAAAGCACTATCTATGCTCTGCCTGAAGGAGTAGGATTAAAGATAACGGGAAATAGTGCGAAAATACTAGGAAATGACGCCGTGCTAAAAATGCGCTACAAAAAAGATACGGAAAGTATCGCGGTAGGAGATAGTTTTACATTTTAAACATATTTTAATTTTTGTTTAAATTTAAGATGAATATAATTAAACAGTTGTTAAACATTTTATATTGAAAGGTTAAATATGGCTACTTTTAAGCTGGTATGCGCCGTCTTAGGCCTATTTGCAGTTGTCTATCTGCTTATTAAAAAGCGAGAGACCAAAACCGTTTTAATAGGAGTTGGCTTAGTTTTATGCGCTATATGCCTAACCCCTCTTGATGCGCTTGCCGCATTTACCAAATCCATGACCTCTGCGGGGCTCATTAAAGCTATCTGTGCAAGTATGGGTTTTGCTTACGTCATGAAGGTCACCAAGTGCGATCAGCATCTTGTATTGCTTCTTACAAAACCGATGAAAAACATAGGATTTTTCCTTGTGCCTATTACCTTTACCATAACATATCTTGTTAATATCGCCATCCCTTCGGCTGCGGGTTGTTCGGCTGCCGTTGGAGCTACTATGATACCTCTTCTTATGGCATCGGGTGTTCGCCCTGCTATGGCGGGAGCTGCCGTATTTTCGGGAACTTTCGGCGGAGTTTTAAGCCCGGGTTCTGCTCACAACGCATTTGTCGCCGATATGGCAAAAGTAAGTATCCCAGATGTTATCAAAGTTCAGTTTCCAAATGCCGTAGCCGCATTTATAGTAGTTTTGGTGGTTTTAAGCATAACCGCGCTTTTCTTAAAAGACTATCAAAAGGGTGAAAATTTCTCCGTTAAACCAAAAGGAGATGCCGCAGAAGGCGCTATAAAGGTAAATCCGCTTTTTGCTCTTATGCCTTTAGTGCCGCTTGTAATCTTGGTTATAGGCGGAACCGATCTGCATAAAATTTCATTTTTAACTTGGACTAAGATGGGTGTTGCCGAAGCGATGCTTCTTGGCGCGATTTTGGCTATATTTGTTACATGGACAAGCCCTGAAAAGATAACTAAAGAGTTTTTTAACGGTATGGGAAGCGCTTATGCCGAGGTTATCGGTATCATCATCGCTGCGGGTGTTTTTGTTGCAGGACTTAAGGCTTGCGGCGCTATAGACGCGGTTACTAATGTTTTAAAGCACTCAGAAGAGTTTGTAAGACTGGGCGGAACATTTATACCTTATTTGATGGCTGTAGTTACGGGCTCGGGAGATGCCGCTACTATGGCGTTTAACGGTGCTATAACGGTGCATGCTCAAGATCTTGGCTTTGAGCAAACTAAACTCGGTATGGCTGCTGCGATCGCAGGCGCTCTTGGTCGTTCTTCATCTCCAATCGCAGGTGCTGCTATCGTTTGCGCGGGTCTTGCGATGGTAAGTCCTATCGAGATCGCAAAAAGAACCGCACCTGCTATGGCTGTAGCGGTTTGTGTGATAGCGTTTTTTATGTTGTAATCTTAAAAGGTCGCTCTTTGCGGCCTTTTATAAATTTAGCTCGCATTTATACTTGAAATTTAACTCAATCAAATTTTTCTTTTATAAAGATTTATAAACGTTTTTATCCTTTTTGACTATCGGTGTGTAAAACGCCTTCGCGCCAAAGCATTAAGAGGCGATACTTTGTTTCATCTGCCCAGCTTTGACACACCCGTTTTGATCTTTGCGGATGTTGCGGGATTTGAATATCGGGTGCAGAAATTTAGCTATCTTGAGAGTATGGCAGGATACTGTGAGGGGAGGGGATGTTTTTGATGACTTCTTATGCATGACTCATAAGATAGATCGCGAACTAATGTAAAAATTTAGCTAAGACTACGGTTTTACGCTTGTATTTACTTAACTACCCTCATATCTATCCTGATACGGTCGTTTTTATAGGCTCGGCTTTTACGAAATTTGACGATCAAGCTTATTTGTTTTGATCGCAGCCGTAAGCTCGTCGTTTGTGTTTTTCTTCTCGCTAAGAGATACGCTTAAAGTCAATATTTAATAGGTTTTAGAATGTAAAATTTAGAGGTCATTGCAAACTTTACAATGTTTTCTTTAGCGGTTAGAAATTTAAAAGCGAAATTCCCGCAAATTTATAGCGGGAATTTTGTAAATTCATTTGGCTAAATTTTTTATTATCTCTTTAACCACATCGCTTGACGCGCGTAGCGATTTTACGGGAAGATACTCGTAAATCGAGTGGAAGTTGTGAGCTCCCGTGAATAAATTAGGACAAGGAATTCCCTTTTCAGATATCACCGAGCCGTCATATCCGCCACGCATCGGAATAACCTTTGGCTCTATCCCAAGAGCTTTATACGCCTCTTTTGCTGCGCGTATCGGCAGGCTGTTTTCGCCCTCTTTTAGGTAGTTAAAGACGTTTTTGTATCTATCGGTAAGCTTGATGTCTACTCTGTTTTCGCCCCAGATTTTAGCGCAACCGTCAGCTAAATTTTGCAAAAACCGCATACGCTCGCCATATTTTTTCTCGTCAAATTCTCTTATATCCAGCTTTAAAATAGTCTTTGCGCTATTTCCGCTAAGCTCTTTTACCCAGTAATACCCCTCGCGGTTTTCGGTGTATTCGGGAGCCTCTCCACCGGGAAGCATCGAGATAAATTTATGAGCCATTAAAAGCGAATTTATAAGTTTTCCTTTAGCGTTCATCGGGTGAGCCGATTGCCCCGTAAATGTCACGACCGCATCGCCCGCGTTCCAATTTTCGTAGATAAATTCGCCTATGCCGCAGCAGTCAAGGCAGTAGCCAAAATCGGCGTTTATCTCGCTTGTATCAAGCGCTTTTGCACCTCTTAGACCTTGCTCTTCGTCAGGTAAAAAGCCCACTATCACATCGCCGTGCTCTACGCTTGGATTATCTACGAAATATTTTACTGCATTCATTATACTTGCGATCGCTGCCTTATCGTCCGCTCCAAGTAAGCTGGTGCCGTCGGTTACGATGATATCATCTCCTTCGTAGTTTGCAAGCTCCGGAAATTCGCTTCTTTTCATCACGATATTTAGCTCTTTGTTTAACGTGATATCACCGCCTTTATAGGAGATAATCTGCGCTTTGGTGTCGTTTGTCTGTTCCGCACTTGTATCAAGATGGGCAAAAAACGCGACAGACGGTAAATTTTTGCTTGAATTTGACGGCAAAACCGCCGTAGTGATGGAATTCTCACGTCTTTTGATATCTTTTAATCCAAGCTCTTTTAGCTCGCTTTCAATCAGCTTTGCAAGCTCCATTTCAACAGGATTTGAAGGCATTATACCGGCAGCTCCCGCCTCTCTGTTTGTAGTTGTGTTGATCTTTGTGTATCTTAAAAACCTCTCTACTATATCCATATTTTACCTCCTAAATTAGGGAATTTAACTTAAAAATTATAGTGTAATAAAAATTAAAAAGTATTGAGTAAAATTAAAAGGATATACAAATTAATTTATTTAATGAATTTTTAAAACAAATAATATAAATTTATTTAAGCATATTAAATTTATATATCAATCCAAAATTTAATCTACTTTGATAGAGCTAAATTTAGGCGGACGGTATTTAAAAGCTGAGTATTTAATAAATTTTTGATTTTGATACCAAACTACTCTAAATTTTAAAATTTGTTTATAGCGCATTTACGTTTTTTAAAACTTTTAAAGAAAAAAAGATAAAATAGGGGCTGATTAACTGAAAAAAGGAGAATTTATGCCTGAAAAAAAAGGTATTTTAGACTTTTACTTTAAGAGTAACCTGCTTTTAAGAATTCTAATAGGGCTCATTCTAGGCGCCATATTTGGAATCATATTTCAAAATGCAACCGGTGCCATAGATGTATTAAAGCCTTTTGGAGATCTTTTTATCAGGCTGCTTAAAATGATCGTTTTGCCCGTCATTGTGTGCACTCTCATCGTCGGAGCCAGCAGCATCTCTCCGGCTCATCTGGGAAAGGTCGGCATAAAGATCATTTTATTTTATATGTTTACCTCTTTATGTGCCATCATCATAGGACTTGCCGTGGGCTCCATATTTCAACCCGGAGTAGGTCTAGAGCTAGCCACAAACGTAGCAAGTGCGGGTAAAGAAGCGAAGGCTCCCGGGCTTATTGAAATTTTGCTAAACATAATACCTACAAACCCGTTTGGAGCAATCGCCAAAGGAGAGGTTCTTCCTACTATATGTTTTTGTCTGTTTTTCGGTATCGCTTTAGCTTTTAGCCTAGATAGCCAAAACGAGCAGGTAAAAAGATCCGCAGAGACGGTATTTTTATTTTTTGAGGGAATGAACAGCGTTATGTTTAAAGTCGTAGGCTGGGTTATGCAATATGCTCCTATCGGCGTTTTCGCTCTGATCTTTATCGTCTTTTCAAAGAGCGGAGCGGAAGCCTTCGGACCTCTTGTAAACGTTACCGTAAGCGTTTATATAGGACTTATTTTGCAGATAGTTTTGGTGTATTGCGTTATATGTCTGTTTATTAAAGTTAGCCCTCTTAAATTTCTATACAAGGTTCGCCCTCCTATGATTACCGCATTTGTTACCAGATCTTCGGGAGCTACTTTGCCTGTTTCGATGGAGACTGCGGAAAAGGATATGGGTGTGCCAAGAAGTATATACGGCTTTACGCTTCCCGTGGGCGCAACTATAAATATGGACGGAACTACGATCTATCTTGGAGTATGCGCGATCTTTGTGGCAAATGTCGTGGGTATGCCGCTTGACTTTTCTCAGCAGCTAACCGTAGTTTTAACTGCCGTTTTAGCCTCCATAGGAACTGCCGGAGTGCCGGGAGCAGGCGCTATCATGCTTCTTATGGTGCTTGAATCTGTCGGATTAAAAGTTGAAGCAGGTAGCGTTATCGCTATAGCTTACGGCATGATTTTAGGCATTGACGCCATACTTGACATGGGAAGAACGTCTATGAATATAGTCGGTGATATGATGGGTGCGGTGTTTGTTGCTAAGAGTGAAAAAGAGCTTGACGAAAAAGCTTGGGAGTAAGATAAAAAGAGGCAAACTCGCCTCTTTTTTATAAATTTATTAAAGCCTAAATTTCGGCTTATTTTTTACTATAAACTCTCTTTTATCTCGATAGTTTCGATCTTATCTCCGCCTCTTATGTTATCAAGAACCTTTAAACCGTCTTCGTCTATCACCTGTCCAAACACCGTATGAACTCCGTCAAGATGAGGTTGCGCGCTATGACATACGAAAAATTGACTTCCTCCCGTATCAGGGCCAGCGTGCGCCATTGAGAGACTTCCGCGTTTATGTTTGCTCTTTTGACCTCTGCACTCGCATTTTATCCTCCAGCCGGGACCTCCCGTGCCCGTGCCATAAGGACATCCTCCTTGGATGACGAAATTCGGTATAACGCGGTGGAAATTTAACCCGTCATAAAAACCGTCTTTTGCCAAAGTGGCAAAATTCATAACCGTTTGAGGCGCCTCGTCTGCAAAAAGCTCAAGCTTCATCTCGCCTTTTTGTGTTTTGATAATAGCAAATTTAAATTTCGCCAACTCGCTTGGATCTATCTCGTAAACCTTTAGTTCTTCGTTTCTCAAATTTTATTCCTTTTTAAATTATTCGATATTGGTATAAACCGCTTGCACGTCATCGTCGTCCTCAAGCTTGTCAAGCAGCTTTTCAACCTCTTGCATCTGCTCTTCGTTTAGATTTATCGGTGAATTTGCGATGTATTGCAAGCTTGCTTTTTTGCTTTCAAGGCCTAGCTTTTCGATTCCTTCGTGAAGGGTTCCAAAACTTGCATAATCTCCGTATACATAAAGAGTTTCATCATCTTTTTCAAGCTCCGTAAGTCCAAAATCTATAAGCTCCAGCTCTATCTCATCAAGCTCCATATTTGGTATCTCAAGCTCAAATACGCTTTTTCTGGTAAACATAAAGCTTAAGCTTCCGCTTGGCAAAACCTCTCCGCCGTTTTTGCTAAATATCGCCTTGACATTTGCAACGGTTCTTGTTGGATTATCCGTGGCGCACTCGACTATGATCTGAACTCCGTAAGCCGCCTTTGCGTCGTAAAATATCGTCTTGATGTCGGCACTATCTTTTCCGCTTGCGCGCTTTATAGCCGCATCGATGTTGTCTTTTGGCATATTTTCGTTTTTAGCCGCCGCGATTGCAGCCCTAAGCTTAGGGTTCATATCAGGATCGCTTCCGCCCTCTTTGGCAGCCACGGTTATGGCTTTAGCCAGCTTTGGGAAAACCTTACTCATCTTATCCCATCTAGCCTCTTTTGCGGCGCGCCTATATTCAAATGCTCGTCCCATAAAATTTCCTTAAATTTCCTTAAAATTTTGAGAAATTATAGCCAAAAAAGATTATTATCTTTTTAAAAATTTCTAAGTTTTTAAGTTATTATCTTAAAATTTATATTTTAAGTATTATAATTAGACTATGATTACACAAGCCGATAAAAAAGATGCTCTGCGTTGCATTGAGCTGTTAAATTTAGCCATGGATGAGATCGCTTTTGCGCTTAGCGGAAGTAGCGATATATTAAAAAGTAACGAAATTTTAACCTCTTTTTTTATGCAGGACGTTAATCGTCTAAGCTATAAAAATGTCTATGTTTTTAAACTTGAAAATAAGATAGTCGGAGCTGTTTGCGCTTATTGCGGCGGCGATATCAAGATGCTTGACGCTCCTATTTTAGCTCATTTGCAAAAGCATAATTTAAACGCAAAGATTGACAAAGAGTGCTTTGAGGATGAGTTTTATATCGATAGCGTTGCGGTTGATGAGAAATTTAGAGGGCGAGGCATAGCTTCAGAGCTGATAAAATTTACATTTGAGGCGGCTAAACTTAAGGGATACGCAAAAGTTGCTTTGATAGTGGATGAAAATAAGGTTAAAGAGAGGGAATTTTACGAGAGATTAGGCTTTGTAGTCGATCGGGATATGATCGTAAATTCGCATAACTACCACCATATGATAAAGGAGATATTATGAAAAAATTTAAAGTTGCGAACGTGAATTGTGAAAATTGTGCAAATACCATAAAAAACGCGCTTGAGGACGATTTTGGATCTATTGAGGTTGATCTAAAGAGTGAGCCTAGAGTAGTAAGCGTGAATTTGGACGATAAGGATGTTGAGAAATTTAAATCCGAGCTTGATAACCTTGGATTTGAAGTGATAGAGCAGATTTAGCTATGCCACAAAGTATCAAGCTAAATATCGCGGGCATGACCTGCGTAAATTGTTCAAACGCTATCGAGCGAGCCGCAAAAAAGATTCAAGGCGTTAATGAAGCTAAAGTAAGCTTTGCCAACGCTACCGGCGAGTTTATCATAGAAAGCGATGAGGTAGCCTTAAAGCTTGAAGAGAAGATAAAAAAACTAGGTTACGAAATCGCCAAGGATATGGGCGAATTTGAGCAAAAGCGAGCCAAACATATACAAAATTTGCGTAACAACTTTATCGCTGCAGCCGTTATTAGCGCAGTAATAATGTGGCTTGAGATGGTAGGAGAGATGAATCAGTCAAAAGCTCTTTTGATGCTGTTTTTAGCCTTTATAACTATTGGAGTTTGCGGCAAAGAGTTTTTTACGCACGCTTACGGCGCGCTTAAAAACAAAAACTACGATATGAACGTGCTTGTAGCGCTTGGCACCTCTATGGCGTTTTTTTACTCGGTATTTGTTTTTGCGGCTCCGAATTTAGTGCCTGAAAGTATGAGACATATGTATGTTTCAGGCTCTGCAATGATCATAACTTTCATCTTGCTTGGCAAATTTTTAGAGGAGCGCTCAAAGGCTAGGGCGGGGGATTATCTAAAAAGTCTTATGAATCTTGCGCCCAAGGTCGCCTTAGTGTTAAATCCCGACGGAAAAGCCGTTGAAACCGATGTGCAAAGTCTAAAAGTAGGCGATATAGTTATGGTAAAAGCGGGGTTTCACATCCCTTGCGACGGAGTCATTATAGACGGCGGAGCCGAGCTTGACTTGTCGATGCTAACGGGCGAGAGTATGCCCGTTTATAAAAAAACCGGAGATGAGGTAAATGCAGGAACCGTAAACACAAACGGTTATTTAAACATTAAAGTTACAAAACCTTCAAATCAAACTCTGCTGGCTCAAATTTTACACTTGCTAAGCGACGCCAGCACTAAAAAAATGCCTATTAGCCGATTTGCAGATAGGGTTGCAAATGTATTTGTTCCATCGGTTATCATCATAGCCATACTTACTTTTTTAATATGGTTTGTCGTTACCGGTAATGCTATGCAAGGCGTTTTAAGCGCGATTTGCGTCTTAATCATATCTTGTCCTTGCGCGCTTGGGCTTGCAACTCCGATCGCGATCATCTCATCTCTTTCACTTGGCGCCAAAAACGGAATTTTGATAAAAAATCCCGAAGTCATCGAGATACTTCATACCGCAAAATACGCGATATTTGATAAAACAGGCACTCTTACTAAGGGCGAAATTTCGGTAAATTTTACCGATATAAACGAAGAGGATTTAGCTCTCATCGCCGCACTTGAAGCCAAAAGCTCACACCCTATATCAAAGGCGATAGTAAATTATGCAAACGAGCTTGATCTTAAAATTTTAGGTAGCGATAGCGGGTTTGAAAACATCGCAGGCAGAGGCATAAGAAGCCTTGATGAAAACGAGATAGTTGTAGGAAACGAGGCTTTTTTAAGGGATTTTGAGATAGAAATTCCAAAATCCGCGAAAGATGAAATTTTAAAAGCTCAAAACGAAGGAAGCGGCGTAGTTTTAGCTGCTATCAAGAAAAAATATGTAGGCTTTATCTCTCTTAGCGACACCTTAAAAGAAAACGCAAAAGAGGTTATTGATGAGTTAAAATCAAGAGATATAACGCCTGTTATGCTAACGGGAGATAATGTCTTTACCGCTAAAAACGTAGCTCTTAAAATAGGCATAGAAAAGGTGTTTGCAGGAGTGCTTCCAAACGAGAAATTTGAGATCATAAAAGAGCTTCAAAAAGATGCAAAAGTAGTATTTGTAGGAGATGGCATAAACGACTCGCCTTCGCTTAAGCAAGCCGATATCGGCGTAGCTATGAGTAGTGGGGCCGATATCGCAAAGGACGCCGGCGATATAGTGCTTATCAAAAACGACCTTAAAAGCGTCATAAGCTCTATAGATTTAGCCAAACACACGATGAAAACGATAAAGGAAAATCTGTTTTGGGCATTTATCTATAACCTCATCTGCATCCCCGTGGCCGCAGGTGCGCTATATCCGTTCTTTAAGATAGTTTTAACTCCGGTTTACGGAGCGATCGCGATGTGCTTTAGCTCGGTTACCGTTGTTTTAAATTCGATTCGCCTAAGGTTTAAGAAAATTTAAATTTAGTAAAATCACAAAAAATTTAAAGGATTATGATGAAACTTGGCGAATTTTATTCGGTTGTGTGTAAAATTTTTGCCCTTGATTTTTCAGGAGCGATAAACGATAAGATTTTTGAAGGGATCAAAAGAAACGGCGAATGGTTTATACGAAATGAGAGCGAGGCAAATTTAAAAGGAAGAGAGCTTTATAAAGAGGCGCTAGATAACGAAACTTCAGATGATATACGAAAAGATTTTAAAAATTTAGAAAAGTATTTTGTAGCTACGCATTTTTTTGAGAGCGATGATGAGAGGCTTGCTAAGCTTTATCAAATTTGTGGATTTGAGCCGAATTTAAAATCCTTAAAGATAGATAGCATAAGTAATCAGCTATCCTTTCTCTCAGCTGTAATCAAGCTTGAGGCAAACGAAAAAACAGAGGAAATTTTAGGAGTATTTCTAAGCTCATACCTGCTTCCTTATGCCGCAAAACTCGCTGTCATGCTTCAAAAAGAAGCAAAAAGCAAATTTTACCGCTCGCTTGGCTATCTTTTTGAAGATTTTGCAAACGGACTTGAAAAGACTCTTAAGATAAAAGTTGTTCCTAGATGAGTTGGTGGAACGAAATTTATAATAACTTTGACCCCGTCGCTTTTAAAATTTTCGGTATAAGCGTGCACTGGTACGGGCTGATGTATGTTTTGGCTTTGCTTGTAGCACTCGGTGTGGCTAAATTTATCGTTAAATTTGATAAGGTTAATATCTCAAATTCGCTTCTTGATAACTACTTTTTTTGGGTTGAAGTTGGCGTTATCTTGGGCGCTAGAGTCGGATATATCTTGATTTACGATCCAAATACGCTTTATTATCTAACTCAGCCTTGGCAGATATTTAACCCATTTTATAACGGAGAATTTGTAGGTATCAGAGGTATGAGCTATCATGGAGCGGTTGTTGGGTTTTTGATAGCTACATGGGCGTTTTGCAAAAGATATAAGCAAAACACTTGGGCCTTGCTTGATCTGGTTGCGTTAAGTATCCCGCTTGGGTATTTTTTCGGTCGGATCGGAAATTTCTTAAACCAAGAGCTCTTTGGCAGAGTTACCGACGTGCCTTGGGGGATATATGTCGCGGGTCTTCTTAGGCATCCGTCTCAGCTCTACGAGGCGGTTTTAGAAGGCGTCGTAATATTTTTAATTTTATTTGCTTATCGAAAATTTAAGAAATTTGACGGCGAACTTATAGCCTTATATGCCATTTTATATACCATTGCAAGATTTATATGCGAGTTTTACAGAGAGCCTGATTTCGGGCTTGGTTTTGTATTTTTGTGTCTTTCGATGGGTCAAATTTTATCCCTTGCGATGCTTATTGCAGGAGTGCTTGCTTACCTATTTTTAAGAAATAAGCATAGGCGTGATTTTAAATCTATTTAAAGTTGCTTTGTGTTAAGATAACAATAAAATTTTAAGTTAATAATTTAAAATTTTTATAAGGTATTAATAACAAATTTCAATAATAGGAGTGCTCATGGTTGGGCTAATCGAAGGTTTCTTGGGTAGGCAAGCGGATTGTAAAAAGAGTCGTTTGCCGGCGGTTTGGGACAGATGGCAGAGTATTACGGGCTTTATACTTGCCTGTTTCATACTGTGTCATATGGTTTTTACATCAACTATTTTATTGGGCAAGGACGCTTTTAACGCGGTTGTAGGCTTTGCGGAAGCTAAATTTCTGTTTGGCGAAGCCACTTGGTGGATCACAAACGTCATAGCCGCCGTAATCTTTGCGATCTTTATCGCTCATGCGTTTTTAGCGATGAGAAAATTCCCTGCAAATTTTAGACAATATCTAATGTTTAGAGGTCACAAAGACCGCATGAAGCATCTTGATACTACGCTTTGGTGGTTTCAGTTTTTAACAGGGTTTGCTCTGTTTTTTGCGGCAAGCGGACACTTGGTTGATATAGTTTTTGGCGGTCATATAACTGCCGATAGCTCTGCTTTAAATTTCGCCAGACTTGAGTTTTTCTATCTTGCCTTGCTTGTATTTATGGTGGTGCATGCGGGTGTGGGAATGTATAGACTGTATGTAAAATGGATAAGTATAGAAGGCGTTAATAGGGCTGAAATGCTAGCTAAGAGAAATAAGGCTAGAACGGTTATATTTGCGGTTTTTGGCGGACTTGCCGTAATCGCTTTGATCGCAGACTTTGTCTGGATCAGCCTTAGTTAGTAGATAGGAGCTGGTAATGAATATAAAATATTGTGATGCGTTAGTTATAGGCGGCGGACTTGCAGGACTTAGAGCCGCGGTTGCCGCAGGAGAAAAGGGGCTTAGCACTATAGTTTTAAGCTTGATCCCTGTTAAGCGCTCTCACTCTGCGGCTGCTCAAGGCGGCATGCAAGCGAGCTTGGGAAATTCCAAGATGAGCGAAGGCGATAACGAGGATGTGCACTTTGCCGATACGGTAAAAGGAAGCGACTGGGGCTGTGATCAAGAGGTGGCTAGAATGTTTTGTCAAACCGCTCCAAAAGCTATCCGCGAGCTTGCCGCTTGGGGCGTGCCTTGGACGAGAATCACCAGAGGCGAAAGAAGCGCTATTATAAACGCTCAAAAAACGACGATAGTAGAAAAAGATGAGGTTCACGGACTTATTCACAGCCGCGACTTTGGCGGTACTAAAAAATGGAGAACCTGCTATACGGCCGACGCTACGGGACATACTATGCTTTTTGCCGTAGCAAACGAGGCTTTAAAACACAACGTTGAAATTCACGATAGAAAAGAGGCTATCGCCTTAATCCATCAAAACAACCGCTGCTACGGAGCTATCGTAAGAGATCTTGTAAACGGCGAGATCACGGCTTATGTTTCAAAAGGCACTTTGATAGCCACAGGCGGATACGGAAGGGTGTATAAACACACTACAAACGCGGTAGTTTGCGAAGGTATCGGTGCGGCGATCGCTCTTGAAACGGGCGTGGCTAAGCTTGGCAATATGGAAGCGGTTCAGTTTCACCCGACACCGATCGTTCCAAGCGGAATTTTATTAACGGAGGGATGCCGCGGTGATGGCGGAATCTTACGTGATGTGGATGGATACCGCTTTATGCCTGATTATGAGCCGGAGAAAAAAGAGCTTGCAAGCCGTGACGTCGTAAGTCGCCGTATCATGGAGCATATAAGAAAAGGAAAAGGCGTAAAGAGCCCTTACGGTGAGCACGTATGGCTTGATATCTCAATCCTTGGACGCGAGCATATCGAGAAAAATTTACGCGACGTTCAAGAAATTTGCGAGATATTTAACGGTATAGATCCTGCCGATACCGAGCTTGACGAAAACGGCATCGGTAAAGGCTGGGCGCCGATACTTCCTATGCAACACTACTCAATGGGCGGTATTAAAACCAAGCCAAACGGCGAGAGCCCGACGCTAGCGGGATTATTTAGTGCAGGAGAAGCAGCTTGCTGGGATATGCATGGATTTAACCGTCTTGGCGGAAACTCGGTTTCCGAAACAGTGGTTGCGGGCATGATCGTGGGCGATTATTTTGCCGATTACTGCAAGAGCCACGATATAGAGATAAACACAAAAGATATCGAGAAATTCGTAAAATACCAAACAGATTATCTGCAAGGCTTGCTTGATAAAGAGGGTAAATTTAACGTATTTGAGATCAAAAACAAGATGAAAGATATCATGTGGGATCACGTTGCGATCTTTAGAACAGGCGAAGGGCTTGAGATAGCGGTAAAAGAGCTTGAAGAGCTTTATAAACACTCGCTTGACGTTAAAGTTACAAACAAAAATTTATTCGGCAACCCTGAGCTTGAAGAGGCTTACCGCGTGCCAAAGATGTTAAAACTAGCGCTTTGCGTAGCTTACGGCGCGCTTTTAAGAACCGAAAGCCGTGGCGCTCACAGTAGAGAGGATTATCCGAAAAGAGATGACGCAAACTGGCTAAACAGAACTTTAACCAGCTGGAAAGAGGGCGCTACGATGCCGACTGTCGAATATGAGCCGCTTGATATAATGAAGATGGAAATTCCGCCTGCATTTAGAGGATACGGAGCCAAAGGAAATATCATCGAGCACCCGGATAGCGCAGTTCGCCAAAAAGAAGTTGATGAAATTCGCGCTAAGATGGAGGCTGAGGGCAAAGGTAGATATGAGATACAAGACGCGCTTATGCCTTATGAATTGCAACCAAAATATAAAGCGCCAAACGAAAGAGCAGGTATAGGATATGAGTAGAAAAATTACGATAAAAGCTTTTAAATATAATCCCTTAAGTAAAATTTCAAAGCCGCATTTTGCGACTTACGAGCTTGAGGAGACGCCGGGCATGTCGCTATTTATAGCGCTTAATCAAATTCGCGAGAAATTTGATCCGGATCTTAGTTTTGACTTTGTGTGTCGCGCGGGAATTTGCGGAAGTTGCGCTATGCTGGTAAACGGCAAACCCGTGCTTGCTTGTAGAACGCTTACAAAAGATTTTCCAAGCGGAGTTATTGAGCTTATGCCGCTTCCCGTGTTTAAGCTATTAAAAGATCTAAGCGTAGATACGGGCAACTGGATGAATGCGATGAGTAAGCGCGTAGAAAGCTGGATACACACCGATCATGAAACCGATATAAGCAAGCTTGAAGAAAAAGTTGAGCCTGAAGTGGCGCAAGAGGTTTTTGAGCTTGATAGATGTATAGAGTGCGGAATTTGCGTAGCTGCTTGCGGAACGGCTATAATGAGGCCTGATTTTATCGGTGCCGTAGGACTTAACCGTGTTGCAAGATTTAAGATCGATGCGCTTGATAAGAGAACAGATGAGGACTTTTACGAGCTTGTCGGCGATGATGACGGCGTGTTTGGTTGTATGACTTTGCTAGCTTGCGAGGATAACTGTCCAAAACACCTTCCGCTTCAAAGCAAGATCGCTTATATGCGTAGAAAGATGGCTACTGTTAAATAGTCTTTAGAAGAAGAGAGCCTTTGGATGGCTCTCTG
>JAUNLC010000026.1:0-6372 GCA_030532465.1 Campylobacter sp. | reverse complement strand
CATTTGTTTAGATATTCTTTTGCTACACTACAACTACTTACCTCTTTACTTTTGTAATAAACTTTCTTGGAGTAACTAACCTCAAATGCAGAAATACCAATGATTTAAGAAGCGTGGATTGATTAAATTTACAAGTGATTAGAGTTAGGCGGAGTAATTCTCCGCCGTAAATTTATCATTCAAAGAGATTAAATTTATACCCAAGTTGTAACCAAAGCTCGTTTTGATCGGTCTTTTTCATATTATTTGCCGTATCGTAGTTCTTTCTCTCAAGCTCGACATAGCTTACCGATGCCGATAGACCTTTAACTTGCGGGATATTATAGCTTGCCGTCGCTGCCCAGCCCTCTATATCCATATGAGTTCCTTTTTTGGTTGCTCCGGCATCTACTTTAGGCGCGTCTTGTTCGCCTTTTACGTATTGAAATGAAGTTTTAAGACCGTTTAAGCCGATAGCCGAGAAGTTATATCCCAGCGTAAATTTATGAGTATTCATTCCTGCAAAGCCCGTAAATACAAAAGGTCCGCGAATAGGCAAGAGCGTATATGAGCCAGGCCCGTTACCCACACCAAAAAGAAGCGCGTCATCATCGCTTACAGTCGTATAAGCATAGCTTGCGCTAAAGCCCAAAAGATCATAAATTCCCGCTCTAAATCCAAGCATATCGCCTTCGTAGTTTAAATCATCAAGCGTATCTGTCGTGCGAGAGCCTTTATAATTAGCATCAAAGCCTAAGCTAAAGCTTTGGATAGGAAATTTAAGATTCATCTCGGCTAAGAATAAATTTATATCGCCTTTGGCGCTCGGCAGTCTCTCCAGATCGGTTACTCTCGCATAAGCGCCCGTTAGTTTTATATTCTCTACAGGCTCGTTTATAATCGCACCCGTAAAGATGTTGTCAAATTTAAATGCCACAGGTCCCATGCCGCCTATGATGGTTTTATCTTTAAATTTCGGCGCATGACCGTTTTTGTGCCCTGAAACTACGGCACTTCTGCCTTGAAATTTGTAGTACCAACCGCCTATTAAAGTAGTGTTTGGTAGCGACTTATCTTTTACGGTAAGACCTTCAAACGCCTCTTTAAATGCACGAGTGTAGTTGCCTGCTACAAGCGGAGTGTTTACGTATTGGCGGCCAAATTTGATATCGGTTTGATTAAGCATGTAGCCGATATATGCTTCAGACAAAACAAAACCCTCTGTTCTCCACTCTTTATCGTATAAGGTATTGTTTTTCTTTGACTCGTTAATCGGCAACAAATTCGCCTGTCCTGTCACTCCGAGCCTAAAGCCGTAAAACGAGCCTGTCGTATAGCCAAGCTCAAACTGCACTCCAAGAAGCTCTTCGTCTTTTACGCTACTTCTTTCATCTTTTTGATCCACATAGGTGGCTTGAACCTTTCCGTTTAACTTACCGCCCGTAAGAGCATCTACAAGCGAATCAGCCGCATTTGCAGCGCCAAAGCAACCTATCACGGCTGCAGCCAAACTAAGCTTAATCAATCTCATGAAAACTCCTTGTAAATTTATGTATTTAATTTTAAAGTATAAAATTAAATTTTATTTTTAAAATTATATCATATAGGCTATTTAATATCCATTTTTAGGCTAAATTTTACTTCTTAAATAAGATAAATTTATGATTAAAAAGTATCTGCATAAAATTTAGATAGAAAATTTACTCACGACTTAAGCTTTAACGCTTCGTAGCCAAGCAGGTTTTTAAACCCACTAAAGGCTAAATTTATACGAAAGAGCGCTCTTTAAGCAAGACGTAAAGCTTGATAGTGGATAAGAAAAATGTCACTATCGCAGGACCAAGTATGATGCCCCAAAAGCCAAACGTCGTAATCCCTGCTATCATGGCGAAAAATATAAGCATTTCGTTTATCTTGGTTGGAATTTTTACCAATCGATCGTTTATAAATTTTATTATTAAAGGCTTTAAAAGCGTGTCTGCAATGATGGAGATAACCACGATATTATAAACCGCGATTACAATCGCACCCGTTAGGTTGCCGTTGGCAAATTCATAAAGGCTGATTGGACCCCAAACCAAAAATCCGCCGACAATCGGTACAAGTGTCGCAAAGCCAAATAAAATTCCCATTAAAAATCCGCCGTATCCGTAAATCATCGCGATAATGGCAAATAAAAATCCCTGAAAAATAGTATTTATAATGATCGAGTAAAATACCACGCTCATTACGTTGGCTACTTCGCTTAGGATGTATTCGGTGTCTTCATGTTTCATCGGAAGAGCTTTTTTGAGGTATTTAACAAGATCGCTTCCGTAAAGAACCGAAAAGAAGAAAAATATCATAATCATCGTCATATCGACTAAAAAATTTGCACTAAATTTTCCGATTTCGGCTAAATTTGAGATGATTTTAGCGGAGATTACTTTAAGGTCGATTTCGCTAAATAACTCTTCAAATTTAGGCTCTAAAAACTTAATCGGTTGCGGTAAAGCAAAATCATAGTTTTTTACATAATCTATAGTATCGCTTACGTATTGCATGTTAAAATTCGCGGCATGTTTGGCGAGTGCGATAACGGCGTAAATAAAGGGCGCGATAAACAGCAAAAACAAAGCCGCCGTAGTAAGAGCCGCCGACAAGGTTTGTCTATGCTTGGTAAGCTTTAGAAATTTTACGTTTATGTTTGATGTCGCGACCGCCAAAAGTATAGCGATGGATATATTTAACAAAAACGGTTTAAAAAGATAAAGCAGCAAGCAAAGTGCGAAAAATACGAATATACCGAAGAAAATCCTACTGTTTTTAACCATCAAAAAGCCCTTTATCTTCTTTGAAATTTAGCTTAAAAGTATCGTAGCATTTGCCACTTGCAATTCGACCTTTAGCGGTGCGCTCGATAAATCCGTTTGCAAGCAAATAAGGCTCTATAACGTCTTCTATCGTGCCCTCATCTTCGCTAAGTGCGGCTGCTATGGTGTTTAACCCAAGCGGTCTTCTTTTGGCCTCAAGTAAAATTTCAAGATATCTTATATCCATCTCGTCAAAGCCGATTTCATTTACTCCGAGTGCGTCAAGCGCCTCTTTGGCTCTTTTGTGCGAGATTATCTTCTCGTCGTTTACCTCTGCAAAATCGCGAATTCTTTTTAACAGTCTAAGTGCTATTCTAGGCGTCGCTCTGGCACGTCTGGCGATTTCAAGCGCAGCTGCTTTCTCACACTCTTTGCCAAGCTTAACGGAGGCTATTTGAACTATTTTAGCAAGCTCTTCGTGGCTGTAAAACTGAAGCCTAAAGTCCATTCCGAAGCGATCTCTAAGTGGAGCCGAGATCATGCCCGCTCTAGTCGTAGCTCCGATTAGCGTAAATTTAGGTAAGTCAATCTTAATCGTTTGCGCCGCAGGGCCCGAGCCTATGATGATATCAAGCCTAAAGTCCTCCATCGCAGGATAAAGCACCTCTTCAATGGCTGAGCTTAAGCGGTGAATTTCATCTATAAAAAGCACGTCGCCTTCTTGCAAATTCGTAAGCACGGCAGCCAGATCGCCGCTCTTTTCTATCATGGGAGCCGCGGTCATTTTTATACTTACTCCCATCTCGTTTGAGATGATATGGGCTAAAGTTGTCTTGCCAAGCCCCGGAGGTCCGTAAAATAGCACGTGGTCAAGACATTCTCCGCGCTTTTTGGCGGCTTTTATAAAAACATCTAAATTTTGCTTGATTTTTTCTTGTCCGATATAGTCTTCAAATTTGCTCGGTCTTAAAGAGGTTTCAAATTCGCTCTCAAAGCTTACCTTTTCGATCTCTACGATTCTATCCATCAAATTTACCTAAAATTTCTCCAAGCGTTTTTTGATAATCTCGCAAGACTCTTTATCTCCAAGCTTGCAAGCTTCCGCCTCGGATTCGTATTTTTCATATTCTAACTTATCGAATTTGCCGTCTTTAAGCTCTATACCAATCGCCGCGCAGCCGTCGCTATTTAGCATTTTACAAGCCGTAGCATAGGAGTCGTAAGCGTAGTAGGTGTTTGGCTCCACGCCGTATCCGTGCTCATACATTACTCCAACGGCATGGCAACCTTGCGCATTTTTTATATAACATGCCCTGTCAAAATACTTAAAGGCTTTTTTGTAATCTTTTTGAACATTTTTGCCGTCATAATACATAAGCGCGAAGTTGTAGCAACCCGCTGCGTTGTTTAGATCGCAGGCTTTATAATATAGATCGGTCGCCTTTTTGTGATCTTTTTCAACCACTTCGCCTCTATCATACATAAGACCCAAATTTGCGCAGGCGCTGTCATCTTTTAGCTCACACGCCTTCTCGTATAGCTTGGCTACCTTTTTAAAGTCTTGCTTGACTATTTCACCTTTTTTGTAAATCAGAGCCAGATCAAAGCATCCTACGCCGTTATCAAGATCACAAGCTTTTGTAAAAAGCTCATAAGCCAGCTTTTTATCCTCTTTTATGCCAATTCCGTTATAGTGCATATTTGCCAGTGCTGCACAGCTGTATCCGTCATCTTTATCGCAAAGTTCTTTTAAAATTTCGCCTGCTTTTGCATAATCCTTTTTCTCAAACGCCTCTTTGGCTTCTTTAGCCTCGTTTTTGATCTTTGTTATCGCAAAAATTTGGCTACCAAAAAGTAGCGTTACCAGTAAAATTTTAAAAATTTTCAACCTTTTTCCTTTTTTGTAAATTTAATTTTTGTATTCAAACTCTTCACTCGGAAAAGTTTTGCTTCTAACCTCGTCGGCGTAAGTTTTTATCGCCTCTTTGATTAGATTGGCGCCGTCTAAGTATCTTTTAGCGAATTTCGGTCTAAATTCTTCAAAAAGACCGAGCATATCAGAAAACACAAGCACTTGCCCATCTATATCCTTGCCCGATCCTATGCCGATAACGGGTATGCTTACGCTTTCTGCAACCTCTTTTGCCACATCGCTGATCGTTCCTTCAAGAACTATGGCAAATACTCCGGCTCTCTCAAGAGCTTTTGCATCGTTTATTAGGTTGCTGATCTCACTTTCTTTTCTACCTTTTATCTTATAGCCGCCTTCAAAACGAACTCTTTGAGGCATAAGTCCTATATGACCCATTACGCTTATGCCGTTTGTGCAGAGCTTTTCTACGATATGTGCGACTCTTTCTCCGCCCTCTAGCTTAACCGCATCAACTCCGCTTTCTTTGATGAATTTAACCGCATTTTTAAGTGCCGTAGCTTCATCGATATAGCTTCCAAACGGCATATCGGCTACCGTTAAAGCTCTTTTTGCGCCTTTTGATACGGCTTTTGAATGATACAGCATCATATCCATAGTAGCGTCTAACGTATCTTTTTCTCCGTTAAAGCTCATGTTTAGGCTATCGCCTATTAAGATTATATCCACATGTTCATCAAAGAGTTTTGCAAATAAAGCATCATAAGCCGTTATCATTACTATAAGCGATATATTTTTTTTATTTTTTATATCAGTTATTGTAATTTTTTTATCTTGAGCAGGCATTTTTCATCACTTTTAAATTTAAAATTATTTAATTTTATCAAAAAAATGATACAATTGCCCTGAAAATTTAAGGATAGAAAATGGGTTTATTGAAAAATCTTGAGATTGAGTACTCTTATGATATTGTTGAAGAATTTCTATCGCACTACTCTTTGATGTGCGATTTAATGGAGCCTTTAATTATAGGGCTTACAAGAAAAGATAAGTATAAAAACAATATTGAAGAGCTCTTTAGAATTTTTCACAATATAAAATCGGCAGCGGCATTTATGAAAGTTGAACCTATATTAAAACTTACGACTCTTAGCGAAGAGGTCTGTTCTGAAGCAAAGGAGTTATCGGGCCCCGCTAATGATGAATTTGTCGATTGGTTGCTTGTAATCAGCGATCAATTTGGAAAATACCGAGATGATATAGAGTCCGATACCGAATTTTTTAGTGTCTTAAATCCTTTGGTTGTAAAAATTCCGCCAAAACTTGATATTTGACAAAAAACTAAAAATAAACTACAATACGCGACTTTTTATGGGAGCGACTTGGCTTCGACAGGAGCAGGGCGCACATGGTGGCACGTCGCTTTGAGCAAAGCGTAAAAAGCTCAAATTAAAATTAAACGCAAATAACGTTAAATTCGCTCCTGCTTACGCTAAAGCTGCGTAAGTTCAGTTGAGCCTTGCTTGTTTTGATACTATCTAAAAACACCGGCGAGTAACCCCAGATAGAGTAGATTTGCGGTCTGACTAGCCTCAAATCGAAATTTTAGTCTTAGTCCGGCTTTTGGTTTTGGAAAGTGAGCCTTGACGGATGAAATTTTCACTTTTGCTAAGCGTGTAGAGGCTGTGGGTGCTTTGTTTTTGGACAGGGGTTCGATCCCCCTCGCTTCCA
>JAUNLC010000025.1 GCA_030532465.1 Campylobacter sp. | reverse complement strand
ATCAAAAGCATCTTATATCGCTCTTTGATCTTAAGTCCGTGAGGGATGCCGCCCGGCAAAACTATGCTATCATTTTTCTTAAGTTCAAATTCCTCTTGGGCAATGTGAATTTTTACTTCTCCGTCAAGCACTACGACAAGCGCGTCTCCAGGCGCTGCGTGAGTTGAAAGCTCTTGTGCGCCGTCAAAACTCATCAGAGTCATAGTGCCGTTTTCATTTTTTACAAGCGTTTTGCTTACAACTTTGCCCTCTTGATACTCTATGGCACCTGCTAAACTAAAAATTTCAGCCTTTGGTAAGTGGTTTATCATCACATTCTCCTTTAAATTTATTAAGATCATCTTTGTTTTTTCTTTAGTCTCAAATTTACGCCAAGTATCTTTGGCTATAAAAAAGCTATCATTTTGCTTTAGGCTAAATTTCTTATCTTCATGAAAAAGCGAAATTCTGCCCTCTAAAACCCAAACTAGCGAATCTGCAAATCTCTTCTCCTTATCAAGCTCTTCGGTCGCGTCAAGCGCGTAAAGATCGAGGTCTAAATTTTTATTTGAAAAAAGCCTTTGACTTACTATACCACTATTTTCAAAGCGAATTTCATCTTTGATGTTGTAAATTTTTGACATTTCATCCCTTTAATCATTTAGGATAATTATAGTGTGGTTTAGAAATATTTTTGTAGATTTAGATCAAGAAATTGATATTTATTTGCATTTTACTAAAGAAGCCGGATTTTAAATTTTAAAATCCAAAATTATAAAATTCGCTATTTGGAGTGATTGATTTATTGCGCCTATTTTATCATTGGCGTAGCTTTACGATCGGATACTGCGATATCCTAAAAACAGCCGTAAGATCAACTTGCCTTTATATACGAGCTGTTCATCGTAAGAACCGCCGTAACCCTTTAGCCAAGCTTAAGTTTCTTGTGTAGCACTCAAAGCTTGCCTCTACATCACGCACGTTTATCGGTGTTTGGTTGCACGCCTGTTCTCATTTCTGCGTAATAGAATTATATGCTCTGCATTAAATTATAAATTACTATATAAATTCCTTAAACCAATCATCAAGGAAAATCATGTGCTCCTCTGTATGAAACCAATGCTCCGCATTTTTCATAACTGTCAGAGCCGCACCAATCTTATTTGCAAAATCAGTCATTGTTTTCAAAGAGCTCATATTGTCTTTTTCGCCAAAAAGAATACAAGTAGGAATTTTCCAATTTATAGGATTTTTTCTAACATAAACTAGATACCCCCAAGATAAAGGCTCGCCGAAGGTAGTTGTAACTACCTTTTGTTTACAAAGCTCTTTTTCTGATACATTTGCCCGAGCCATCATATTTAAAATTAGTTTTTCCATATCTACAATTGGTGAGATAAACATCGCTTTTTCAATAGATTTATCCGCCAATGACAGCATTGAGTAGTAGGCGCCTATACTGTTTGCTATTAAGTAAATTTTGCTATATTGAGAGCTTATGAAATCAAAGAATTTCGGGAATTCAGCCTTAGCTTCCCAAGGAAATTTCGATTTATACTTAAATCCCATTACCTCATATTCATCACCAAAGAACTTTTTATAGTATTTGGCTTCCTCCGCACTTCCACCTTTTCCGTGTATGTATATAACGGCGTTTTTCATTACTTTGCCTTGATAAATCAGGATTTGATTACTTCTGCTAATAAATCGTAACCATCACATTTCCATTTGCTTTTAAAATTTGTTTATAAAAATTTTTCATATTTTGAAAGTAATCGCTTATCTCTTCTTTCAATTCTTCAACTTCTTCCTCGTCGTCATAATCCCAAATATTAGGGTAAAGATCTGCATTTTTGCATTTTTTAATGCTGAAATTTTCCATAGCTTGTTCTATATCAAAATTCTCCAAAGCCAAAACAATATCTGCAATCCTTGTTTTTTCCGTATAAGCGATAAACTCTTCTACATCCTCTAGCGAAGAAACACCTAAAATTGCCTCACTTAAAGGATTATTCTTGATGGGCTTAGAACTGCTCACGCCCGTAAGCACAAAATGAAGAACATCCCACATTTTATCTATATCAAGTAAAAGTTCTGCTTCTTCATTCCAATCTTCCACATCCTCAAAAATTTCATCCTCTTGCACATTAAAATTTTTGAGTTTTACTAAATTTTCGTCACTTAAATATTGATAGTTTGCTATCATTCCCACTTGCATATCCTCTTAAATTTAATTTTTCAGCAAATTATACTATGCTACATAAAATAGTTGTTTGAATGTTTGTTTATAAGGTGTGTAAATATTATTTTAGTATATTATTTAAAGGCTAATACTCTATAGTTTAATAAATGCAAATTTAACATTTGACGTTTTTATATAAAAGCCTTCCATTTAGATAACGAAAGGCTTTTTTATTGTTACTCTTACTCCCACTCAATCGTTGCAGGCGGCTTGGAGCTGATGTCGTATACTACACGATTTATGCCGCTAACTTCGTTGATGATACGGCGAGAGATATTTTCAAGCAGATCATAAGGAAGTCTTGAAAAGCTTGCCGTCATGCCGTCGCTTGCATCCACCACGCGGATACAAACGGCATTTTCATAAGTGCGGTTATCACCCATGACACCCACCGAATTTACGTTTAAAAGCACGCAGAACGCTTGCCAAGTCTTGTTATACCAGCCGGTTGATTTAAGCTCATCGCGAAGTATCACATCGGCCTTGCGAAGTAGCTCAAGGCTAGGCGTATTTACCTCTCCCATTATGCGTATGGCAAGGCCCGGACCCGGGAATGGATGGCGGAAAACCAGATCGCGAGACAAACCAAGCTCAAGTCCGAGCTGGCGCACTTCATCCTTAAAAATATCTTTTAAAGGCTCAATCAGCTCAAAACTCATCCAATCAGGCAGTCCGCCTACGTTATGATGACTCTTTATCGTCTTGCTTGAGCCCGCAACCGAGCTTTCGATGATGTCGGTATATAGCGTGCCTTGGGCTAGAAATTTTACATTATCGTGCTTTTTCGCCTCTTTTTCAAAAATTTCTATGAAAGTTTCGCCTATTATCTTGCGTTTTCTCTCAGGATCGGTAACTCCCGCTAGTCGCTCAAGGAAAATTTTGCTGGCATCTATGCTGATTAGTTCCACGCCAAGCTTCGTTCTAAAGGTAGCTTCCACCTGCTCTTTTTCTCCCGTTCTTAAAAGTCCGTTATCGACAAAAACAAGTATGACGTTTTGCGGTATTGCGTTAGCTAAAAGCGCTGCAACTACGGAGCTATCAACTCCTCCGCTTACGGCGCAAAGAACCTTTTTGTTACCGACTTGCTCTTTTATCTTTGCAACTTGCATCTTGGCAAAACTACCCATATTCCAAACACTCTCGCATCCGCAGATGTATTTAGCGAAATTCTTTAAAATTTGAGTCCCAAATTCGCTGTGCTGAACTTCAGGGTGAAACTGAAGCGCATAAAATTTACGTTTATCATCGCCAAATACGCAATAAGGCGAATTTTCGCTAACCGCAAGAGCCTCAAAACCGTTTGGCAAATTTGAAACCATATCGGCATGACTCATCCAAACCACCTGTTTTTCAGGCGTATCGGTAAATAGCGCATGCTGCTTTATTATGCTAAGCTCTGCTTTGCCGTATTCTTTTTGATTTGCCGCTACGACATCGGCCTTGTGAGTGTGAGCGATCAGCTGCATACCGTAGCAAATTCCAAGCACTGGAATCTTGAGTTTAAACACTCCGCCATCGCAAAAATAAGCGTCGTTTGCATAAACGCTTGCAGGACCGCCGCTTAGGATAATGCCTTTTGGTTTTTTAGCCTTTATCTCCTCAAGCTTAGCGTTAAAAGGCAAAATTTCCGTATAAACGCCTTGTTCACGCAGGCGTCTTGCGATCAACTGAGTGTATTGCGAACCGAAATCCAAAACGATAATATCTGATTGTGTCATTAATATAATCCTAAAATTTCAAATTGTATATACCAAACCACGAGCGAAACTATATATCCCGCTACGATGGTCCAAGCATGTTTCATATGTGCGCCAAAGGTATAAATTCCCTTTAGCTTACCCATTACGCCAACGCCCGCAGCCGAACCAAAGCTTATCATAGAGCCGCCTATTCCTGCCGTTAAAGTTACAAGCAGCCACTGATCAAGTCCCATCTCGGGGCTTGATTTAAGAACCGCAGACATTACGGGGACGTTATCGACGATTGCCGATAAAAATCCTACGGCGATATTCATAGTAGTCGGTCCGAATTTATCGTAAAGCGCAACCGCGTGATTTAAAAATCCTAAATAGTGAAGCGCTCCAACCGCACCTAAGATACCAAAGAAGAAGTAAAGCGTATCGTTTTCTATCTTTGACATATAGTGAAAAACGTGCATAGGCTCTTCGTTTTTATAAGCTCTTTTATAGTAATAAGTGTAAAGGCTAAGCAAAGAAAGGCCAAATATCATACCCCACATCGCAGGCAGGTGAAATAGCTGATGTGACATAACCGCTGAAAAAATTGTGAAAATTCCAAGCCCTATAACGACTTTTCCGCCTTTTTTGATAGTTACTTTAGGCTCTGTAGTAGGGTCAAAGTGAGGACTTCCTTCAGGCACCGCTCGCACAAGCAGCACGGCAGTAACTATCCAGCCGATAAGCGAAGCAGGGAAAAGCGCTAAAAAGTCGATAAACGGAGCCTTGCCCGCAGCCCAAGCCATAAGCGTAGTGATGTCGCCAAACGGACTCCAAGCGCCGCCTGCGTTTGCCGCTACGACGATGTTTATAGCGCCTGCTACGAGGAAATTTGTATTGTGTCTATCTATGGTTATTAAAACCGTTGAGAGGATAAGGGCGGTTGTAAGGTTATCCGCCACGGGACTTAAGAAAAACGCAAGCACGCCCGTTAGCCAAAAGAGTTTTTTATACGTGTAGCCCTTTGAGACAAGGTTATATTTAAGCGTGTTAAATACGTCTCTTTCGATAAGCGCTTCGATATAAGTCATCGCAACCATTAGGAAAAATACGATTTGCGAAATTTCAAGGATCAGATGATCGACTTCGTTTTTAAGCGAGCTTATATCCATACCGTTTGAAACCATATAAAAGCCGATGAGTATAAACATAAACGTTCCGATAAACATCGCGGGCTTCGCTTTGTTGATATGGAAATTCTCCTCGGCCGCTATAAAAAAGTATCCTACGACAAATATTACAAGACACGCTATGCCTATCCAAGTCGTAGTTAGATCCACAGGCTCCATATCGCCGCCTCCTGCGGCAAAAGCCAGCCCGAACAAGAGACTTAAAAGTCCAAAAATCCTCATTTTTTCTCCTTAAAGTTTATTTATCTTTTCAGTTTTTCTTATACTAGACCTATCCTCGTCCCCATAGAAAGGATCAGCCTTATATCCGCATCCGCTAAGGAAAATTAACAAAAAAAATGCTAAAATCGCCTTATGAAAGATGCCAAATTTATCATAAATCATATCGTAAACAGTCCTTTTTTCTATAAGCTAAAAAACCAAAGCGAGTGCGCTAAATTTATAAGGCTCTTAAGCCTAAATCATCAACGTCTTATAGCATTTTGCTACGTCAAAAACAACATTTTGTTTTTCGCGCTTACCCACCCGCTGGGGCTTCAAGAGTTTAAACGAGATAGTAATATAAATATGTTAAAAGGCTTATTAAAAATTTACGCAAGTGCGAACGAAGGCTCCATTTTAGCTCAAATTTCCGATATAAAATTTTTCGTAACTAAAAATTTACGCTTTAAAACAACGCCTAAAATTCAAGAAAAATCGATCTACATAGAAAAATCAAAAGGAAATTTTATAAATTTGGCTAAAAACCCGCAAATCCACTCAAAATTTGAAGACATCAGAGTAGCCATAAGGTCAAATTTAAATGCTACTTGATGAAATCCGCTCGCTTCCAAACAGCCCCGGAGTTTATCAGTATTTCGACAAACTCGGTAAGCTGCTTTACGTAGGCAAGGCTAAAAATTTAAAAAACCGAGTTAAAAGCTACTTTAGCTTTACCCCAACCCTTGCACCTTCAAGCAAGGCAGGTCCAAGAATACAAAAGATGATAAGCGAAGCAACGCATCTTGAATACATCATAACTCCAAGCGAAGCCGACGCGCTCATACTTGAAAACTCGTTTATAAAACAGCTAAAACCAAAATACAACATCCTTTTGCGCGATGATAAGACATACCCTTATATCTACGTGGATTTTGACGATGAATTCCCTAGATTTGACATCACAAGAAAGATCGTAAAAGGCAAAAACATCAAGTATTTTGGGCCTTATTTTAGAGGCGGGAGAGAAATTCTTGAAGCGCTTTATCTAAATTTTAAACTCGTTCAAAAAAGAAGTTGCGTAAAAGGCAAAAAAGCCTGTTTGTTTTATCAGATCAAGCGTTGCGAGGCTCCGTGCGAAGGCAAAATAACAAAAGAAGACTACGCCAAAATCGTAAATTCAGCCATAAATGCTCTTCAAAACCCGTACACCCTGCAAGCAAATTTATCAAATTTGATGATGAAATACGCACAAAATCAAAACTACGAGCAAGCAGCTAAAATTCGCGATAAGATCGAAGTCATCAAGGATCTGGAAGTAAAGATAGAAGTTGATCTTGCCAAACTTGAAGACTTTGAAATTTTTGCCATAAATTCGCACGAAAATTTTATCTGCGCGGTTAGATTTAGCGTGCAAAACGGCAAGATAGTAGGCGTAAATCAAAACATCACAAATACCAAAATCGCACTAAATGAAGAGATAAACGAGGCTTATAAACAAATCATCCTAGAAAGCTTTAGTATCGATCAGCCGGTAATAACAACTAAAATTTACACAAATGACGAATTTGAAGATGCAAATTTGATAGAGGAAATTTTAAGCCAAAGGCACGGCAAGAAATTTAGTATCAAAACTCCAAAAATAGGCGAGAAAAAGCGAATTTGCGAGATGGCTAAGACAAATGCCGAAATTTCCATCAAAAACTACATCAAAAGCCACGACAACGACTTTTTACGCTCGCTTAAAGAGTATTTTGAGCTCACTCACACGCCTTACAGGATCGAAGCCTTTGATAACTCGCATATGTTCGGCGAAGCCTGCGTGGGCGCGATGATCTGCTTTGATAACGCAGAATTTGTAAAAGAGCGCTATCGTCACGTGCATTTAGAAGCCAAAAACGACTACGATCAGATGAAGGAGATGCTTGTAAATAGAGCGCTTCGCTTTGATAAGCTTGCTCCACCTGATCTGTGGGTGATAGACGGAGGAGAGGCGCTTTTAAATTTAGCTAATGAAATTTTAAAAAGTAGCGGCGCAAACATCGATGTAATCGCCATATCAAAAGAAAAAATAGACGCCAAAGCTCACCGCGCAAAAGGAGCCGCAAAGGATAAAATTTATACTCTTAAAGGCTCTTTTTTGCTCTCAACAGAAGATAAGAAGTTGCAATTTTTCCAAAAGCTTCGCGACGAGGCGCACCGATTTGCCATAACTTTTCATCAAAAGATCAAAAAGAAAAAAGATATGCAAGCAAGCAGGCTTGCAAATGCTGGAATTTCAGCGGGAAGTATCGCTAAACTCATTAAATTTTATGGAAATTTCGAGAGTATTTTAAAAGCTAACTCGGATGAAATCGTGAAAGTTACAAACAAAAGCGTGGCTGAAAAGATAAAAGCTCTTAAAGATAGTGAAATTTAGGCTCAACCAATCGGCAAAATAAATTTATCAAGCCTTTTAATAGCCTTTCTTTCTTAAATCATCATAACTTTTATAAAATTCGCAACTATCCTCATACCCCATATCACAACCCATTTTTAGTAATTTATCCGCCTTCGCCCTATCTTTACTTACCCCCCTTCCTTCATAATACAAAAGCCCCAAATACATACAAGCACCTGCGTATCCTCCATCGCAAGCCATAGTAAATAAATTTGCCGCTTTTTCATATTGGGGCGCACCGTATAAAAAATTCGTATATAAATTGCCAAGAGCGACGCAACCGTCTAAAAATTCATCTTCGCAAGCTTTTAGATAAAGCTCTTTAGCCCTATCTATATCGATATCGACACCGTATCCGCTCTCATACAAAAAACCTAGTTGATAGCAAGCTTGCATAAGCTTACCTTCACAAGCTATCTTAAAAAGCTCGCTTGCTTTTTTAAAACTAAGCTTAACTTTAACTCCTTCATAATGCAAGTAGCCAAGCTCTAAGCAAGCTTTTGCATATCCTAATTTGCAGTATTTATAAAAAGCTTCGTTAGCGCCGTTTTTATTATGATTAAGATCAAACATCGTTGTATAGCGTGTAGCCGCAAGATAACACTCCAAAGAGTCGCTAATCTCGCAAGCCATATAAAAAGAGGCGTTAATTTTTGGATATTTAAGTTCAAGCTTAGCTTCAAGGGCATAAGAAATTCCAAGCTCTTTGCAAGCCATGATATCATTAATATAGCAAGCTTTTTTAAGAAGGTTGTTTGCTTTTATCTCTTGCTCTCTTGAAGCAGCTTCTTGAAAATAGATAAATGCAAGGTCACGGCAGCCCAAAGCTTCATCAAGCTCGCAAGCTCTGATAAAAAATTCAGTAGCTTTATGATAGTCTGTTTTTAAACCGAATGCTGCGTTTAAATAAAAACTTCCAATAGAGTAACAAGCAAAGCCAAGCCCCATATCGCAAGCTTTTTTATGAAATTTAACTCCTCTTTCATAGTTTCTCGTATCTTCTTCAAGATAAAAAGCTCCTAAGATAAGGCAACTTCTTGCATCTCCCGCATCACAAAGCATCTCTTCATCGCTTAAATCCTTAATGCAGGCATTTAAAAAGAGGGCAAAGACTGACAAAACATATAAAATTTTTATCATTGATTTTATGCCTTAATTGATATCAAAAATCAAATTTTATAATTTTGCAGCTAGCTATTCGCTTAAATTTTGATAGAAATTTTATAAAATCACAGAGTCAAATTTGACTTGAAATTTCTCTTTTCAAGTCAAATTTTTATAAATTTTAGGCTTAGTAGCCTTTTGCTTTTAGAGTTTTGTAGTTATCGCATGCGGCTTGATATCCTAGCTCGCAAGCTCTGCCGTAGTGTTTTTTGGCTATTTTTAGATTGCGCTCAACACCAAAAGCTTTATCGTAAAGCTCGGCAAGGTTGTTGCAAGCTCTATATTCGCCCGCATCGCATGCGGTGCTATACAGCATGATGGCTTTTTTGTGATCTTGCTTAACGCCCTGTCCGTTTGCATAAAGCACTCCAAGATTATTGCAAGCTAGAGCGTGTCCGCCGTCGCATGCTTTGGTAAATAGCTCAAAAGCCTTCTTAAAATCTTGCTTATCGCCCTCTTTCGTATAGGCTGTGCCTAAATCATTGCAACTCGTGAAATTTCCGCCCTCACACATAGCCTCCGCTTGATTTGCATTTGCCATTAGACTAGCTACTGCAAATGCCAAGACAAGAATAATCTTTCTCATATCGTCTCCTTTTTATAGAAATTTATTTTTTGCCGTTTTTGTCTTGGGCGCTATCGCCCTTAAACCAGTTTATAACCTTATCAAATACGCTCTCGTCGGCGCTACTCTTACCGCCTTCTATACCAAAACTCGCTTGAAGCTTGTTTAAAAGCTCTATTTGCTCATCGTTTAGCTTGCTTGGTGTTTGGATTGAAATTTGAGCGATTAATCGTCCTACTTTTTTACTGTTTATACTCTTTACACCCTCGTTTTCAAAGACAAACTGCTGCTTATCCTTAGCTCCTACGGGCAACTTTAGCTCCGTCGTGCCTTTAAGCGTAGGTATGGTTATCGTCTCGCCAAGTATCGCTTGAGTAAAAAACACGGGAATTTCGATATAAACGTCATTTCCGTTTCTCACGAAGTGCTCGTCGGGCTCAACCGATATACTTACGTAAAGATCGCCTCTGCTGCCGTCAAGCGATACGTTTCCCTTGCCGCCGACTCTCATCCTCATGCCGTCATCAACGCCTGCGGGAATGTTTATCTTAACGCTATGTTTTTCCTCTTCGTATCCTGCGCCGCCGCACTTAGAACATCGCTCCTTAACAACCTCGCCCGTTCCGTTACAATAAGGACACTCTTGCACAAAGCTCATAAATCCACGTTGTTGGCTTATGCGACCTCTTCCGTGACAATGAGGACAAGGCTGATGAAGTCCGTCTTTTGAACCTGTGCCCTTGCAGCTTACACACGGTTTTTTGACCTTATACTCAAGCTCTTTTTCTATGCCGAAAATCGCTTCGTTAAATTCTATTCTTATTGATATCTCAAAGTCAAGAGGATACTTATCTAAGCTTCTTTTTTTTCTTGTTGAGCCGCCAAAATCGCCTCCAAAAAACGAGCTAAATATATCTCCTAAGTCAAAGTCGGCGCTAAATCCTCCAAAACCTCCCGCTCCTCCTTCAAGTCCTGATCTGCCGTATCTATCATAAATACTTCTCTTATTTTCATCGCTTAAAACCTGATAGGCCTCATTTATAAGTTTAAATTTATCCTCCGCCTCTTTATCTCCTTGGTTTCTATCGGGGTGATATTTAAGAGCAAGCTTTCTAAATGCCTTCTTTATAGTTTCAGAATCGCTTGTCTTGCTGATTTCTAAAATTTCGTAGTAATCAATCTCCAAAAATTTCTCCTGATCTCTTCTGATTTAAAAGCAGATTTTATCCTATTTAAGCTAAATTAAATTTTATTTATTATCATTTTGTTAAGCGTATCAAGCTTTTACTTGAGTCCGAGCCGTTTGGCATAATTTTAAAATTTTTAGTTATAATTGCAAAATCTACAATTAAGAAAGGAATTAATATGATTAATGTTTTAATGATTGAAGATGATCCGGAATTTGCTCAAATTTTATCTGAATACTTAGACAGTTTTAATATAAAGGTTACAAATTTTGAAGACCCGTATCTGGGACTTAGCGCAGGGATAAAAAACTATGATCTAATCATCCTTGATCTAACCTTGCCGGGGATGGACGGACTTGAAGTTTGTAAAGAAATTCGCGAAAAATACGACATACCTATCATCATATCTTCGGCTAGAAGCGACATTAGCGACAAGGTAGTCGGACTTCAAATAGGAGCGGATGATTATCTACCAAAGCCTTACGATCCAAAAGAGATGCACGCTCGTATCATGAGCCTCATTCGCCGCTATAAAAAGACAAACGAGAGCGTTGAAGAGGTGATTGATTCGCTATTTAGAATAGATGAAAAAAGACATGAAATTTACTACAACAATGAAGCCTTAACGCTAACTCCTGCGGAATACGAGATACTTACCTATCTTATCAAGCAGCATAGCTTTTCGGTATCTCGCGAGCAGCTTGTGTATAACTGCAAGAGTTTAAAAGATAAAGACTCAAAGAGCCTAGACGTCATCATCGGCAGATTAAGAGCCAAGATAGGCGATAACTCAAAAAGCCCTAAACATATATTTTCGGTAAGAGGGATAGGCTACAAACTCGTAGGATGATACGCTACTCTATAACTACCAAAATCACGATAGTTTTTGCTATCGCGTTTTCACTTGTATGTATGTTGCTTTTAACTTTTGGCAACATACAACTAAACGATATGCTTGAGAAGACGAAAAGCAAGCAGATGGACGCGATCACCTATCTTGTCGATCTTTACGAGCGTTCAAACCCTCCAAGCGACCTATCGCAATATTTTAAAAATTTCGGACTTAGCTATGTGGATAATAAAAATTTAGCCGCCAATATCATAGCAAACGGTCATATACTTCAAGCTAAGCAAACTCCCATAGGCATGATGCAGTCGATTCATTATGAAGATAATGTATTTTTACATATCAAAAACTCCGCCTTTCAAATTTTACTTGAGAGCAACGACGCTAAAAACATAAACGATCCGCTTTGGATAGGATTTTTTATAACGACAACCCTTCTTGTATCGCTTTATATCTCGATGATAAACTCCCTTGCTCCGCTTAAAAAGCTAGGCAATGATATGCGTAAATTTGCCGCAGGAAATATGGATGTAGAGATCATCTCTCCAAATATTATTAAAGCCGATGATGAGATTTCAAGAGTTGCGATCGAATTTGATAATGCGGCAAGCAAGATCAGAGAGCTTATCCGCTCACGCCAGCTCTTTTTAAGAACCATAATGCACGAGCTAAAAACCCCTATCGGAAAGGGTCGCATAGTCGCAGAGATGGTGCAAAACGAAACGCAAAAACATAGGCTTATAACTATATTTGAAAAGCTTGATATGCTCATAAACGAATTTGCCAAAATCGAGCAGCTGCTATCTAAAAGCTATGCGCTAAATTATCAGGAGTGGTTTTTTTCTATCATTATGGAGCAGGTAAGAGATATGCTTATGCTTGATAAATTCGAGGAAAAAGTCACCTGTGAAATCAACGACGACATGCTGCTTCGAGTTGATTTTCAACTCTTTACCTTGGCGGTTAAAAACCTGATAGACAATGCTATAAAATATGCAGACGACAAAAAGGCGCACATAATCTGTGACAAAAACGAAATTTACGTTAAAAATTTAGGCAAGCCTCTTGAAAAACCGATTGATTATTATATGCAAGCATTCATCAGAGAGAAAAACAGCGCAAGTAGCGGAATGGGGCTTGGACTTTATATCATCGATCATATCTGCCAGATGCACAAATTTAGCCTTACTTACTCTTACAAAGACGGCTATCACATCTTTTGCGTAAACACCAAGCCAAAGGAAGCCATTGAAAAAAGGGCTTGAAAAATTTAACGAGCTTGTAGCCGCCTTTGAGAAATTACCCGGAGTCGGTAAAAAATCGGCTCAACGCTTTGCTTATCACGTCTGCTTACAAGATACTTTCGGGGGTCTTAAACTTGCTCAAAGCATCGAAGATGCGATTAGATTTACAAAGAAGTGTCAAATTTGCGGCGGGCTTAGCGAGGATGAAATTTGCGACATTTGCAGCGATGAGAGCAGGGATGCGAGCCTTGTGGCGGTTGTAGAAAATCCAAAAGATATATTGGTGCTTGAGCAAAACGGAATTTATCAAGGACTGTATTTCGTTTTAGACGAGATAACTCCCGAAAACATCCGTAAGCTGGAAAATATGATAGTTCAAAACGGTGCAGAAGAGATAATCTTTGCCTTTACTCCAAACATAAACAGCGACGCTTTAATACTTTTCATAGAAGATCAGCTAAAAGACTTAAATGTAAAATTTAGCAAGATAGCCCAAGGCGTTCCTACCGGAGTAAGCCTTGAAAATATCGATCTGCTCTCGCTCATGAAGGCGATTGAGAGCAGAACGAAGGTTTGATTATTTTGAAGATTTTTCTATATAAGAGAATTCTGAAATTTTAGTCCACTCTCTTGTCTTTTTCAAAAACGCTCTTTGAGACTCAAGGATCTCTTTAAACAGCTCGTCCTTGCTTGCCTCTTCGTTTAAAATTTCATCGGTCGCCTTTTTAAGCGCATTCATAACATCTTCAGGGAAAGATTTAACTTGGATGTCAGGAAATTCGCTCTTCATCTTATTCCAAAACTCTGTATTTTCATAGTATGCTCTGGTGAAAAGATCGCTTGCAACTTTATTCATAGCGCCTTCAAGTATCGCTTTTAAGTCGGCAGGCAGTTTTTCAAAGCTCTTTTTGTTTACGAAAAATTGAGTCTGTCCGCTTGGCTCTTGCCAGCCGGTGTAGTAAAATTTAGCGACCTTATGAAAGCCAAGACCCATATCAAAGGCAGGACTTACCCACTCAACGGAGTCGATAGTTCCCATCTCAAGCGCCATATACAGCTCGCCTATCGGAATTGTGTTGATAACAACGCCAAGCTTAGCCATAACCTCTCCGCCAAAGCCCGGAATTCTTACCTTTAAGCCCTTTAGATCGTCTAGACTCTTAACCTCTTTTTTAAACCAGCCGCCCATCTGAGTGCCCGTATCGCCCGCATTAAAGACTTTGATGTTATATCTATCATAAACTTTGGCTTCAAGCTCTTTTCCGCCGCCAAATTCATACCATGCACGTAGTTCGCTCGCCGTCATTCCAAAAGGAAGCGCGGTAAAAAACATAGTTCTAGCATCCTTGCCTTTATAATAATAAGACGCGGTGTGTCCTATGTCATATTGTCCGCTCTTTACGAAATCAAGTATGCCAAATGGTGATTTATGCTTTGAAGGATGATCCACCCTTATCTCAAGTCTGCCGCCTGACATCTCCTCTGCAAGACGCTTAAACTCCTTAATCGCATCGCCAAGCACGGGCGTAGTGCTCTCCCAAGTGCTCGCAACCTTAAGCTTATATGTTTTACCGTCCGCAAAACCGAATGTAACGGCAACCATCGTTAATAAAACCGCTAAAACCTTTTTTGGTTTCATCGCGTTTAAAACCATTCTCTCTCCTTTGAATTAAATAAGACAAATTATATAAAATTTATAGAGCCGCTTGGCAAAAATCTGTATATAAAAGTTGCATTTTACTTTAAAAGCTACCAATTGTAACTGTTTTGTTTCTAAATTTAGGTAAAATTACCAAAATCAAATTAAGGACAATTATGATAAAGAAGACAAAAATTTTAGCCACTATCGGACCTGCCAGCGAGGGCGAAGAGATCCTTGAAGAGCTTGTAAAAGCGGGCGTAAATGCATTTAGACTAAATTTCAGCCACGGCACGCACGAATATCACAAGGCAAATATAGAAAAGATAAGAAAAATAGAAAAAAAGTTAAATTATAGAATCGGAGTGTTTCAAGATATCTGCGGCCCAAAAATTCGTATCGGAAAGCTAAAAGAGCCTTTTGAGCTAAAAGCGGGAGATGTTATAGATGTTTACGGCGAAGATATCATAGGAGAGCAAATCGAACCAAACCGCTATAAACTAAGCATAAACCAACCTCAAATTTTGCCTATGCTAAAAGAGGGAGAGTATATCTACCTATACGACGGCTCAATCCGCGCAAGGGTTATAAAAAGCGGAGAGATCGTAAAGGCGATGATAGAAAACGACGGTGTGCTAAGCTCAAATAAGGGTGTAAATTTTCCAAACACCAAGATAAATATCGAAATAATCACTCCAAAAGATAAAGAGGATCTTAAATTCGGCGCGCAAAACGGTGTAAATTTCGTAGCCATCTCTTTCGTTCAAAACGCAAACGACATAATCAAGGCTAGAAATATCCTAAAATCCTTTGGCTCAAAGGCTAAAATTTACGCCAAAATAGAGAAATTTGACGCGGTAGAAAATATCGACGAGATAATAGCCGTAAGCGACGGTATCATGGTAGCTCGCGGCGATCTTGGCATAGAGGTGCCTTACTACAAAGTGCCGACGATACAAAAGCTGATTATCAAAAAGGCAAACGAAGCCGCAAAGCCCGTTATAACCGCAACGCAAATGATGCTAAGTATGGCAGAGCACGAAACTGCAACAAGAGCCGAGATAAGCGACGTAGCAAATGCGGTTTTAGACGGAACGGACGCGGTTATGCTAAGCGAAGAGAGCGCGATCGGCAAAAACCCGGTTGCCGTAGTCGAAGCCATGAGAAACACCATAGTTCAGGTTCAGCAAATTTATCCGTTTAATAAATTTGACGCTTTTAATTACTACGATGAGACCGATATGGTAGCTTCAAGCACCACGCGTCTTGCTACGCAACTAAAGGTTGACGGGATACTTTCGGTAACCGGTTCCGGAAAATCGGCTATAAAGATGGCAAGATACCGCACAAATATCGATATCATAGCAGTTACTCACGACGAAGAGACAGCTCACTCGCTAACTCTAGCTTGGGGAGTAATACCCGCCTTTACGGTTGAGCAAGATATGCTAAATTTAATCATCGCCAAAACTACCAAAAAAGCGTGCGATCTAGGATTTATCCAAAAAGATAAGACTTATATCATGACTGCCGGATACCCTGCCGGAGTCGAAGGCAGCACCAACCTTATAAGGATACTAAAACAAGATCAGATTGACTACTACATCGATGTCGCAAACAGTTTGAAGGGATAAGGATGCAAAACGTAAAAAAATGGCTTAAGATAGGTGCGATAATAGCCGTAGTTTTGGCTATCGTCATAGGTTTTTTAATAGTGCCTTTTTTAAACGTGGATAGAATCCAAAGATTTATCCTAACGGATAGTCAGACAAAGGTAACCGAAAAGCTGTCAAAACAACAAGACGAGGTGCTTAAGGCTCTAAAAGAACAAAATGAAATTCAAAAGCAAATTTTAATCGAATTAAAAAGGTTAAATTTGGAAAAACCGCAATAAAATAAGCATGTAAATAAATTCGGCTTTCAAATTCGCTAAATTTCTAAGCCGAATTAAAGCCTTTTAAATCAAAAACGCCTTTCTCATAGACGCTTCTATCTCGCTCTCGTCAAGTTCGTTTGAATAGAATAAATTTAAAGCCAAAACCGCTTGATGAAGTAACATATCGGCTCCGTTTTTGCAAGTTATTCCAAGCGAAACGGCAAGAGTTAAAAAAGGCGTGGGTTTGTTGTAAATAACATCAAAAGCAAATTTGGCTCGCTTTAGCGTCTGCTCTAATATCTCTTTTGGAGCGGGCAAACTTTCATCATCAAGTCCGGCGGAAGTGGTATTTACAACCAGATCAAAATCGCTAATCTCAAATTTATCCCAAGTAAATTTTTCAAACTCTCCTAAATTCTCAAGTCTACTTTGGCTTCTGTTTAAAACGGTCACCCTAACTCCGATGCTATTAAGCGCATTTGCTATGGCCTTAGCAGTCCCTCCGGCTCCTAAAATAAGAGCCGATCTTATCTCGCCAAAATTCTTTATCGCTCTTAAAAATCCCGGCGCATCGGTATTGTATCCGTAAATTTCGCCGTTTTTTAAAACTATTGTATTTATAGAGCCTATTTTAAGCGCGTTTTCTTCGACTACATCGCATTGGCTTAAGGCTATCTCTTTGTGCGGGACGGTTATGTTTGCACCGTCAAGCTTTAGCTCTTTAAATTTTTGGATTAAATTTGAACCGTCCTCAAGACGATATCTTGTATAAATGCCTTCAAGCCCCATTTCACGCAAGGCCAAGTTATGAAGCCTTGGTGAAACGGAGTGAGAGATCGGATTACCAAAAACGGTAAAAAATTTCATTATTTGATATTTATGATAAAGGCGCCGCTTGCGATGTTTTTCTTGACCTTGGCTAATTCTGCGGCAAGCTCTTTGCTGTCATAAGGCCCCACAAGCACTTTAATGACTTTATTGCCTTTTACCGTCGTTCCGTAAAGATTATAGCTATAGCCGTTAGCCTTAAGCTTTCTAATCTCGGCTGAATTCTCGTCAAATTTACTAACAGCAAAAACTTGTATATAGGTTCCGCTTGGCGGAGTTACGCCTGGATCCTTACTATCGGTTTTGGCTGTTTTAGCGGTCTCTTTTTTAGACTGCTCCGCCTTAACATCACCTTTTTTAGGCTCATCTTTTGGCTTAACTACAGTGATATTTGGCTCAGGTTTTTTAGCCTGCTCTGTTTTACTCTCACTCTTTTTAGGAGCTTGAGTCTTTTTATCGACCTTTTTCTCAGGCTCTATCGCCTTTTGTATAGTTGTAGGCTCTTGTTGCTCGGCGGTTAAATTTTGCTCTTTTTTATGCTTAGTCTCTTTGTCTTTTAGGCTTTTAACCATCTCCTCAAAGCTATCTTGACCCTTGCCTTCAGGTATTATAGGAACTTGCTCAAATAGCTCATCTTTCTTCTGAGCCGTAGTTTCAGGCTGCTTTACTTCGGCAGGAGGAGTCGGCTTGCTTTGCACCTGAGGATCAACCTGAGATTGCGTCTTAGGAGTTTGAGGCTCAGGAGGAAGCACCAACCTTGAATCAGGTTGCGCAACGCCTTGGGATTGATCGCTTGTGTTTACAATCTTCATAGCAACTAAAACACCTATGAAAATTATGATAAGCAAAGCGACCATCATCAAAATTTTCTTTGTGTTTTTGCCCTTTTTTTCATCGTTTTTTTCGAGCATGATATCTCGTAATTCGTTATATTCCATATTCTCTCCTTACATATGCTTAGACCACGATGCCCCACGCTCTTTTTGATAGACCTTGTAAGGCAAAGTGAGTATGTTAAAATCCCTTGGAAGTTCAAGCGTCGGAAACACTCTCCACTCCTTTGCTAGGCGTTGAGACAATAGCGCAGATAGCTTATTTGCCAGCTGATAGCCTTCATTTAGCGTCGTGTGACCTTTGTGCACGTATAAGTGCAAGTGTCCCGGCGTCTTTGTCTCGTATGCCGTAAAATTTATATATCCCTCTTCTCTAAGCAACAACTGTGCCCTGTGCCAAAATCGCTCGGGCGTTCGTCCGTTATAATCAAACACTATGTTTTCAACCTTATCGCTTGCGCTTATAAGCGAATGCGCGGCGATAATCTTGCCCTCATTGTGATCTTTTATCACTTGAAAATTTAAAGGCTCGTTTATCTTTTCAAATTTATTAAAAAACGTCCTTCCTTTATGCTCGATTTTACTTACTATAGCGTCACGTTTAATCCAATAATGGTTCGTGATCATCTTAATAAGCGTTATATCTATGCTTTGCATTAATACATCGCTCTATCATAGATTATAAATTTGCTTGCAAGCTCTTTTAGTTCGGATTTCACCTTAGCTTGAAGCTCTAAATTTCCTATATCGTCAAGCACGTCGGCTATCTTATTTGCGATTATTTCAAATTCTGCTTCTTTCATGCCTCTAGCGGTAAGTGCGGGGCTTCCTACGCGAATTCCGCTTGTTACAAACGGGCTTCTTATCTCGCCCGGAACGGTATTTTTATTAACCGTAATTCCAGCGTTTCCAAGTGCTATATCGGCGTCTTTTCCGCTAAATTCTCTATTTAAAAAACTCATTAAAACAAGGTGATTATCGGTGCCGCCGCTTACTAGATCATATCCTCTAGCCATTAGCACCTCGCCTAGCTTCTTAGCGTTTGCCTTGACTTGTCTTGCGTAAATTTTCCACTCATCGCTTAGGTTATGCTTAAATCCCACGGCCTTACCGGCGATAACATGCATCAAAGGTCCGCCTTGAATTCCCGGAAATATGCTTGAGTTTATCTTTTTGGCATACTCTTCGTTGTTTGTCATTATGATACCGCCGCGAGGTCCTCTAAGCGTCTTATGAGTAGTCGAGCTTACAACGTCACAATGCGGGAACGGGTTTTGATGCTCGCCTGCAACTACAAGTCCCGCTATGTGAGCCACATCGGCAAATAAAATCGCGCCAACCTCATCGGCTATCTCGCGAAATTTCTTAAATTCAATCTCTCTTGTGTAAGCGCTCGCTCCGCAAACTATCATCTTTGGTTTTACGATTTTGGCGATATCAAGCACTTTTTCGTAGTTTATCCTGCCGTCAAGCTCGACACCGTAAAAAAAGCTCTCGTAAATTTTACCCGAACTACTTACTTTCGCGCCATGCGTAAGGTGTCCTCCGTGGCTTAAGTCCATGCCGAGAATTTTATCTCCCGGATTTAAAAGAGCTCCGTATACGCCTTGGTTTGCTTGCGAACCGGAATTTGGCTGAACGTTTGCAAATTCGCATCCAAAAAGCTTTTTACATCTATCTATAGCGATCTGCTCGATCTCATCTACAAATTCACAACCGCCATAATAGCGCTTGCCGGGGTAGCCTTCGGCGTATTTGTTTGTAAGGATTGAGCCCATAACCTCCATCACTTCAGGATAGGTAAAATTTTCGCTAGCTATCATCTCTAAATGATCGCATTGGCGTTTTAACTCGGCTTGGGTTAAGTCAAAAATTTCTTTATCATAGTTTTGTAAACTCATTTTTCATTCTCCTTGATTTCATTTTTAAGCGGTCTCATCGCAGGAAAGAGCACTACGTCTCGAATCGATTTTTTGTTGGTTAAAAGCATTACAAGCCTATCTATACCTATGCCCTGCCCTGCGGTCGGTGGCATAGCATATCCAAGCGCTTTTACGTAGTCCTCGTCCATAGCATGAGCTTCGTCGTTGCCTGCATTTTTAGCTTCGATTTGGGTAGCAAAGCGATCATATTGATCGATGGGATCGTTTAATTCGTTAAATCCGTTTGCTATCTCTCGTCCCGCAATAAACAGCTCAAATCTCTCCGCCACTTCAGGGTTAGCGTCACTTCTTCTTGAAAGTGGGCTAATCGAAATCGGAAAATCAATAATAAAAGTAGGATTTATAAGCTTACTTTCGACGTAGTTGTCAAAAAGCTCGGCTTGTAGATGGCCTAAATCAAGCTTGGCGTTAGCTTCAAACCCGTCGGCTTTTAACTTGGCTAAAATTTTATCTTTATCTTCGATTATCTCAGGTGAAATTTCACCTACTTCAATGAGAGCCTTTTTGTAATTCATCCTTTTAAACGGTCTTGAAAAATCAATTTCCATCCCGTCAAATTCGATCTTATCATCCATATCAAGCTTGTCAAACAGCACTCCAAAAAGCTCTTCGGTAAGCCCCATAAGATCGTGATACGTATGATATGCCCAGTAAAACTCGATACTCGTAAATTCCGGATTGTGAGTTAGATCCATGCCTTCGTTTCTAAAATTTCTATTCATCTCATAAACGGCTTCAAATCCACCCACGATAAGGCGCTTTAGATAAAGCTCAGGAGCGATTCTCATATAGCGATTTATACCCAAAGCGTTGTGAAAGGTTACAAAAGGCTTGGCATTAGCGCCGCCTGCTATAGGGTGCATCATAGGGGTTTCAACTTCCAAAAAACCCTTATCTTCAAAAAATCTTCTTATAGCGCTAACTATGATAGAGCGCTTTTTAAAATCCGTTCTAACCTCAGGATTCATAATCATATCAAGATATCTTTGGCGATATCTTATCTCTATATCAACAAGTCCGTGATATTTCTCCGGAAGCGGGCAGACAGCCTTGCTAGCAAGAGTAAGCTCGCTTACATGCATGGAAAATTCGCCCGTTCTAGTTATAAAAGCATACCCTCTAACAAATACGATATCGCCTACTTCAATCTTCTTTTTGACAACTTTAAACCAATCTTCGTTAAGGGTTTTGTTGCTAAAATAAATTTGCAAATTTCCATCTTCGTCTTCGATATTTGCAAATATCGCCTTGCCAGCATCTCTAATAAGCTTTATGCGCCCCGCAAGACTTACAAACTGCCCCTCGGCGCTCTTTGATTCGGTATCTTTGATATGACCGAATTTCATCCTAAATTTCGAGATATTCATATCTCTTCTTAAAAAATGAGGATACGGGTTTACACCCATCTCTCTTAGCTCCTCAATAGTTTTTAATCTTTGAATTTCAAGTTGATTTTCAAATACCACCTGTTTCCCTTTTACATTTTTTTACTGCAATCTTTGCAAATTCCATAAAGTTGCATCATATGACCCGTGAGTTTAAATCCATGCTCTTTTGCGATACTCATCTGTCTTTTTTCTATAGTATGATCTTCAAATTCTATAATAACACCGCAACGTCTGCATATCATATGATCGTGATGAGGCTTTGTGGCAAGCTCAAATTTCTTGCCTTGAGCGCCGAAGGATATGGATGTAACCATCTCGGATTCTTCAAGCAAATTAAGAGTTCTGTAAACGGTTGCGATGCCTATATTTAGCTCCGGATGAGCCTCTTTGATAAACAGATAGAGTCTTTCGGGAGTAAAATGCTCATCATTGTTATAAAGAGTTTTTAATAAAACTTCACGTTGTTGCGTATATTTAAGCCCGTTTTCTTTCAGGACTTTTTTAAATTTCTCAAGAAGGGCGTCGTATTCTAAATTTTCAATCATCTTTTTACTCCTTATTTTGTTTGATTACTATCTGCTTTGGTTTCATTACTATCTATCTGTGTTTTGTTGCTATCTATCTGAATTACATTATTTGAATTTTCCGCATTAAACGGCTCTATACTCTTTTCTATACTCTGCTTTACCTTGTTTACGTCCATGTTCATGATCCACTTTCCGGTTTTTAAGAGTATAGGGTGAAGTATGCTATCTTTAAGATATGGTTTTAACTTACTATCAAGAACTCCTATGTCGGCAACGGTTACAACCAAAACGGAAAATATTAAGAAAATTTTCAAACTTCCTGTTACAAATCCGCCTAGTTTATTTAAAATTCCAAGTCCGCTAAGACCTGCAAGCTTCGATAAAAACGCAGCTATAATAAGACATGTGGACCAAAATATAATAAGTATCGATAAAAATCCCGCAAAAAACAAGATAGAATCATTATCCAGCTTATAAATTTTATCGCTTATAAACCTACCCGCTTCGCCTGCAAATCTGCTGGCTACGACTATACCGCCTATAAGACCTATAAGCCCGAAAACCTCTCTTATAAGTCCGTTCATAATGCCTTTTATGCCGAGCATCAACACAAGCACGGCAACACATATATCAAAAACGTTTATCGCATCCATCTACATTCCTATAATTCCGGCTAGCTCTTGCTGACTGGTTGAGTATCTCATCGCCATATCTTTAGTTATCTGACCCGCTCTAACGGCTTTTGTAAGGGCTTGAGTTTGAGTGATCATGCCTGTTGATTGTTGATTTAACTGCATTTGAGAGTAAATTTGATGGACTTTATTCTCTCTTATAAGGTTAGCGATCGCAGGATTATTTATCAAAATTTCATGCACCGCCAAACGACCGCCTCCGTTTTTTGGCATAAGGCTTTGAGAGATTACCGCTGTAAGCGAAACCGAGAGCATATTTCTTACTTGAAGCTGCTCTCCGCCCTCAAAACTATCTATGATACGGTTTATCGTTTGTATCGCCGAGTTGGTGTGAAGAGTCGCAAAAACAAGGTGTCCCGTCTCAGCTGCGGTTATTGCTATAGATATGGTCTCTCTATCGCGCATCTCACCTACTAGTATGATATCCGGATCTTCGCGAAGAGAATACTTAAGCGCTTGCGCGTAAGAGTGTGTGTCTGTGCCTATATTTCTATGAGAAAAGAGAGCTTTTTTGTTTTCATGCACAAATTCAACCGGATCTTCAATGGTTATGATGTGTTTTCTCTCGTTTAAATTTATCTCGTTAAGCATCGCGGCAAGAGTGGTTGATTTACCGCTTCCCGTAGGCCCCGTTACTAGTATCATGCCCTTTTCGCGCTTTACTATCTCTTTAAATATTGCAGGAGCTTTAAGATCGTCAAGAGAAGGAATTTCTGTCGGAATTATACGAAATGCCGCCGCCAAGTCGCCGTTCATAGTGTAATAATAGTTACCCCTAAAGCGTCCTATGTTTGGCAGCTCTATAGCGAAGTCAAGCTCTTTTTTTTCCTCAAGCTCGCTCTTTTGCGCATCCGTTATGAGCGCGTAGCAGATATCTTGGATATCATGGCCCGTCAAAACCCCCAACTCAAGGGGTCTAAGAAGACCGTCTATCCTTATTTGAGGAGCGCTTCTTGCGACAAGGTGCAAATCACTGGCTTTATTATAAACAACGGTCTTTAAAAACGTCTCTAAATTTGTGCTAAATTTTCCGGTGTCAATCATGATTCTTACTCTATTATTTTAGGAACAACAAAGAAGTGTTCATGCCTTGCAGGGGCGTGTTTTAGGATTGATTCTACTACGTCCGACTTAATCGGGATATCTTCTCTAAACGGAGTTCCGCCTTCTATCGAGCTTACAACCGCTTCAACATCGCTTAGATCAAGCTCGTTTAAAACATCGACGAAGGTCAAAATTTCAGTAAGTTGCCTCTCGATCTCCCCTCTTTTATCCTCGCTTATCTCAAGAGAGCTAAGTGTTTCTAGCTTATTTAACAAACCGCTATCTATTTGCATAAGACCTCATTTTATTCAAATTTCAGTGCATTATATCACATTTTAGCTTTAACCTTTGTGATGTTTCAGATTTATTATGATACAATTACAATCTTTTAACTACTAAAATTTAAGGAAAAACATTGGCTATAAAAGAAGATTTAAAATCCATAAAAGAAGAGTTAAATACCGAAGAACAATTCTTAGAAAATATAATAAAAAGCGAAAGATTTATCAAGAAAAATAAAAAAATAATAATCTCGGGGCTTACAATAGCCATAATAGCGCTTGGAGCATACTACATAAACGACTTTATAAAAGATAGAAATTTTCAAGCCGCCAACGAAGCTTACGCAAAGCTTATAAACAACCCCAACGATGCAAACGCGAAAGCTATTTTAAAAGAAAAAGATATATCGCTTTTTGCCCTTTACGAGTTTAAAAGATCCCTTGAAAATAACGATACCGCAACACTTACATCCATTGTAAACCAACCTATAGATCCGCTGTTAAAAGAGATTATTAAATCTCAAACAGATAGTTCAAGCGGACAAATTTTAAGCGATTATAAGACTCTTTTAAAAGGCTATGAGCTCATAAGAGAGAATAAAATAGCCGAGGCTGCGATTGAATTTAAGAAAATTCCTCTAAATTCACAACTTCAACCGATCGTTAAAAACCTACAACACTATCAAGGAAGTGGCAAATGAGAAAATTTCATACTATTTTATCCATATTTTTTATAGCCGTTTTATTTAGCGGATGCGGAACAAAAAGACAGTATTTTGAGCCTGAAAAAGTAACTTCAAAAGTTGATTTTGAGTATAAACTTCCCGATAATATCGCTTCAACGAGCCTAAACGGCGCAGTGCTTGAAAACGGAATGGTCATAACCAAAGACGGACTGCTTCCTGAAAATATCAAATTTCCTAAAAATACATTGCTATTAAACTTCCATAAAGACAAATTCATAACTTCCACTCTTGATGGAAATTTGGCCATAACCGATAAAACAGGCGGTATAGTCTATGAGAAGAAATTTAATGAAGCCATCGTATCTGCATCGCTTGAAGATAATAGGCTGGCTACTTTAAGCTCGTCAAACACAATACGTCTTATAAATATAACAACTGATTCGATTTTGCTTGAGTTTGAGTCCTCAAACGTATATGCTCAAGATTCTCGTGTCGCAGCGCCTTATTTTTTAAGCTCGCTTGTAATCTTTCCTACGCTTGACGGCAAGATTATGATAGTCGATAAGAGTAACGGCAGAATTTTAAGAGACGTTGTAGTAAGCAGTGAAGAGTTTTTTAACAACATAATATTTTTAGACGTGATAAACGATACGATGATCGCATCTACAGGCAAGAGAATAGTTTCCATAAGTCCTGAAAAAACGCTTTATTATAACGGCGAGATAAAAAACGTAATATCAAACAAGGATAAAATTTATATCTTTGAAAAAGACGGAAAAGTAATACTTGCCGACCTAAATTTACAAAAGCTAAACTCGATAAATTTTAAATTCGCCATATTTTCAAATGCAGTCACATTTAACGATCATCTATATATAATCGAGAAAAAAGGCTACCTAATAAAAACAAGGCTGGATTTGAGCGATCCTCAAATTTTTGAGCTAAATGACGAGATCAAAGATAAAAGTTTTGTCGGATTTAAAGACTTTTATTACGATAACCACTATTTAAAACTAAACTAGCTATGAGAGCCGAAATTTATAAAATTTTTGAGGCTTATAATATCGCGCTAAAGGATTTAAAAGAGGTTGATTTAAGCGAATTTAGCGGAAAAAGAACTCTTAAATGTGTAGTGGGCGTGGATATAAAAGGCTTTTATACAATAGTTTTCATAAGAAGCGCTAAGAGTAGATTTTTAAAAAAAGAGTTTGAGGATATAGTTCAAATTTACTCAAAAATCCAAACGAAACTCGGCATAAATATAAAAAAACCGATTATATTTTATACCTCCGAAATTTGCTCAAAGACCAAAAATCTTATGCAAGAATTAGGCTGGAAGCATGATACTGTGTGATATCGGCAACACAAACGCCACCTTCTTTCAAGACGGTAAAATTTCAAAGATGGAAATAAACGCCTTTAAAAGCTTTAAAAGCAGTGAAAAGGTCTATTATATCAGCGTAAACGACTCGCTTAAATCAAAACTTCAAAACGATCCTAATTTTGTAAATTTAGAGCCGTTTTTTGAGATAGATACTATCTACTCGGGTCTTGGTATCGATCGAATAGCGATTTGCCACAGTATAAAAAACGGCGTTGTCATAGATGCGGGAAGTGCCATAACCATAGATGTGATGCAAAACGGTATGCATCTTGGAGGCTGTATACTGCCCGGCATATCTCAAAGCTTAAAAGCCTATGAAAACATCTCCGCAAGGCTTAAAGTATCGCTAAATTCACAAATAGACCTTGAAGCTCTGCCTCAAAAGACATCAGATGCCGTAAGTTACGGTGTAATCAAACCCATAGTACTGCTTATAGAAAATATTTCAAATAACTCTAAAATTTATTTTACGGGCGGAGATGGAGAATTTCTTTCAAGGTTTTTTAAAAATAGCATTTATGATAAGAGGCTTGTTTTTAGAGGTATGCAGATGATACTTGAAGAAAAAAAGGAAATTTTATGCTGACAATCGCCCTGCCAAAAGGTAGAATTGCCGAAGAGACACTTGAAATTTTTAGAAAAATTTTTAAAAGCCCGTTTTTATTTGAAGATAGAAAACTTATCATGCAAGAGGGAAATTTCAAATTTCTTATGGTTCGTAATCAAGACATTCCGGTCTATGTTGTAAATGCCGCTGCGGATATCGGCGTAGTAGGACTTGACGTGCTTGACGAGCATAGGCCCGATGTGCTAAGACTCCTTGATCTAAAGATAGGCAAATGCCGAGTATGCGTCGGAGTTAAAGAGGGCGAAAATTTAGACTACAATGTGCCCGAACTAAAGGTTGCAACCAAGATGCCAAACATATCTCAAAACTATTTTGCGGCCAAAGCGACGGCCTTAAAGATCATCAAGCTTTATGGCTCCATAGAGCTCGCTCCTTTAGTAGGTCTTAGCGATGTTATAGTAGATGTCGTAGAAACGGGCGCTACGATGAAGCAAAACGGGTTAAAGGTAGCCGAAACCATCATGCACTCATCTGCGCATCTGATAGCCAACAAAAACAGCTTTATCATAAAAAAAGATGAGATTATCTCGCTTTATGAAAAGATAAAAGCTCAAATAGAGCCTAAAAACAGTAGCGTATAAAATTTAGCAGCGGGCCCCGTATTTACTCGTTCGGATTAAGATTTTTGCCAAAGTTAATGACTATATCCGTAAAAATTTCATAGAGCTTTTCAACCTCTTTTATCGCAACCCTCTCATCTACCGCGTGTATTCTATCGTTTATAACTCCAAATTCAACCACATTAACGCCAAATTGAGC
>JAUNLC010000024.1 GCA_030532465.1 Campylobacter sp. | reverse complement strand
TAATCGTAAATTTGGTATTTTGGCATAAAGACGCAAATTTAACACGCCTGCTTATAGGGGGAGCGGTTATCTATATATCCTTAGTTGTTCACAATAGGATAATCGCTTATTATGAGGCTAAAAAGGTAGCTTAAATTTATAAAAATTTCGCTTGCTGCCCTTGCCGTTTATAAATTTTGGCAACCGATCAAAGCCTTTTTTGGTGGAATTTGGCAAGGTATAAAAGAGGGCTTATCTCTTATATCAAGCTTGCTATCAGATGCTTTTGCGCCTTTAAAACCTATATTTACTTTCATAAGCGGCTTTTTTAGCTCGATTTTTCTCAAAGCGAGGCGACGAAAGAGAGCTTAGCAGGTTTTGAAAGCGTAGGGCATGCTGTAGGCAAGGCGATAGGAGCTATTATAGATATAGTTACAACGCCTCTTCAATGGATCATAAGTATGATTAAGTGGGTATTTGATTTTATAGCAGGAAGTAAAGCAGGGCAGTGGCTTGGAGAAAAGATGGGGCTAAATTTAACCGAAGCGGACAGGGCTGAGCTTAAGGCTATGTCTTCATCTCAAGCCACAGCAGGATCTATCGATAAAGTTATGGAGAGTAAGCAGATACAAAACTCTCAAAACAGCACAAAACAGATAAACGACAACAAAAAGATTGATATACATATGCACGGCGCAAATGCAACCCCACAAGCAGTAGCCATTGCGGTGGCTGATACTGGGTATAGTTTTGGGGATTAGACTTATAGTTTTACTGATTTGCAGGTTCTATTTCTAGTCTAAATTTTCCAATCTGATACTTTGATGACTTTACCTGAGAGGGCTAAGAGTAAAGCAGGAAACAGTAAAACAAAAAACGTATCACTGCTTTTTAATAAAATAAATTAAAAAATTATAGGCTTGGTAAGTTTTAAATATTGCAATACCAAACAATAAAAAAGATATAAGACAAATAGCTATCTTTGTGCTAACTCCTATAATGTCTGCTCTAATAAACCATAGTAGGCATATTATTATGCCGCTGATAAAATTCCAAAAAATAGAATTGTTGTAGCGTTTTATAACATTATCAAAAAGCCCTGTTTCTCGAAATTCGGCTATACGTCCAGTATGAATAGTTTGTAATATAGTAATGGCTGTTATGATAAAAGCAAGCATTGTAAAATTGATAGTAAAAAGCTTATCTAGATTATTATATATAAACTCTACATTTATCACTTTGATAGCTCCATTATTTCTTTTATGTGTTTTTCATGTGTATCTTTCAAGACAGTAATCATATCATCAACTAATACACGCCTCTTGACTTCCCTTACACTTACCGATACTGTATAAAACTCATCTAATAGATCAATTAAAACACCACTTTTTAAGTAAGAATCGGATGCCTTTACTCGCATTTTACTATATTTTTCTTTATTTCCTAATAATCTTTTAAAAACATCCGCTCCAAGTAGTCCCCTGCCTTTTTTAGCTGTTATCTTTATTTCTATTCGTCCAAGATCTTCATTGTCTATTTTGAGTATCCCACGTTCATCAAAACCTAAATCTTGCAAAATTTTTACTGACGGATTAGCTAAGGCAATATCGTATGACTTTATGATATCGGAGTTTACTAATTTTTCATAGCCGTTGCGTGAAATTATTGGCTTTAAAGCAAAAAAATCATCTTTAAATTTACCTTTTAATATCTCTTTTATGTATGTTTCAAAAGCTGTCGTGCTAAACCCTCCAGTAGTTTTTTGATAGATAATAACGCTATTTTTAAAATCCCAAAAAAGATAATTTTGCTCTATAATGTATTCAGTTTCGTTTAGCTCTATTTCTCTTGTTTTGCCAGTGATTTCATCTTTAATAATAGGGTTGAAATCTTTTCTGAATTTCTGAAATATAAAGATATTTTTTTGCCCCTTGACACTATCCAAAAAACCCTTATTTTCATTGATAGGGATTAGCGCGTTTTGTAAGCTCAGTTCATTAGAAAAATACTCTTTTAAACTGTAATCAAAGAAGTTTTTATCTACTTCCCCAACAACTTTATAAAAATAAAATTTGATATCCACCACATCTCCTTTTTTGTTTGTCTTGGCCTATATTTAAATTTATATCTTCATTTTCTATTTTTCTTGCCGCTGCTATCCTTCATCTCGGGTGCATCGATTGACTTGTTGCTAATATTTATAATTTTATCGCCCAATCGATCTGTTCGATTACTAATGATTTGTATATTGTGCTGCAATTCCAACCTGGTCTGATCTAATGTTTCTTTGACTGTCATTTCAAATTCTCATATGTTTTTAATCGTCGATATACTCGTCATTTATTATCTCGCAATTTTTATCTGAGAATATGTCGTCTATATCCCCTTCTATGGCAATATCTATCCAAGTATCCTGTTCTAGTTCTATTGATTTGTTCTCTATACAGTAATCTATTGTAAATAAAACATTTTTAAATTCTCTTAGCATGCTAAATTTGGTCTTTTTGTATTCAATCCAGTAGAATTTATTATCTTCTTTGTCATATGCGGCTGCAGTAGAGCCGTCCTCATATACTGGGGTATCGACTTGTATTTTTAAATCAAGATCTATAGATATACTGATTGCGTATCCTATTAATGAATTATTGTTATCTGTCATATTATCTATGTCTATGATGGATATTTTTGTAATTTTAGCTTCCAGTATCTCTATGCCAGTATCATATATATCTATATCAAACATACCGCTATAAAGAAACCCGCTAACCTCAAATTTTAACTCTTTGTCTCTTTCTAATGTATTTTTAAGATGATCTTCAATACTTCTCTTGATTTTGTTATATATTATTTTAAATTTCTCATCTTGTCTGAGTATTGCGTTTGAAGCATCTCCTATCAGATTTTTATAAGGTATACCGTTAGTTTTACAAAACTCACAGCATAAGTTATCATTACTGACAAATATGGCATTTTTAAGCTCTTTTTTGTCTATTTTATTTTTGATCGTTAATAGGCTAATAGAATCCTTGAATTCATTTGGCTTTTTATTTGAAAATGGAGGCTTTTGATTGAAGTGTAAATCAAGTAACGACTTAATATTGCCATCACACTCTATAGTCTCTATATTATTATCTTTTATGAGATTATCAAAGTTGTCTGCTAGGATATTTATTAAAGAATTTTTTGCTTTATTTATATTGGTTTCTATATTTAATAACCCACTATTAGCAAGAGTTTTAATCGTATTGTCATCTATGTTGTTAATAGTATTGCGTATGCCTTGCCTGATCTCAAAATCAATAATATCTGTTATATAGATTTGAATATCTTTTTCTTTTGTATTTTTTAAAAAAGACGTAAAGAATTTACCGGTATAATTGAAATGTGCCGAATAAAATACATTGGTATCTAAAATAATACACTCTATTGAATGGTTATCTGATATGTTTCTTAATACGCAATCTTCATTTTCATATTTTATTTGATTATTCACTAATATATCCTAATTTATACTATACTTTTCAAAACCTTGCCGACAAGTCTGCAAGTCTCTTGAGTTTCGTCTAAATTTATCTCGTAACTTTGAAATTCTTTGTTTGCCGATATGATCTTTAGAGTGCCTTGCGGGGTGATTTGCAGTATTTTAACCATGAGTTGATTGCTAAAATTTACTACATAAAGTCCATCGCCTTTAAAAATTCCATCTTCTAAAAATATAACCCAATCGCCCGGCTTAAGCACGGGCAGCATACTTTCGCCCTCTATCTCCATGCTGCATACTTCTTTGCCGGGAGGAGCTTTAAAAAATGCCTTTGAGATAGGCATTGCTTCGCCTGTTTTATATACTTTGATACCTTCAAGCTCATTGCCGCCGCCCGCGCTTGCTTTAACCGAGGTTATTTTGCGGACGCGATAAACGTCTGAGTTTGTTGCATCTGATTTATTTTCGGTCATATGACTTATTTTTGCAATCCATTCATTAGAAATTTATCTCTTTTTGAACAAATATACATATTTAATTTGCTTGATTATATTTTCATTAATTCTACTCTTCAGTATTATATGACAACTTTCAGACAAAAATTAAAAATATAATAATTATATTATATTAAATCTTGGTTAAGACTTAACAGATGCAGTAAAATATAGATCAGGATAACTTATGAAACGAAAAAAGATAAAAAATAGAAAGTATAAATATTGATAAATAATATATATTTTTATTGATTATAATATGAAAGTCAAATATAAAAATATAGAGATGGATTGCAATAATTTATTATATAAAATATATACAGATTGAAGATTGTATAATAACAAGAAATTTATTGCTAAAGTAAATTACTTTAACATAGTAAATTGATTATTTTCTATTTTTAGTAACTTTATATGACCAAAATCTCTAGCATATAAGATGGTGCCCGAGGTCGGACTCGAACCGACACAAGGTTGCCCTTACCAGATTTTGAGTCTGGCGCGTCTACCAGTTTCACCACTCGGGCTAAAAAGAATCGTATTTTACCAAAAAGAGATAAAAAATATATTAAATTAAGGATAGATAAAATCGCAGAAGAAGCCCCGTTAGGAGCTTCTATGAAAAGAAATTATTTCTTTTTGCCTTTTTTGCCGGCACCGGCTACAACAGCTTCTTTAAGTTTTTTGCCAACTTTAAATTTAACAGCTTTGCTAGCAGGAACATCAATTACCTTTTTTGTTCCAGGAACTCTTGCTTTTCTAGCAGCTCTATCAGCAGTACTGAAAGTTCCAAAACCTATAAAGCTAACGCTACCGCCAGCAGTAAGCGCTTCTTTGATTGTCTCTAAAGCGGCATCAACAACTTTTAGAGAATCTTTTTTTGAAAGACCAGCCTTGTCGGCAACAGCTTGAATAAATTCAGCTTTTTTCATAGAACCATCCTTTTAAGAAGTGATATAATCGCATTTTACAACGTTTTTTAAAAAAAAACAATAGTTTTTTAAGTTAAATTTAGCTAAAAACAACGTTTTTTATGCAAAAAAGCAAGAATTTATGATTTTTTATAAAATTTCAACGCAAAATTCATTTTTAAGACCGCTTTTTTTGATATCTATTAAACTTAAGTTGTCCAAATTCAGTTTTCCAAGTTCATTGATATCTTTTATCTGTGATTTTGCAACCTCTTTTAGTACTATTCCTCGATAAGCTTTTGCGTAGTGACTTACAACTTTGCCGTTTTTTATAAATTTAAAAGTGGCAAAGGGCACTTTGATATCGTAAAATTTCTCATAAAATCCGGCTCTAAGATCTAAAACACTCTCCTTGCCTATCCATTTATCTATCTCGTTTGAGAAATTCTCTTTATAAAATTTTTCTATATTTAACCTATTTATTTTCTCTCCTTGAGCCAATTTATAGTCTGGAATTTCATCCTTTGCCAAAATACAACCATATAAATTTGAAAATATCATTACGTTTTCGTCTATAAATTTTTGAGCTTTTATATCTAGATTTCTATAGTCCAAATACTTATAGGCAACCCCGTCATATCTTAAAACGGCTTTTATCACACCTCTTTTAAAGATATCATCTGTTAAATTTTCACACTCTGCCATGCTTTTATACCCAAATAGTTTTAAAATTTCAGCTTCTGAGGCTGATTTTAAAAAGTCGTTGTAGATTTTTAAAATTTCAACTCTTTTTTCATATAAATTTGGAAATACAAAGCTCTCTTTGCTTGTAAATTTGCTAGATTTAACGGCTGTTTTCGCCTCGCTTGGCGAGAATAAAATTTTCATCTTAACCTTTTTATAGTTTGTATATTCTTATATTGTTATACAAGTGTGAAATTAGCTTAATAAAAATTCAAAAAAACCAATTAGTGCAAATTCACGCTACTACATTAGGGAAATCAAACACAACTTTTCCGTTTTTTATCGTCTTTACGGCAGCGCCTTTAAGCATTTTGCCTATGAGCGGAGAGTTGCTTGATTTGGATTTGTTTAAATTTTTATCGTAAATATACTCCATCTCAGGATCTACTATAACAAGATCGGCAAGCATCCCCTTAGCTATCACGCCTTTATCTTTTAAATTTAGCATTTTAGCTGCGTTTGTGGAGGTTAGCTCAACCATTTTTTCATAGCTTATGAGTCCGTCTCTTACTAAATTTAATGTTAGTGGTATTAGAGTTTGAAGCCCTAAAATTCCAAACGGAGCTTTGTCAAATTCTATAAATTTCTCATCGTCATGGTGTGGGGCATGATCGGTTACGATTACGTCCACTAGCCCGTTTGCGATGGCTTCTCTTACGGCTGTTACGTCGCTTTTGGTTCGAAGCGGTGGTGACATCTTGAAATTTGTATCGTAGTTCATAAGCTCATCTTCTGTATATGTAAAGTGGTGCGGCGTAACTTCGCAAGTAACGTTTATGCCCTCATCGCGAGCTTGTTTGATGAGCTTTAGCGACCACTCCGAGCTTACGTGAGCTATGTGGATGTGCCCGCCCGTTAGCTTTGCAAGAAGCAAGTCGCGCGACACCATGATCTCCTCTTGCTCTCTTGGCATGCCTTTTATGCCCAAAATCGCCGAGACTCGCCCCTCGTTCATATGTCCGCCGCGGCATAGCGAGCAGTCTTGCGAGTGGTTTATAACAAACGAGCCAAAGTGTTTGGAGTATTCAAGCGCGTATCTCATCACGTCGCTGCTTGCTACGGGCAAGCCGTCATCGCTAAATGCAACTGCGCCCGCGTTTATCATATCGCCCATTTCTACGACTTTGTTTCCGCCCATGCTCTTTGTGATGGCGCCTATGGGAAGCAGGTCGATAAGCCCTCTTGCTTTTGCTTTGGCGATCATATCGCGAGTGATTACGGCGTTATCGTTGATCGGGTTTGTGTTTGCCATGGGAAGGCAAGTCGTAACTCCTCCCGCGACCGCGCTTTCGCTGCCTGAGTTTATATCGTCTTTGTATTCAAGTCCCGGATCGCGAAAATGCACGTGCATATCGATAAGCCCCGGCATCACAAGCTTGCCGCTTGCGTCTATAACGATGTCGGCTTGAGGTTCATCGGTTGTTATATCGGCGATCTTTTCGCCATCTATTAGGATATTTGCTTTTTTTGTTTCGTTAAAATTTACTATGGTTGCGTTTTTTATAAGCGTCGTCATCTTTAGCCTTGTTTGTTTGAGATTAATGTATGAAGGATCGCCATTCTTACGGCAACTCCGTTTTCGACCTGATTTAGTATGTGAGTGTAGCGCGGATCATCGGCAACGTCGGAGTTTATCTCAACTCCGCGGTTGATGGGACCTGGGTGCATGATTATCACGCCCTCTTTAGCAAATTTCATCTTGGCTTTAGTAAGTCCAAAGAAATTTGAGTATTCGCGCACGGACGGAAAAGGCACCTCGTCATCTTGTCTTTCTAGCTGAATTCTAAGCATGATGATTACGTCGGTATCTTCAAGCGCCTCTTGCATACTTTTGCAAATTTTACAGCCAAAAGCCTCCATACCCGTTAGCATCATAGGTGGGCCAAATAGCTTAACTTGTATCCCAAGCGTCTTCATCGCGTATATATCCGAGCGCGCGACGCGGCTATGAAAGATATCGCCTATTATCGCGACCGTTAAATTTTCCAAACTGCCTTTGGCTTCAAGGATGGTAAGCAGATCAAGCAGGGCTTGGCTTGGATGTTCGTTTAGTCCGTCACCCGCGTTTACAACGTGAGCGTCGGTGTTTGCCGCTACAAATTTCGCAGCACCCGAGCTATAATGCCTTAAAACCACGATATCGGTTTTCATGGCAACTATGTTGTTTATGGTGTCTAAGAGAGTTTCACCTTTTTTTGCGCTACTTTGAGAGGCGCTAAAGTTGATGGCATCGGCTCCAAGCCGTTTTGCCGCTATCTCAAAGCTGGTTCTTGTGCGTGTGGAGTTTTCAAAGAATGCATTTACCGTCGTTTTGCCATAAAGAGATTTTGCCTTTTTGACATCAGAGTTGTTAAGAGCCTTAAATTCTTTGGCAAGATTTAAAAAGTGGTAAATCTCGTCTTTGGTTAAATTTGAAGTGGTTATGAGGTCTTTTTTGGTGTAGCTCATCAAATTTCCTTAAAATTTTAGGATGGGAGTCAATCCAAAAACGCTATATTAATATTTTTTGACTTAACTTTTTATATATTTGATAAATTCGGCTCTAAATTTTAGAAAATTCGTTTTGCAAGCGATCCCTGATCTCATCGCTCACGCGCTCGCCGTCTTTGAAATTTGCCTCAATTAGCTCATCGAGTTTGCTTAGGATTTCAAACAGTTCCGCCTCCCATTTTTGACTATCTTTGTTTGCGTTCATGGTCTCTATGAAGGCTAGTTTTTTACTCATTTCGCTAAGATTTTCAAGAAAATTATCCTTTAACTCCTTGCTTTTTAAAGCGTCATCATAAAGCGCCATGTTTTTAAGCTCTCTTAGTTCGTTGTTGATAAGTTCGCAAAATTTCTTATATTTATCTACCGAAATTTGCTTTAAATTTTCAGGCGAGTTGTTTGCTAAAGTGCCGTTTTCATCGATGTTTTTAGTTATTTTTTGAATTTGCATATAAAGTATCGCTCCAACCGCAAGCGAAACAACAATCGTCATAGTAACTATATCCATATCTGATTCCTTTTAAAATTTAAGCCTGATTATACTCAAATTTGGTTTTTTCTTTTGTAAATTCCATCCAAACTAACTATGCCAAGAGCTATCCAGATAAGCACAAATGAAGCGATTTTAGCAGCATTTACAGACTCGTTATAGGCAAAAACCGCGATTAGAAGCTGAAGCGAGGGCGAGATATACTGCATATAGCCGATAGTGCTTAAATTTAACCTCAAGGCGGCTGAATTAAAAAGCAAAAGAGGTATAACCGTAAGCGGTCCGCAAAGCGTTATAAACAGCCCAAACCATGAAAAGCCAAAGTGCCCCTCGCCGCTTACGCCTATAAAAGATAAAGTGATAAGCGCTATGGGAGCTACCATCGTAGTTTCTACGAAAAGTCCTTCTAGCGAAGGAATTTTGATCTGCTTTCTAACAAGCGAATATACGGCAAAAGAAAGCGGCAAAACCACAGAGATAAACGGCAGTCCGCCAACATCGTAAATTTGGATAGAGATAGCGACAAATACGATGAAAATCGCAAATTTACCCGCATTTGAAATTTTCTCTTTTAAGACTATCACGCCAAGAAGCATGGTTAGCAAAGGGTTTATAAAGTAGCCAAGGCTTGCGTCCACTATCTTGTCTATATTTACCGCATAGATGTAAATGGACCAGTTTAATGCTATGAGAATTCCGCTGATAAATAGCAGCGCAGCCGTCTTTTTGTTTAAAAACAGAGCCTTTGTTTGTGCGAGTTTTTTGCTAAATTTTAGCAAGATATATAAAAACAGCACCGACCAGATGATACGGTGCGCGACTATCTCGGCAAAATTTAGCTCATAAAGCTGCTTAAAATATATAGGAAAGAGTCCCCATAGCAAAAATGCGCTAAGACCGTATATCATGCCCGCTTTTGTTTCGTTTTCGTAGTTTTGCATCTAAATTCGCTTTTTTGGCGTAATTGTATTTAATCAAAATTTAATCAAAGCTTAGTCAAATTCGTAACACTTTGCTTATGAGTGTTACTTTATAGTAAGAATTTAGCTCAAATTTGCTTTTTTATGTCTGTTAAAAGCTCTTTTTGGCTAAAATCGAACTTATTTTTAAAAGGTTTATTTATGACTTGGACTAGAAGTTCTTGGAGAAATTTTAATATCTTGCAGCAACCCGTTTATCCGAATTTAGAGGAGTTAAAAAGTGTTGAAAGCAAGCTTGCCCTTTTGCCTCCTCTTGTTTTTGCAGGAGAGGTAAGAAATCTAAAAAACGCTCTTAAAAACGTTACGCAAGGTAAATCTTTCTTGCTTCAGGGCGGAGACTGCGCGGAGAGCTTTTTAAATTTTAACGCAAATAATATTAGAGATATGTTTAAAGTTATGCTTCAAATGGCTATCGTTCTTACCTTCGCGGGACGTTGCCCCGTAGTTAAGGTCGGGCGCGTGGCGGGGCAGTTTGCAAAGCCAAGAAGTAGTGACTACGAAGAGGTTGGCGGCGTAAAACTGCCAAGCTATAGAGGCGATATCATAAACGGCTTTGAGTTTAACGAGGCTGCGCGCGTGCCTGATCCTAAAAGGATGATAGAGGCATATTATCAATCAGCTTCTACTATGAACCTTCTTCGCGCCTTTTCCAGAGGCGGACTTGCCGATTTGCACGAGGTGCATAGGTGGAATCTGGGCTTTGTTAAAAAATCGGAACTTGGAAAAAGATATGACGAATTAGTTGAAAATTTAAGCCAAACACTTGCTTTTATGGAGGCTTGCGGGATAAATTCAAGCAACACCCAGTCCATAAACGAAACCGTAGTTTACACCTCGCACGAGGCGCTTTTGCTTCCTTACGAGGAGGCTTTAACTCGTGAAGATAGTCTTACGGGAGATTGGTATGATTGCTCGGCGCATATGCTTTGGATAGGCGAAAGAACGCGCGGAGTAAATGACGCGCACGTTCATTTCTTAAGCGGAGTTCATAACCCGATCGGAGTTAAGATAGGACCGAATTCAACCGGCGAAGATGTGATAAAGCTAGCCGAAAAACTAAATCCTAATAACGAAGCCGGAAGGTTAAATATCATCATTAGAATGGGTGCGGATAAGATAGGAGATAGGCTGCCTGAAATTTTAAGAGCGGTTAAAAAAGAGGGGCTTAACATCCTTTATAGTATCGATCCTATGCATGGAAACACCGTAAAATCATCAAACAACTATAAAACTCGCGAGTTTAATAAAATTTTATCCGAGGTTAAGAGCTTTTTTGAGATACATGCGGCGGAGGGAACTTATGCCGGAGGCGTGCATCTTGAAATGACGGGTCAAAATGTAACTGAGTGCGTGGGGGGTGCATTTAATATAACCGAAAAAAGTCTTGAAAACCGCTATGAAACTCAGTGCGATCCGAGACTAAACGCCGATCAGGCGCTTGAGCTTGCATTTTTGATAGCTGATTTTGTAAAGAAAATTTAGGGCGTAAGGCTCTAAATTTATCTTGATTTTTATAAAGTATTCGCTTTTTATTTTTACACTCTTAACTATAAATTAACTTTAACAACTAAAATTTAGCTCAAAAACTATCAAATTTCTTAAATTTTAATCGATTTTTTGCTACATTGTCAATCAAAATTATTAAGTTTAACGGAGGATGATTATGAGGTGTGTTTATGATCTTGTAGTTATCGGTGGCGGACCGTGCGGGATTGCTACCGTAGTTGAAGCCAAGGCTAACGGGTTTAAAAACGTCTTGCTGCTTGAAAAAGGCGATAATCATAGTCAAACTATAAGAAAATTTTACAAAGATAATAAACGCGTAGATAAAAGCTACAAGGGGCAAGACAGCACTATCCACGGTATAGTCGGTTTTGATGACGGCACAAAAGAGAGCACTCTTGATTATTTTGATAAATTGCTTGATAACCACGAGATAGATACGGCCTTTAACTCCGAAGTTGAAAGCGTAAAAAAAGAGGATAACGGGATATTTCATATAACTACGACAACTGCGGGATACGGCGCTAAAAACGTAATGATATCCATAGGAAAGATGGGGCGACCAAATAAGCCTGATTATAAAATTCCGCCATCTTTAAATTTGGTTGTAAATTTCAACCTTGACTCATGTTCAAGCAACGAAAAGATAATAGTTGTAGGCGGAGGAAACTCTGCTGCCGAATACGCCGTTGATCTAAGCGAGCTAAACGATGTGACGTTAAATTATAGAAAAGAGAAATTTACAAGGCTAAACGATATAAATGAAGCTGCCGTTATGGGGCTTGCTCAGGCGAAAAAGCTAAATTTAAAGCTTGGTGTTGATATAGAAGGTCTTGAAAATGAATCGGGCAGAATAAAGGTAAATTTTACCGACGGTACGAGTGAAATTTACGATCGTATCATCTACGCCATAGGCGGCTCAACTCCGGTTGATTTCCTTCAAAAATGCGGTGTCGGACTTGATAAAGACAAGGATCCGATTGTTGATGAGAATTATCAAAGCACGATCGGCGGACTTTATATAGGCGGCGATATCGTGCTTAAAAACGGAGGCTCTATAGTTCTTGCACTAAATCATGCGCACAAAGTCATACAAAGCATCAAAAACAGTCGATAAAATGAAGCAAAGCGTTTTAAATTCGCTATCTTTTTTTATTTTAGGGGCGTTAGTTACTACCAGCGCTTATTTTTTGTATCTAAATTTACAAAAGAGCTATGGGATGGAAATTGGCGAGGAAAAAGAGATTGCGGTGCGAGTTTTTGCGTTTGAAGAGTTGCCTAAAGACGAGCAGAAAAAATATATAAAAAAAGACGATTTGCAAAGCTATCAAAGCTATTTTACTCCTAAAAGCTACGGCAAAAACTTTGATATCGACCAAGATAGCGGGATAAAAATAGACGATACCGATGAGTTAAATAGGCAAATTTCAAATTTAAAGGCTCAAAATAGGGTTTTATATAACGATAATATCGATCTGATAAATAAAAATTTAGAGATCGTAAATTTTATGATATCTAAAAAGGATACGAAAAATTATCCTAGTTTAAGCACTATATCAGAAATTCAAGATAGTTATCTTTTGGCTATAGACGAGCTTACAAAGAGGCTAAATGAGGCCAAAAGCGAGAATTTGCAAAATTCAAAAAATTCATCAGAGCATATCGCCAAGTTGCAAGATCAAGTATCTGGTTTAAAAGATAGCGAGTCTTATAAAAACGGCGATCTTCAAAAAGAGTTGATGCTTAAAGAGAAGGAAATTTTGAGTTTGAAATCGGATTTAAACAAAACCGTCGCCGAGTTTGAAGAGAAATTTAAGGTTATAAATGAGGAAAATTTAAAGTATAAGACGGAAAATGACGAGAAAAATTTAGAGATTGAAAAACTAAGAGAAAAATTAAAGATCGACAAAGAGGGATTTAAAAAGAGTATATCTCAGATATGGACTATGCATGAAGACGAGATTAAAAGGTTAAAAATAGATTTAGAATCGATCACTTCAACATCTAAAGAGAGCCAAGCCAAGCTTGAGGCTAGGATAAAAGAGCTAGATGAGCAAAATTTAAAAAAATCAAGCCTTATCGAAGCTGATGAATCCAACATAAGCTACTTAAAAGAGAGGGTTGATGAGCTTAGTCAAAGACTTGAAGAGGAGCTTTTAAACGGCAAAAAGGATACTCAAAACTATAAGATTTTAAACGACAAGATCACCTATCTTATCCAAAAGGTTATCCAATCCGATAAAACCGTAAATGAGCATAAAAATATGGTCGATGAGGCTAATTTACTTGCGTCTAAAAAAGAGAACGATCTTAAAGAGCTAGACGATAAATTTAAAGCTTTCAAAGAGAGCAGCGACGTTAAAATCAAAGCTAAAGAGGATGAAAATTCAAAGCTTTTAAAAGAGATGACGCAGCTAAAAACTCTGGCGGATATAGGAAAAAGGCATGTGGCTATCAAAGATGAGCTTGAAACGACTAAGAGGCGGCTTTCGGAAATTCTTAGCGATAGCGAATATCTTAGCAATGAAAATGAGAGTTTAAGAAAGATAATTCAACTAAATTTCAAGAGCGAAGTTCCAAAAAAGGTCGTTTTCATAGCCTCCGTCGAGTGTAACGATATGAATGTCGGCTCAGGCAAGGTAACTGCCTCTTGTAAAAATAAGATCAGAGAATTTTTGCAAAGCTACAATTCAAACTACTATTTTGAAATAGTCCCGATAGTAAGCAAAGGCAACTTCATAGCCACTTCAAAGATCGCAAAACTTGTTCCTAAAGAGGAGCTTGAGCGCATAAATTCATATGCGAATTTCGGTATAGGAAGAGAGAGGGCAAATACCGCAGGAGAGCTTATAAGAGATGAATTCGGTGATTTTTCACGAATATCTTACAGCAACGACATCATAACTTCTGCGGATAAGCAAGGGTTTGTCATAAAGGTGTATAGATGAAGATTATGCAGCCTGAAACCGGCTATAGATACAATAGCGATACCATGATGCTTTACGGCTTTATCTGCGAAGAGGGCGTAAAGGGCAATGTGCTTGAGGTCGGATGCGGATGCGGAGTGCTTGGACTGCTTTTAAAGCGTGATTTTAGCGCTATATCTCTTGATATGCTTGATATTCAGGATGTAAATATCAAAATAGCTAAGCGAAATGCAAAAGAAAACGGCATTTTAGCGGACTTTATAACTGCGGATTTTACCGAATTTAGCTCAGTCAAAAAATACGATTATATCATTTCAAATCCGCCTTATTATCACAACGGAGCTAAAAAAAGCCAAAATGAGCACTTAAGAGTAAGCAGGTATAGTGAAAATTTACCGCTTTTAGACTTTGTAAAGTCGGCAAATTCGATGATAAAACCAAGCGGAGCACTTGTGTTTTGTTACGATGCAAAACAGATTTGTCAAATCTTAACCGTATTAAAATCGTATAAATTTAACCCAACCCGCATAAAATTTGTCCATCCAAAAGCAAATAAAGAGGCAAGTTTGGTTATGATAGAGGCTAAAAAAAGTTCAAAAGCCTTGAGTAAAATTTCACCTCCTATCTTTGTGTTTGAAGGGGAGAGATATACAAAAGAGGCGAGTGAAATTTTCGCCAGAGCCAACACCTTTAGCAAAAGTTGCGAAATATGATTAAAAAAAGCGGATTTGAGTATGAATTCGATTTTAGTAAATGCTCTGAATGCGGCGGGAAATGTTGCACGGGAGAAAGCGGCTATATATGGATAAGCCCTTGTGAGATAGAGGCTCTGGCGGGGTTTTTAAAACTTAGTGTCGATGAGTTTAAGAGGGAATTTTTACAAAAGTGCGGATATAAATTTAGTATCAAAGAGAAAATTTACAAAGACGGCTATGCCTGCATATTTTTTGACGAGATAAATCAAAATTGTTCGGTTTATGAATTTCGTCCGAAGCAGTGCGAGACATTTCCGTTTTGGGACTATTTTAAAACCCATTTTAATGAATTGGAGGAAGAATGTATAGGAATAAAGCCTTTATAGGAGCTGTGATCTGGTTTTTTCTATCAGCTTTTTCTTTGGCTAACGAAAAGATAAGCGTGGATGAAAATCTTTATATATTGCAAGCTCTGATGGCGGTGGATAACGCTAAGCATGACGAGGCGATGGCGATATATAAAAAGCTTTATGACGAGACAAAAAAGCCCGCTTATCTGAAAGAGGCTCTTAAATTTGCGTTTTTTACAAATAGCAAAGAATTTGACAAGATCATGCAGCTTGGGGAGAAAACACTTAAAGACGATACCGATTTTTTGCGTATAAAGGGCGCTAGCTTGATGAATTCAAACAGGCTTGAAGAGGCTAAAAAAGTGATGCAAACGCTTATAAAAAAAGAGAATAAGCCTAGAAATCACATCATGCTTGGAAGTATCCTTTCTATGCAAGGCGATAACGAAGGGGCGTTAAATCAGTTTAAGATAGTCTATGAAAACGACAAAAACGACGATAATCTGCTAAGAATTGCCGAGTTTTTATATAATAAAATGGATAGAAAGGATGAGGCTGTAAGCTATCTTGAAACTTCAAGGCGTATAAACGGTTGCAGCGTGCATGTATGCCTTACCTTAACCGATCTATATACTAAAACCGGAAAATTAAACAATACTATAGAAATTTATGAGGATCTTTACCGAGTTACCAAAGAAAAAGAGTATCTAGATAAAGCCGTAGGCGTTTATGTCTATCAAAAAAACTATGAAGGCGCTGTTAAATTTCTGCAAAAGCACTCCCATAACGATAATATGCTTATGGAAATTTGGGCTATCATGGGAGAATTTGACAAGGCTTACAAAAAGGCAAAAGAGCTTTTTGATAAGAGCTTTAACCTTGAATATCAAGCCAAAATGGCGATATATCAATATGAAAGAGATTCTAAAAATTTAAGCAAAGATAGCCTAGATCAAATTATCCATAATTTTGAAAAATCCGCCGTCAAGCTTGATGAGCCGATCTATCTAAACTACTACGGCTATTTGCTTATAGACCATGACGTGGATGTGAAAAAGGGCATAGAGCTTGTTGAAAAAGCGCTTGCTAAAGAGCCAAATTCGGTATATTATCTTGACTCGCTCGCTTGGGGGCTTTATAAGATAGGAGAGTGCGAAAGAGCCAAAGAGATCATGGAAAAAACTATGTATGACGAGGAGTTTATAAACTCAAGCGAGGCAAAAGAGCATATAAGGCTTATAAATGAGTGCGCCGGTAAAAAATCAGATACCAGCAAGGCGGCTAAATGATACTTGATGAGATTATAAAGAAAACAAAAGAGGATCTAGAGCAAAGAAAGGCAAAGTATCCGCTTGAGTGGCTTGGAAGAAGCCTTGCTTATAACCCTTATGTTCCAAGAGATGTATCGCCCGTTCTTAAATCAAGTAAAGATAATCCTTTTAAAATCATAGCCGAAGTTAAGCAGGCAAGTCCGAGCAAAGGGCTTATAAGAGAAAATTTTGAGCCGATTTTTATAGCTAAGGATTACGAGAGCGGAGGGGCTGATGCTATTTCTGTATTGACCGAGCCTCATTATTTTAAGGGAAATTTGGAGTTTATAACTCAAATTCGCAGATACGTAGCCACTCCCTTGCTTAGAAAAGATTTTATAATCGACAAATATCAAATTCTTGAAGCTCTTGTTTACGGAGCCGATTTTATACTGCTTATAGCAAAGGCTTTAAGCTCAAAAGAGCTAAAAAACCTGCTTGAATACGCCCATCATCTAGGGCTTGAAGCCCTTGTGGAGACGCATGATAAAGAAGATATCACAAAGGCTATTTTTGCAGGAGCCAATATAATAGGAATTAACCATAGAAATTTACAAAGCTTTGATATGGATATGAGCCTATGTCAAAAGCTTGTGCCGTTGCTTCCTCAAAATAAAATAATAGTCGCGGAAAGCGGACTTTACGAGCACGAACAGCTTGTTGAGCTAAACAAGATAGGGGTGGACGCCTTTTTGATAGGGGAGCATTTTATGAGACAAGATGATTTAGTAAGAGCGGTAAAAGAGATAAAGGAGGGGTGATGGAGCATCTTTGTGCGCCTTGGAGAAGTGAGTATTTTAACACCAAAAACGATAAATGCGTTTTTTGCGAGGTGATAAACCATCCTGAAAACGACGATAAGACGGGAGTTCTTTTTCGCGCTAAGCACTGCTTTGGCATTATGAATTTATACCCTTATAGTCCGGGACATTTTATGGTTATACCATACGCTCATGTCGATAAGATCGAGGATTTGGACGAAAAGGCTTGGCTTGAGATGAGTCTTTTCGTAAGAGAGGGCGTTATCATTTTAAAGCGTGAATTAAGAGCTACGGGCGTAAATATCGGTATGAATTTGGGTAAGGCTGCGGGTGCGGGCATTGCCGAGCACGTGCATTATCATTTGGTACCTCGTTGGGAGAGAGATACGAATTTCATAACGACGATTGCCGATTTAAGAGTAAACGGAGTTCCTTTTCATCCGCTTTTTGAAAAGTTAAAAAAGGCCTTTGACGAAATTTTAAGGTTGCGTTAGCCAAATTTTTACCTTTTTATGTTCCAAATTTTAAAAATTTACAAGAATTTTCATTAAAACGGCTATTTTTCAAATTTAATAAATATTTTTTTCAGTAAAATGAATGAATTTAAAACATGGGGTTTGAAATGAAAATTATCCAGCTTCTCTTTTTATCTCTATCTTTAGGATTTGCTGGAATTTACGATGACTTAAAGCTTGATTGCGATGAAATTTTAGCAAATAAAACTCAAATTTTTAGCCCGACTTTTAATCCAAACAAAGCGGGCCTTGAACAAATAGATTATAAATGCTCAAACTCGCTTTTAAACATACCTATAGTAAATCAACTGCTTGAATTAGCCGTCAAGATACGTTCAGAAAGCAGGCTTTGCGTAGGAAATATCGCGGATAAAAATCTCAACGCCTTTAAATTTACACTTTTAAAAGCGGGCATCTGGCCCGAAATTTATGCAAAAACTCTTGAGTTTCCTGAAATTTACGAGAAAAATCAAGAGCGAAATAGAGCCTATTTTCGCTATTGGGGACATCAAAGCATATCAAATTTTCTGCTTTTTAAGACCTTTAACAAAAGCTACAACGAAGCCCTTGATCCGCTTGTAAAACACTACACAAGCAATTTTACTATGGATGAAGGAAGTGCGATCTACTACGCAACAAAAGTTGCAAACGAGTTTTTAAAATTTGCCGTAAATCACGAAGAGAGGCAGCGCGAGGGCAGTCGGTTTGATATAAGCGATGTGGATAAACGAGTGATGGATACTAAATTCTCCAAATACGATTTTAACGAGATGATATATTCGGGTAAAATTTCTAAAGAGCTCTTGCAAAGCTCCTTTAATACTGCTTTGCTTTATGAAAAGAGCGAGGAAATTTTAGATGAGTTTATAAAAATCGGAGTAGACCTAAACAGCGGATATGAGAATTCTATGTTTTTTGCACTCAAAAATTTAGATAGTCTAAAATTCCTGCTTAAAAATGGGGCGAATATCAATTACTCGAATTTATTGGGACAAACTCCGCTTTTTATGGCCGTTAGGATAAACGATATTAAAGCGGTTAAATTTCTCATAGAAAATAAAGCCGATGTAAACGCTAGAACCATCGATCTAAACACAAAGCTGGTTTATATCTCAAATTTGGGCGAGATGATGCCAAGTTATATAAAACTTTGTGATTTTGAGCATACTTCAAGAACCGTTTTGATGGAGGCTGCGCTTAACGGCGATGTTGAAATTTTAGAGCTTTTGGTTGAAAACGGAGCCGATATAAACGCCATAGACGATGCGGGATTTAACGCGCTTGATTACGCTAGAATGGGCAAGAAAGATATAAATTCGCAGTATCTTAAAACAATTGGCTTAAGCTCAAATTTAGAAAACAGATAAGGAGGAGACGATGAAACAAACCGCTTTTATTACGGGAGCCACTTCGGGCTTTGGGGAGGCTACGGCAAGAGCGCTTAGCAAAGAGGGTTATAAGCTCATACTTTTAGGGCGCCGTGAAGATAGACTAAAAAGGCTTGCAAGCGAGCTAGGGAATACTCATATAATTGCCGCGGACATAAGAGATAAGGATAAAATTTTCAAAGAGGTTGAAAATTTGCCCGAAAATTTTAAAGATATCGAAATTCTCGTAAATAACGCAGGACTTGCGCTCGGACAAGAAAAGACAAACGATGCGAGCATTGAGGATTTTGAAACGATGATAGATACGAATATCAAAGGACTTTTATACGTAACCAAGGCGGTTTTGCCGATAATGACCGCTCGCAAAAGCGGATATATCATAAATTTAGGCTCGGTTGCGGGTGAGTGGCCCTATCCGGGCGGAAATGTTTACGGCGGAACGAAGGCCTTTGTCAAGCAATTTACCTTTAACCTTAGAAACGATCTTCAAGGCACGGGAATTCGCGTAACGCAAATTGCCCCCGGTATCGCAAAGACGGAATTTAGTCTGGTGCGCTTTAAAGGAGACGCGGCAAAAGCCGATGCGGTTTATGATAAGACGCAGTTTATCACGTCAGAAGATATCGCTCGTATCATAGTTGATTGTATAAATTTACCAAAACACGTAAATATAAATTCGCTTGAAGTTATGGCTACAACGCAGACTTGGGCGGGATTTGCTTTTGAAAGGGAATAGATGAGATATTTAGCTTTATTTTTACCTATACTGATGTTTGCCGATCCTGCCAAAAATGCCGAACTTTTCGGAGTTTTTACGCTTATCCCGCCTGTGGTCGCGATAGTTTTGGCATTTGTTACCAAAGACGTCATTTTATCGCTTTTTATCGGCGTATTTAGCGGAACATATCTGTTAAGTATCATGAATAACGGCGTGCTTATGTCTTTTGTAAAGGGCTTTGTCGATATCGTTAAACGTATAGTGGGCTCGATGGCCGATAGTTGGAATGCGGGTATCATACTTCAGGTGCTTTGTATCGGCGGCGTTGTGGCTCTAGTAACCAAAATGGGCGGCACTAAAGCCGTGGCTCTTTGGCTTAGCAAGAGGGCAAAGACAGGCGTTTCGGCTCAAATTTCAACTTGGGTGATGGGACTTTTTGTATTTTTTGACGACTACGCAAACGCCCTTATCGTAGGGCCTATCATGCGCCCGATAACTGATAAATTTAAGGTTTCAAGAGAAAAACTTGCCTTTATTATAGACGCAACTGCCGCTCCGATAGCAGGTATCGCCATCATTTCAACATGGGTCGGACTTGAAATTTCACTTATAAAAAACGGCTACGAGCTAATCGGCATAACCGATATAAACGCGTTTGGGATATTTGTAGAGACGATTCCTTATCGCTTTTATAACCTTTTCATGCTTTTGTTTGTAGTTTGCACTGCTATGATGGGGCGTGAATACGGAAGCATGCTTGCAGCCGAGCGTAGAGCGAGAACTGGCGAGCTTCACTCAAGCAAATCAAGAATGGTCGATATCGAAGATAAGACGCTTGAGCCAAAAGAGGGCATCAAACTTCAAACATCAAATGCGGTCATACCAATCTTGGTGCTTATAATAGGCGCTTTTGTAAGCTTTTATTTTAGCGGACTTGGCTCGCTTGAGGGCGAGGCTCTTAAAAAGGCTTTAGCAAATCCGTTTACTTTTGAAACCTTGCGCGAAACATACGGAGCGGCGGACGCTTCGGTTGCGCTATTTCAATCAGCGCTTTTAGCTACCATAGTTGCGATACTAATCGGCGTTTATAGGAAAATTTTCGGAGTTAAAGAGGCGATTGAAACTTGGGTTAAGGGCTGGAAAACGATGATAGTAACTATCGTGATCTTGCTTCTTGCGTGGTCTTTAAGTTCGGTTATTAAAGAGCTTGGCACGTCAAGATATCTGGTTGATATGCTTTCGGATGCCACCCCTAAATTTATCCTTCCTGCGACCATCTTCATACTTGGTTCGTTTATAAGCTTTTCAACTGGCACAAGTTACGGAACGATGGGAATTTTGATGCCTCTTGCCATACCTCTTGCAAATGCCGTCGGCGTTAGCAGCGGGCTTGAGGGCGAGGCGCTTCACGCTTATATGATAGTAAATATTTCAGCCGTTCTTACGGGCGCGATATTTGGCGATCACTGCTCTCCGATATCCGATACCACGATACTTTCATCAATGGGCGCAGGGTGCAATCACATCGATCACGTCCGCACTCAGATGACCTACGCGTTAAGCGTGAGTGCTATAAGTATCTTTGTAGGTTATATACCGACATCTTTAGGGCTTAGTATATGGGTCGTGTTGCCGCTTGGGTTTTTAGCGGTGATTTTAACGGTTAGATTTGTGGGGCAAAAGGTCTGATTTGACTTTAAACGAGTGTAAATTTGTAGGAGAATGCGGCAGTTGCACGTTAAATTTAGGCTACGACGAGCAAGTAGAGTTTAAAAAGAAATTTATAAAAGAGGAATTTAAGGATTTTTATAGGGGCGAATTTGAATTTTTCGCCTCATCTGCTAAGAATTACCGAAGCAGGGCGGAATTTGGCATATATCACGAAGGAGAGAGGTTAAGTTATTATATGCGCGCAAGAGAGCGTAAATTCGTGCTTATAGACGAGTGCGCCAAGGTTGAAGTAAAGATCGCAAATTTGATGACTCCTCTGCTTGAATTTATCGAAAAAAACGAGAGTTTAAAACATAAGCTTTTTGCTATAGAGTTTATCTCAACCAAAGATAGCTTGCTTGCCATGCTTTTATATCATAAGCGGCTTGACGGTTTGCAGAGTGAATTTGACGCTTTAGCAAGCGAATTTAATATATCGGTAATCGCAAGAAGCAGAGGTCAAAAGCTAGTTAGCGGAGGTGAAAATTTAAGCGAACGACTCTATATAGACGGCGCGGAGTATAAATTTAGCTTTAGCGAAGGAGCTTTTATCCAGCCAAACAGGGCGGTAAATGAAAAGATGATATCTTGGGCGAAGGGTTGTGTAGATAGCGCAGACGATCTGCTTGAGATGTATTGCGGGCACGGGAATTTTACCATCCCGCTAGCAGGCAAATTTAAGCGAGTTTTGGCAACCGAAATTTCTAAAAATTCCATCGCAAATGCGCTTAAAAACTGCGAGTTAAACGGCGCTAAAAATATAAAATTTATAAGAGTTAGCAGCGAAGAGCTTATGCAGGCTTTTAGCGGAGTGCGCGAATTTCGCCGCTTAGAAGGCGTAAATTTAAAGGATTTTAATTTCTCTCATATCCTTGTGGATCCGCCTCGCGCGGGGCTTGATATGAGCGTAGTAAATTTCATCAAAAACTATGAAAATATCATCTATATATCCTGTTCGCCCGCAAGCCTAAAAGAGAATTTAAAAGAGCTGTGTAAAAGTCACGAGGTAGCTAAATTTGCCATATTTGACCAGTTTGCAAATACAATGCATATAGAGTGCGGAGTGCTTTTAAGGAAAAAAGATGAGTGTAGATGAAATTTTAAAAAGTATCAAAAGCGTTGCGATAGTAGGACTAAGCCCCGATGAGAGCAAGGCTAGCAATGCAGTAGCTAAATTTTTAAAACAAGAGGGGCTTAAAATTTATCCGATATATCCGAAAGAGGATGAAATTTTAGGCTTTAAGGTCTATAGAAATTTAAGCGATATAAGTGAAGATATTGATATGGTCGTGATGTTTAGAAAGGGCGAATTTGCAACTACTCTCGTTGAAGAGGTGATAAAAGCGGGCGTTAAGACGCTTTGGCTTCAGCTTGGTATCACCAATGAGGCGGCAAAAAAGCGCGCGCAAGAAGCGGGTATAAATTTCGTAGAAGATAGATGTATAAAAATAGAAATTCAAAGGTTAAAAAATGGTATCGTTAAATAAAATAATCCAAGCAAAACGCGCTATAAGCGGCTTTGTTTATAAAACGCCGTTTGCGTATAGTCCGAAACTAAGCTTGCTAAGCGCAGCTGAGATTTATATCAAAAAGGAGAATTTGCAACGCACGGGAGCTTATAAGATAAGAGGGGCGTATAACAAGATAGCAAATTTAAGCGACGAGGAGCGCAAAAAGGGCGTAGTAGCGGCAAGTGCGGGCAATCACGCTCAAGGAGTTGCGATATGCGCTAGGGAATTTGGTACCCGCGCGGTTATAGTTATGCCAGAATCCACTCCGCTTTTAAAGGTTTCGGGGACTAAGGCTCTTGGCGCGCAAGTTGTGCTAAAGGGCGATAACTTCGATGAAGCTTACGAATATGCAAACGAATACGCAAAAGAGCACGGCATGAGTTTTATACATCCTTTTAACGATGAATTTGTCATGGCAGGACAGGGCACGGTAGGGCTTGAGATGCTTGATGAGATTGCCGATCTTGATATGATCATAGTGCCTGTGGGCGGCGGCGGTCTTATAAGCGGAGTTGCAAGCTGCGTTAAACAGGTAAATCCAAATATCAAAGTTATCGGCGTAAGCGCTAAAGGCGCACCTGCGATGTTTGATAGTTTTAAAGCTAAAAAGGTCAAAAATTCAAAAACCGTTCGCACTATCGCAGACGGAATTGCGGTGCGCGATGCCAGCGAGACTACGCTTGCGCATATCTTGGAGTGTGTCGATGATATCGTTCAAGTTGATGATGAGGAGATAGCAAATGCGATCTTGTTTTTGCTTGAAAATCAAAAGATCATCGTCGAAGGCGCAGGAGCCGTCGGAGTTGCGGGCATACTTCACGGCAAGGTTAAATTTGAAAAAGGCGCAAAGATCGGCATAGTGCTAAGCGGTGGAAATATCGACGTGCAGATGCTAAATATCATCATCGAAAAGGGTCTTATAAAATCGGCCAGAAAGATGACGATAAAGGTTACTTTGGTTGATAAACCGGGCGCGCTTATGAGCCTGACTGATTGTCTAAAAACGGCAAATGCAAATATAGTTAAGATTGATTACGATAGATTTTCTACCAACCTTGACTACGGCGATGCAAGCATTACGATAACGCTTGAAACCAAGGGCAAAGAGCATCAAGAGATGGTAAGAAACACGCTAAATGAGCACGGATTTGAGTTTACTCAGCTCTTTTAGTTTAGCGGTGTCGGGTGGGGGACTAAAATTTGAAGTTAGGCTGTGAATTTAACAATCCCTTTACCAAATTTTGATAAAATCGCGCTAAAAGGAGAAAAGATATGGTTGATTATATAATAATAGCGCTTCTAGTCTTGGTTTTGATCGCATTTGGCATCATATATAAGGTAAGCAAACACTCTTCAAAACCGTCAAAGGAGATAAAAAGCGATATAACGAGCGAAATTTCCCAGATAAAATCAATCGGCGAGCTTTCGGTGTTTCAAGTTTACAGTAAGGAGATTGTAACAAAGACCGATCACGCATTTGGAAGCTTTGGCAAGGAGTATCTGCGCTGGCTGGTTAGCGAAAAGAAGCTTTCGATGATATTTGAATTTGAGATAAATTTCATCTACGACCTAACCAGTCCTAAAATGGATATCGTAAATACCGCAAACGGCGAGTATCTCATAGTTATGCCTCCGTGTAAATATAAATTTTCGATAGCGAATATGAAATTTTACGATGAGAAAAACGGTAAATTTATCCCGTTTTTGTTGCCTGATTCACTAAATGGCTTTTTTGGAAGCACGTTTAGCGAAGAGGATAAAAATAAACTGATTTCAGAGGCTAGAAATGAGGTTGAGAAGATGTCGGTTAAGCTAATCTCCGATCTTCAAAGCAAAATTCACAAATCAGCCCGCGACACTCTTGAAGCTATTGCAAAAAGCTTTGGCGCAAGAGCCGTGAAATTTGAGTTTCATGATAATGACGAGCCGCTTGATAGGCAATTAAATTTACAAAATGTAGCCTGAATTTAGCCCGTTAGAAATTTACGGGCTAAAATTTATAAACTCAAGAAGAATTTTTAGCTCTACTATTAACTTTGCTCTCCAAGATATTTTTTAAGATCGACCTGCGCGTCGCCGCTTATTAAGCTAAGATTATAATTTTGCACTAAGAAATTTAAAATTTCATCGTTCATAAACTCAGGCAGACTTGGTCCCACGTGGATATTTTTAACTCCAAGATATAAAAGCGCAAAGAGTATGATGATAGCTTTTTGCTCCATCCACATAAGCACGATAGAGACAGGTAGGTCATTTACCGCTATGCCCGTAGCCTCACTGAGTGCCAGTGCGATTTTAACTGCGCCGTTGCTGTCGTTGCACTGTCCAAGGTCAAGATAGCGCGGAATTTGCGTGCCTTCGATAAAACCAAAATCAACATCGTTAAATCTAAATTTGCCGCAACTTGAAGTAAGTATCACGCAGTCTTTTGGCAAGCTTATGGCTAACTCTCGGTAGTATTCGCGACCCTTGCCCGGTGCGTCACAGCCTGCGATAACAAAAAAGCGACGAATTTTGCCCTCTGTTACGGCCTTTAAAATTTCGCCCGCCATCGGCAAGATCGCTTTATAGTGGTGTCCCGTGCTGATAACTTCATCGCTATCAAAGCCGCTGATATCAGGAAGGCTAAGGGCTTTTTCAATAACAGGCGTAAAATCATCGCCGTTAATGTGCGTTACGCCGTCAGTGCCTGCGATATCGTAGCCAAATAGCCTGTCTGCATAAGTGCAAGATGAGCGAAGCGGAACTATGCAGTTTGTACTCATTATGATAGCGCCTTGCCATGCGTTAAATAGCTTAGTTTGGTCAAACCAAGCTTTACCGATGTTGCCTTTCAGGTGCGGATATTTACGTAGTTCAGGATATCCATGTGCAGGAAGCATCTCTGAGTGCGTGTAGATGTTTACGCCCTTATCTTTAGTCTGCTCTAGCAGCTCTTTAAGCATATGCAAATTGTGTCCGCTAACTAAGATCGCCTTGCCTTCGGCTTTATTTTGTGTGACTTTAACGGGGTTTGGCACGCCGTAAGTGCTAGTGTGAGCTTCTGAAAGCAGATCCATTACCTCAACTCCCGCCTTGCCGACTTTTAAAATTTGCTCGATATGCTCATTAAAGTTAAAATTCATATTTGTAAGCGTGAAATAAAGCGTTTGCGCTATCACATCATCCACGTTTTTAGTGTTTGCTCCAAGCTCGTTTGCATGGTGGCGATATGCACTCATGCCTTTAAGTCCAAATATCATCATATCTTGAAGCCTTGCTTTAGTGCTATCTTTGCCACAGGTTCCTTTGTCTTGACCCTTAGCGCCACATCCGCCGTCCGCGCTCATCTCGCACTGATAACAAAACATATTTTGCTCTACTGAACTCATCTTTGTCCTTTCTTGATTGAAATTTGATAAAATTGTAATCAACTAGGCAAATTTAAGCATTGATTCGTATCAACGCAAGGTTAAATTTGCTTTAATAATATTTTGTTTTAAATTTATGAAAAGGTGGCAAATGGGAGTTGTAAAGGCTTTATTGCTTGGTAAAGTTAGGACTTACGGAGATATAAATGCGACGGATTCGCTCAATAAAATTTGGCAAAGCGCGATATTTAAAACAGCGACAAATAATGAAATTTATGCCGATAAATTTGGTTTTCATGGCGATGAGGTAGCTGATAAAAGGCATCACGGCGGAGCGGAAAAAGCCATATTTGCAAACTCTTATGAGAATTATCCCGCTTGGAGCGAGTTTTTAGGATTAAAGAATTTACCTTTTGGTGCAATGGGAGAAAATTTAACCGTATCTGGCATGCATGAAAACGAGGTCTGTATAGGCGATATCCATAAGATCGGCTCGCTTGTGCTTCAGGTAAGCCAGCCTAGAAAGCCTTGTTTTAAGCTCTCAAAGCGCTGGATGAACGCAGGAGTTGCAAAAGAAATTTTTAGAAGCGGACTTAGCGGCTGGTATTATAGAGTGCTTGAGGCGGGCGCTTGCAAGGCTGGCGATAAAGTGCAAGTTGTGCAAAAAGATAAAACATCTATGAGCGTAATGGAGGTAAATCGTCTTTTTTACTCTCCAAAAGACGATATGAATCTAATGGATAAATTTATGAGTCTGGATAGTTTGAGTAGCGGCTGGAAGGAGGATATAATCAAGCGTCTTGACGGAGTTTATGATATATCTTATATGAAAAGGCTTTAAATTTATTTGCAGTATCGAGAAGTTAAAATTTTAGATTAATCTTTGTGTTTTTTGGATATCAAGTTATTTTTGGCGGGTTGTTTTGTCTTAAAACCTTGACAAAATTCAAAAAAATAACTATAATCACGTTTTCTTATTTGGTATTGGGGTATCGCCAAGCGGTAAGGCATCAGGTTTTGGTCCTGACATTCAGAGGTTCGAATCCTCTTACCCCATCCACTTTTTAACTTATCGC
>JAUNLC010000067.1 GCA_030532465.1 Campylobacter sp. | reverse complement strand
AGTTGATAACATGGCTAAGAGTATAGTAGAGGATGTAAAGAGGAAGAGGTTTTGAAATTTAAAGCGGGAGTTTGTTGAGCGGTAGTATCTGAAAATACAAAACATTATCTCTAAATAGCCAAAATGATCTAGCCCTTAGCATTTTGGCTTAATCTTTAATTTTAAACAAAACGGGTATAATTCTTACAAATTTCAATTATAAAGAGAAAAAATGGATAGAGTTGAACAGGCGATTGCCGATATAAGAAACGGTAAAATGATCGTAATGGTCGATGATGAGGATAGAGAAAACGAGGGCGATCTCGTATTTGCAGGTGCATTTAGCGATACGCAAAAGGTAAATTTCGCCATAACTCACGCTAGAGGCGTGCTTTGTCTTGCGATTAGCGAAGAGATAGCAAAAAGGCTTGAGCTTGATCTGATGGTGAGTAAAAATACCTCTTGCCACGAAACGGCTTTTACCGTTACTATCGACGCTAAAGCCGCTACGACCGGAGTTAGCGCGTATGAGCGCGATATGACTATACGTCTAGCTACCGAGCACACATCTAAGCCTGAAGACTTCGTTAAACCGGGGCATATATTCCCACTTATAGCCAAAAAAGGCGGAGTGCTAAGTAGGACGGGTCACACCGAAGGCTCTGTCGATCTTTGCAAATATGCAGGACTTACTCAATCAGCCGTGATTTGCGAAATAGTAAAAGACGATGGAAATATGGCAAGAAGAGCCGATCTGGAGGAGTTTTGTAAGAAATTCGGGCTTAATATGGTCTCAGTTTCGGAGCTGGTCGAGTATAGACTAAAGCATGAGAGCTTGATTAGTATCGAAGATAAAGCTCCTGTTAAGATCGCCGGATTTGACGCGATAAAACATGAGATAAAAGATCACAAAGATCAAAAGCACTTTGTATTTACTTTTGGCGAAATTTCAAAACGAGCCAATGTCAAATTTCATAAGACAAAAAGCGATATCGAGCTTTTAACCTCGGCTAAATTTGAAGAGCTTTTAAAATCTATCAAGTATCTGAGTGAAAACGGCGGAATTTTAATCTTTTTAGAAGATGACAAGAGCTGTGAAAATACGATCAAAGACTTTGGTATCGGGGCTCAAATTTTAAGAAAATTCGGCATTGAGGAGATTGATCTGCTAAGCTCGAGTAAAAACAGGGAATTTGTAGCGCTTGGCGGTTTTGGACTTAATATAGTAGATTATAAGGATTTAAATTAACCCTGTTTGGGCTAAATAAAATTTAGGAGTTTGTTTGCAAAAATGGATTTTTGCCCTTATTTTAATCCTGTTTTTTGCCTTTGAACTGCTTTGTTGCTATTTTTATCGCAAAGAGGATAGCTTAGGATTTATCCTTCTTGCGGGATTTGGAGTCGCAGGCTTTTTAGCATTTTTGTCTTTAAATAAGATGGCTTTGGATAAAAGCGATATAGAAAGAGCCTTTGCAAAGACTCCAAATTTAGGACTTTTGCTCATTGACAAAGAGGGGGTTATAAAATTTATCAATAAAAAATTCGAGCAAATTTTTAACCTTGAAAGCAAAGTGTATTATGAGCAAGAATTTGACGCCCTTGTTTCAAATTCCAAAGAGCTTGAACTTCTAAAAAATTTCTCAAATCTCAAAAATCACCCTCATGAAAATCAAAATTTTGTCGTTTGCAAAGACAAACGCTTTTACCGCTTAAACATCTCAAGCGTGCTTGAAAGCGGAGTGAAATTTGACGGGCTTATCATCACCGCAAGCGACGTAACTCACGAGAAAGAGCTTGAGGAAAAAGAGGCGGAGCACCATAGAATGCTAATAGCAAACGCAAAAACGGCGGTCGTAGGAGAGATGATAAACTCCATATCCCATCAGCAGCGTCAGCCGCTAAGCTCTATCTTGCTATCGCTTGAAAATATTGAAGATTGCTTAAGTGAAAATAAATTTGATAAGATCAGAGCTCATCTTAATCGCTGTAAAAACGGCATTAGACTTATGGACGAGACGATAAGCGCTTTTAGAAGTTTTTATAAAAACGATAATAGTATAATAAATTTTAATGTAAAAGATGTTATAAATGAGCTTACATTTATAGTAAAGCCTCAGATGAATACAAATGGAATTTTGTTTGAATTTGAGTGCGAAGATGGCGAATTTATCGTTTACGGCGTGCCTTCTTACGTAAAGCAAATTTTACTAAGCCTGCTTTCAAACGCTAAAGACGAGCTTGTAAATTTTATGCAAGATGATATATATTTTGAGCCTAGAGTTTGGGTTGGTTTGCAAAACATAAAAGGTGAAATTTGTATAAGCGTAAGCGATAACGGCGGCGGTGTAAAAGGAGATAAAGAGCGTATTTTTGAGCCGTTTTTCACGACTAAAAAGGACATAGGAACGGGAATGGGGCTTTATGTGGCTAAAATTTTAGCCACCGATAAGCTTGGCGGAAGACTTGTGCTTGAAAGCGCAAAAGAGCCTACAAAATTTGCACTTTATCTAAAAAGAGGGGTTGAAAAGGCGGATAATGTATAGCAAGATAAAAGAGATTTTAAAAGATGTAAATTTAATGATCGTCGAGGATGACGATGACTTAAGAGAGGCGATAAAAAGCGCTATAGAGCAGTATGTAAATGAAATTTACGCCTGCAAAGACGCTAAAGAGGCGTTAGAGTGCTTTAGCTTGCATAATATAAATTTGATAGTTTCTGATATCAATATGCCTAGAATGAACGGGCTTAAGATGGCTTCGATCATTAGAAAAACCGATGAGAACGTGCCTATCTTGTTTTTAACCGCTTATGATAGCGATGAAAATATGTTAAGCGCCATTGATGTAAAGAGCTCCGGAGTGCTTAAAAAGCCTTTTGAGAAGAGAGAGCTTGTGATGATGATGAGCTTTGCGGCAAATAAATTTAAGAGCGATTTTGCAAGCGTTGATCTTAAAAAGGGATTTGTGTTTAATGCTTTTACAAGAGAGCTTTATAAAGACGGCGAAGTCGTTGCTCTAACCAAAAAAGAGCAAGCGCTGCTTCATCTGTTTCTTAAAAACCAGATGCGAACAGTTAGTTTTGAGATGATAGAGGCTTGCGTTTGGCCCAGTGAGAGCTGCACGAGCGATGCTATAAGGGCGTTTGTTTATAAACTTAGAAAAAAACTATATCCCGAGCTTATCCAAAACGCGCAAGGCATAGGCTATAAACTCTGCTTAAACGAGGAGTGCGATAGGACGGTGAGTGAAGTTGGGTATGTCT